>NZ_CEEDBP010000008.1:0-188039 GCF_979252845.1 Belnapia sp. AC561
GCCTGGAAGGGAGTGCCGCCCGATGAGCCTCACCACCGAAGCCCCTCCGCCCGCCCCGGCGGCACTCCCTTCCAGGCGGGCCAGGGGAGCGGCGCCGGTGGGCAGTTCAGCGGGGCGGGGCGGGTTCATCAGGCGCTTCAGGACCTCGACGCGGGGGCCGAACATCTCCATGGCGCCATCCTTCAGCAGCAGCACCTTGTCGACGCCCTGCACCAGGGTCGGGCGGTGGGAGACGAGGACGACGGTGGTGCCCTGTTCCTTCAGCCGGTCCAGCGCGGCGGTCAGCGCCGCTTCCGAATCGCCGTCGAGGTTGGAGTTCGGCTCGTCCAGCACCACCAGCTTGGGCCGGCCGAACATGGCGCGGGCGAGGCCGATGAGCTGGCGCTGGCCGCCCGAGAGATACTGGCCGCTGTCGCCGATCTCGGTCTCATAGCCGTTCGGCAGGCGCAGGATCATGTCGTGGCAGCCGGCGAGCTGGGCGGCCTCGTACACGGCCTCCGGCTCGGCCTCGGCCATGCGGGCGATGTTGCGGAAGACGGTGCCGTCGAACAGCTCCACGTCCTGCGGCAGGTAGCCGACGTGGCGGCCGAAATCCTCCCGCAGCCACTGGTAGACATCGGCGCCGTCGAGCCGGACGGTGCCGGCCGAGGCGGGCAGGGTGCCGATCAGCATGCGGATCAGCGTGGTCTTGCCGGCGGCCGAGGGGCCGATGATCGCCAGGCTCTCGCCCGGGGTGAGGGCGAAGTTCACGCCCTTGATCATGGCGACGCCCTGGCCGGGGAAGGCATAGGAGACGCGCTCGACCGAGAGCTTGCCGGTCGGCTCGGGCAGCGGCAGGCCGGGCGGGCGCAGCCGGGGCAGGCCGAGGAAGGACTGCAGCCGGCGGAAGGACTGCCGGGCCTGCACGAGCTGCTTCCAGCCGCCGATCATCTGCTCGACCGGGGCCAGTGCCCGGCCCATGATGATGGAGCCGGCGATCGAGGCGCCCGAGGTCAGTTCCTGCTGCAGGACCAGGTAGGCGCCGACGCCGAGGATGGCGATCTGCACGCCGAGGCGGAAGAACTTGGTCGCGGCGACCAGCAGGGCGGCACGGTCGGCGGCGCGCTGCTGCGGCGCGGTCATGGCGGCGACCGATTCGCGCCAGCGGCCGATGACCGAGGGCAGCATGCCCATGCTGTCGATGACTTCCGCATTGCGGGAGATGGCGTCGGCCCGGCGCTGGGTCGACATCGCCGCGGTATTGGCCTCCTTCAGCAGGGCGGAGGTCGAGAGCTCGCTGGCCAGGGTCAGGCCGAAGAGCAGCACGGCGCCGCCGAGGGCGATCATGCCCATCACCGGGTGCAGCAGGAAGATGACGCCGATGTAGATCGGCACCCAGGGGATGTCATAGAGCGACAGGGCGCCCGGCGAGCCGAGGTAGCCGCGGCAGACGGCCAGGTCGCGCAGCGCCTCCATCCGGTAGGGGCGGCCGCGCAGGGTCGATTCCAGGGCGCGGACGAAGCCTTCCGGGGCGACCCGGTGCTCGATCCAGGTGCCGATGCGCTGCATGATCTTGCCGCGGACGGCTTCCAGGATGGAAAGCACGGCCACGGCGACGATGGCGATGATGGAGAGATAGAGCAGGGTATCCAGCACCCGGGTGGCGAGCACCCGGTCGAAGACCTGCATCATG
This sequence comes from Belnapia sp. AC561, assembly GCF_979252845.1. Classification (NCBI taxonomy): domain Bacteria; kingdom Pseudomonadati; phylum Pseudomonadota; class Alphaproteobacteria; order Acetobacterales; family Roseomonadaceae; genus Belnapia; species Belnapia sp. AC561. Next base: position 1,673 of record NZ_CEEDBP010000008.1, read on the forward strand.
TAGACCGAGGTGGTGAGCTGCAGCAGGTTCACGACCCCGCTGAACACGCCGACCAGGATGAACTGGGTGCGGCAGGCCTTGAGGGCCCGGCGGAGCGGGGTATCCGCGGCCATCTCGGCGCCGCCGGGTGTGGAACGGGTGAGGGACATGCGTCAGCCTGCCAGGAGGCCGGTGATACCGGCCAGGGTTTGGGGGTGCAGCGCGAGCCAGCCGGCGCCGGCCGCGGCGAGCGCCAGGGCGACGAGGTTGGCGGAGACGAGGCGAAGCAGCCCCGGGGGACGGGGCAGATGGCCGAGCCGGGCAAGCACCGCTTCCTGCTGGAGGCGTTCGACGTTGTTGTGCAGGGTGCGGAAGGCGTGGTCGGTCAGCGCCACCTCGGCATCCCGGCGGAGGCGGGCGATGGTCTCGGGCGCGGCATCGGCCTGGCGCTCGGCGGCCAGGGCGAAGGCGACCAGCCCGGTGAGGCGGTCCGCGGCGGGATCCGCGAGAAAGAGGTCAAGCCGCAACGGCTCAGGCCCTGCGGACACGGGCGGCGACTGGTCTGCCGGAGCAGGCGCGGCGACCTGGGAGGCCGGTCCGGGTGCGCCCGGCCGGAGTGTTTCGATGCTGGCCATTGCTGGGCTCCGTCCTGGGCCGGCCATGGGGGAGGATGATACGCTTCCGCCGGTCAGCCCGCATCGGGTTAATCGGTGGAGTCTTCCCGCCTGGCGCGAAGAAGTGAACCCCGGGATGCGGTTGCGGTATGCATTGGGCCGGGGGTGGCACCTGGATTGAATAGGCATCGGGGCCGCGGCGAATTGCAACCCCCTTCGAGCCGGCTTGCGCGACGGTAACTCCGGGGAGAATTACGGATGTCTGGCCGCATAAGCGCGGCAGGTCTGCAACAGCTGGCCAAAACCATGCGCCGGACCGGCAAGAAATGACAGATCGTGATCGTTGCAGGCACACGCGATGACGACCTCGTGCTAGGCAGGTTGGGGGCGCAGCATGGCGGGGCAATGGTGGTGAAAAGGTTTCCGGTCGCGGGTTTCCGCTGGGGATTCTGGGGTGTGGTCCTGGCGGCAGCGCCATTGGCTGAGGCTTCCGCCCAGCTCGGCACCGCCTCCGACACGGCCCGCGGGGTGACGGTGACCAGCCGCACGCGCCCGGACTACGACCCGCTCGGCGTGCGGCTGGGCGGCTACCGGCTGGACGGGACGCTGGATGTCGCCCCGGGCTGGGACAGCAACCTGTTCGGCCGCAAGCGCAACATCGTCTCCGACGGCTTCGTCGACGAGCGGGCCAACGTCGATCTGCGCAGCGACTGGACCACCCATGCGGTCGGCGCCTCGGTCAGCAGCGACAACCGGCAGTATTTCAGCCGGTCGCAGCTCGATTTCAACGACTGGAGCGTCGGCGGCTTCGGCCGCTACGATTTCTCCGCGACCACCAACCTCACGGCGCAGTACCGGCATTACCGCGAGCACCTCGACGTCTACAGCTTCGACGTGCAGCGGGCCGGGCTGACCCAGCCGGTCGCCTATGCCTCCAACGAGGCGGCGGTGATCGGCCAGACCCAGTTCAACCGGCTGGGGCTGCAGGCCAATGCCGTCTACCGCACCTTCGACTTCGAGGATGTGACGATCGGCGGGCAGCGCAACCTGACCTCGCAGCAGAGCTTCAACACCGCGATCGGTGCGGTCGGCGCCAGCTACGCGCTTGCACCGGGCCGGTCGGTGAATGCGGTCGTCCGGCTGCAGGACATCACCTACACGGACATTCTGTCGCGCGGCCGGGACAGCCTCACCTGGGAGGCCCTGGCCGGTTTCCAGTACGATTTCGACGGTGTCTGGCAGGGCCGCTTCCAGCTCGGCTGGCGGCAGCGGGACTACAAGAGCCCCACGATCAAGACCCTTTCGGGGCCGGCGGCGGAAGGGTCGCTGACCTGGACGCCGACGCAGCTCACCTCCCTGCGCTTCTACGTCTCCCGCACCATCGAAGAGTCGATCCGGCAGGATGCGGTCAGCTACCAGCGGACCCAGGCCGGGGTGACGGTCGACCACGAGTATTTGCGCAACATCATCCTCGGGACCGAGCTTCGCGCCGATCGTCGTGAGTATGAAAGTCCGAACCAGAAGGCTACCGATGCGGTGCTGACCCTGTCGGCACGCTACCTGTTGAATCGCAACATGCAGTTGATCGGTACCTACGCATATGCCCGACGGATCGAGACGAGCGCAGGATTAGATGAATACTCGCGCAATCTACTCCAGCTCAGGCTCCGCTTCGCCCTCTGAGCTCCCTGCCTCCCAGGAGGCCACGGTCCGGCTGCTGGGCCTCGACTTCGCCGACCTGCCGCTGCCCGGGGTGGTGGCCAGTCTGGCGGCCCGGCCGGAGGGTTCGCCCTTCGGCTATGTGGTGACCCCGAATGCGGACCATCTGGTCCGCCTGGCGCGGGATCCGCGCATCCGGCAGCTCTATACGGACTCCGCGATGCGGCTGCTGGACAGCCGCGTCGTCGCGCAGATCGGCAAGGTGCTGGGTCTGCCGGTGCCGGCCGTGGTGCCGGGAAGCGACCTCACCGCCTACCTCATCCAGCATGAGATCGATCCGGACGAGCCGGTGACGGTGCTGGGACTGGCGCCGGATGCGCTGGAGCGGCTGAAGGCACGGACCGGGCTGCGGCGCATCGCGCATCACAACCCGCCCATGGGTTTCGAGCGCGACCCGGCGGCCTTCGAGGCGGCGGTGCGCTTCATCGAGGAGAATCCCGCCCGCTTCGTCTTCCTGGCCGTCGGCTCGCCCCGGCAATGCATGGTGGCGCATGCGGTGGTGGAGCGGGGGAAGGCGACCGGCACCGGGCTCTGCATCGGCGCGAGCCTGCTGTTCCTGACCGGGGAGGAGACGCGGGCCCCGGTACCGGTGCAGAAGATGGGCATGGAATGGGCCTGGCGGCTGGCGCAGGACCCGAAGCGCCTGGCACGGCGCTATCTGGTGGACAGTCCCGCCATCATCGCCCTGCTGCGCCAGGAAGCCCGCGAGCGCAGGGCGTAGGAAGCCTCGGGGGGAAGATCATACTTCCAAGGCTTCCCCCTGATTCCTGGAGAGCAGAAATAGATAAGGGGTCCGGGGAGACTACCGTCGCGGCAGTGCCGCGACCCCCGGCCTTTCTTCCCTCAGGTCTTCGCCGCCGCCGGCAGCGCCGCCAGGATCTCCGCCCGCACCCGCTTGGCCATGCTGCCGCGATGCGCCGCATCATTGGCGGCGATATAGGCGCGCGCCGCGGGGGTGAGCCGGTAGAGGGCTTCCTGCCCCGGCGCCGGACGGAAGGCGCGGGCCAGCTTCAGCGCCGCGATACCGGCCCGCAGCCCCTGGCCCAGCACGCCATTGCGGGCGCCCTTCACCTGATAGGCCAGGAAGCGCGGCATCAGCGCCGCGGCGCCCGTGCCGTATTTCATGCCGATGTAGAGCCGGTTGCGGACGAAGTGGAACCAGCGGGTGCCGGACCAGGAGAAGCGGTGCTCGCCGCTCACCTTGTGCCGGACGGCGATGTCGCCGCGGTAGCGGATGCGCTGGCCGGCATTGATGGCGCGGAGGGCGAAGTCGAACTCCTCCCAGCAGAAGAAGAGTGCGTCGTCGTAGCCGCCGGCAGACTCGAAATCGGCGCGGCGGATGGCATGGCCGGCACCGACGAAGGTGACGGCGTCGAAGGCGCCCGCCGCGCGGGAGAGCAGGGAAGGGGGATAGCCCCAGGAGGAGAGATCCTCGGCGCCGGTCGCGAAGACCAGGATGCGGCAGGCGATGGCGGCGACGTCGGGCTCGTCGTCCAGTGCCCGGACGGCGCGGGCCAGGGTATCCGGCGTGGCGAATTCGGCATCGTTGTCGAGGGCGAAGACGGCGCGGCCGGTGCCGAGCGCGGTCGCCCGGTTGCGGCCGCCGGCGACGCCCCAGTTGCGGTCGAGCCGCACCAGGGTCGCATCCGGGGCGCCTTCGACGGCGGCGGCGAGCCGGGCCAGGTTCTCCGGCTTGCTGCCCTGGTCGGCGATCCAGACATGCTTCGCAACGCCGGTCTGGGCGCGGGCGGAGGCGATGGCGGCGATGGTTTCCTCGGCCCGGTCCAGCGCCAGGATCACCACATCGGCGTCGGTCGGGGCTTGCGGACCGATGGCGCCGGCGAGGTGGACGGGCGCGGGATAGGGGCCGAGGCTCATGCCAGCCGTCCGGTCGGGGCGCCCTTGGTCTCGGAGCCCTCGAAATCGGGCCCGGGGACGGCGAGATAGGCGATGCGCTTCGCCTCCTGCCGGCCGCGGGTCACGGTATCCAGGGTCAGGCCGCAGGCGAAGGAAAGGAAGGACAGCAGGACCAAGCCGGTGGCGAGCACCGCGGTCGGCAGGCGGGGGACCAGGCCGGTGGCGAGGAAGGTGCTGACCAGCGGGGCGGCGAGGAGCAGCGCCAGCAGCAGCATCAGGGCGCCGGCGGCGGAGAAGAACATCAGCGGCCGTTCGCGCTGCACCAGGGTGACGATGGTCCGCAGGATGCGGAAGCCGTCCCGGTAGGTGTTCAGCTTGCTGGTGGAGCCCGCCGGGCGTTCCTTGTAGGCGGAGGGGACCTCGCCGACCGGCAGCATCAGCTCGAGCGCATGGACGGTGAATTCCGTCTCCGTCTCGAAGCCCGAGGCCAGGGCGGGGAAGCTCTTCACGAAGCGGCGGGAGAAGACCCGGTAGCCCGAGAGCATGTCCGAGATGCGGTCGCCGAAGACCCAGCGGACCATGCCGGTGAGGACGGCGTTGCCGAACTGATGCCCGGGGCGATAGGCGGCGGCGGCCACCTCCTGCGGGGTGACGCGGATGCCGGTCACCATGTCCAGCCGCTGGTCGAAGAGCTGGCCGAGCATGGCGGGGGCGGCGCTGGCGTCATAGGTGTCGTCGCCATCGACCAGCACATAGGCATCCGCCTCGATATCGGCGAACATCCGGCGGACCACATGGCCCTTGCCCTGGAGCATCTCGGTCCGCACCACGGCGCCGGCGGCGCGGGCGGCGGCCACAGTGCCGTCCTTCGAGTTGTTGTCGTAGACGTAGACGGTGGCCTCGGGCAGGGCGGCGCGGAAGGCGGCGACGACCCGGGGGATCGCCACCTCCTCGTTGTAGCAGGGGATCAGCACGGCGATGCGCGGCTGGGCCATTGCGGGGGCAGGGCGCGGCGTGGCAGCCGCACGGTCGAACGTCAGGGTATTCATGGCGGACAAGGATATTCTCCGGTGGCGCGAGATCAGCAGGCGTTACGCATCCGCGCCACGGCCAGCAAGGTGCGAACCAGAATGGTGAGATCAAGCCAAGGCGACCACGTCTCGATATACTCGAGATCGCTCTCGACCCGGCGGATAAGCTTCTCCTCCGTCTCGGTCGGGCCGCGCCAGCCGCGGACCTGGGCCAGGCCGGTCAGGCCCGGCTTGACCCGGTGGCGGGCGGCGTAGCGGGCGGCCACTTCCTCGAAGGGGCGGCCGCCGGCGCGGGTGCCGGGGGCATGCGGACGGGGGCCGATGAAGGACATCTCGCCGCGCAGCACGTTCAGGATCTGCGGCAGCTCGTCCAGCGAGGTGCGGCGCAGGATGGCGCCGACCCGGGTGACGCGGCTGTCGCCGGCGGTGACCTGGCGCTTGACCGTGTGGTCGAGCGCATCGTTGTACATGGTGCGGAACTTCAGCACGTAGAAATGGGTGTTGTTGAAGCCGGTGCGGCGCTGGCGGAAGAAGACCGGGCCGGGGCTGTCCAGCTTGATGGCCAGCGCGATCAGCGCCATCGGCGCGGCGGCGAAGGCGAGGCCGATGCCGGCGAGCAGGTAGTCCTCGATCGCCTTGACCACGGCGCCCCAGCCGCGGATCGGCCGGTCGGCGAGGCGGAGCAGGCGCAGCCGCTCGGCTTCCGGGCCGGCCTGGCCGGCGCTGCGATAGGCCATGAGGTCCGGGGCGAGGCGGATGTCGACGGGATAGTCGCCGAAGGTGCGCAGCAGGGCGACGAGGCGGGCTTCCGCGGCCCAGGGCAGGGCGAGGATGACCTGGTCGACCTCGCCGCGGCGGATCATGTCGCCGAGCTTCTCGATCGAGCCGAGGTAGGGCAGGCCGTTGCGCTGCCCGCCCGGCTGCTGGGCGCGGGGCTGCAGGGTCCGGCGGTCGTCCACCAGGCCGAGCAGCTCGATGCTACGGTCCTGCCGGCCGCGGAGGGCGGCGACGAAGCGGGCGGCCTGCGGGCCATCGCCCACCACCACGGCCCGCTGGCGGGTGCGGTCGGCGGCGGCGCGGAGCGCCAGGGCGGCGGCGAGGCGGCCGCTGAGCAGCGGCGGCGTGGCGAAGCCGAGCCAGACGAGGGCGAGGCCGGGCGGGAAGCTGTCATGGGCACCGAGCACCATGGCGGCGAGCGAGAGGCCGCCGCCGGCCAGGGTCAGCCCGGCGAGGACGGCCAGGGCCGCCTTGCGGCTGCCATAGAGCGCGGCATGGCCATAGCCGCCGACCGCGCCGATGAGGCAGGGGCCGAGCAGGGCGAGGAAGCCGATCAGCGCCGGGTCCGGCCGGCCGGCCGGCAAGGGCAGCGCCTGCAGGGCGAAGCCGGCGATGCCGATGGCCAGCGCATCGAGCAGCCCGACCAGGCTGGCGAGCAGGACCGGCGGCAGCGGCGCCTGCAGCGGGCCCTGGCGGCGGGCGGCGCTGCGGGCATCCGCGGCGAAGCGTCCCCAGCCTGCATCGGGCATGCCCGGCAGGATCTGGCTGGCGCCGGGGCGCGGCTTCGGGGGCATCACGCCTTGCATGGGGTTGCTCCTTCCGGGCTTGGCGCGAAGTGCTGCGCGAGGCCGGGGCTCACGGGGATGGCTGCGCCATACATCGCGCTGCTGGTCCTCACGACTGACCGTTTCTGAAGACAAAACGCCGTGTTAGCAAGAAGTTACCTAGCAAACCTGCGAGGGAACCTGCGGCCACGCCGAGGATTGGGTGCACCGCAACATACGGCACGCTGGCGAGGAGCGCGGCGTAGGTTCCATAGTTGCAGGCAAATCCGATCAGATTAACGAGCAGGAACAATCCCCATTGGCGGGCGGCGCCGGCCCGGCCCTCGGGCCGGGCGGCATCGCGGAAGGTCCAGGCGCGGTTGAGCGCGAAGGTGCTGCTGGCGGCAGCGAGGTAGGACAGCACGCGGCCGAACCAGGGGCCGGTGCCGAGGGCGATGCCGGCGGTGAGCACGCTGGCATCCACCACGAATCCGGCCACGCCCACGACGCCGAAGCGCAGCAGCTCTCCTACCATGCGGCGGGCCGAAGGGGTGAGGGCGCGGTCGAGTGCGGCGCGCAGGCGAGAGGTGGGCGTCGCGGCGCCGGCGATGGCAGTGGTCATGCGGTGCATCCTGAATGCGGATTGCATACGCTGAGGCTTTACCCCGGACAAACCACGGCGTGGTGACAAGGGGCGCTTCATGCCTGTTGCAGGCCAATTTCCCTGTCACGTTTTGCGGCGCAGCATAGGAATGAAACGGGACGTTGCAGCATGCGGTTCGGCTTCCTCCCTGGGTGTTCGGGCCGTGGCCCGATCCTGCGAATTCGGCGGTCGATTCCGGCCGGGGTGGAGGGACGCTCAGCGGCGAATTGGCGGCTGGATACGGCGTTGTTGAGACGGATCGCGGTTAGATCGTGCCGCCTGCGCGATGGTTCCATCCGGTGCCCGGACTGTCTGCGCGGCCCATGCGGTATTCGGCTGATTATGGCTTCGTCCGGTCCTGAAATGGGGTAGTTTCCGCACCGTTCCATGGGCGAGGGGATTGCGCATGTTCCGACGCGGCGTGTTGGGTGGGGCGGCGCTGGCAGGAGCCGCCTCGGGACTGTCGGGGCTGGGCCTGTCCAGCCTTGGGTTGTCGGGGCCGGCGCTGGCGCAACCGGCCGCGTCGCGGGTGCTGAAATTCATCCCGCAGGCCAATCTCTCGATCATCGATCCGTTCTGGACCACGGCCTATATCGCCCGCAACCACGGCTACATGGTCTATGATCAGTTATACGCCGTGGACGACGACTACAAGGTCCATCCCGCGGCGGCGGCCGGGCATGTGGTGGAGGACGATGGCAAGCGCTGGGTCTTCACCCTGCGGTCCGGCCTCAAATTCCACGATGGCGAGCCGGTGCGGGCGCGCGATGCGGTGGCCAGCATCCAGCGCTGGGCCCGGCGGGATGCCTTCGGCCAGCGGCTGCTGACCCAGACCGAGGAGATGGCGGCGCTCGACGACCTGCGCTTCCAGATCCGGCTGAAGAAGCCCTTCCCGATGATGCTGGACGCCTTCGCCAAGGTGACCACGCCCTGCCTCTTCATCATGCCGGAACGGGTGGCGCAAACCGATCCCTTCCAGCAGATCACGGACGCGACCGGCAGCGGCCCCTACCGGTTCCGCAAGGAGGACTGGGTGCCCGGCGCCCGCGCGGTCTGGGAGCGGAATGCCGCCTACGTGCCCTTCGGGGATGGCGTGGCGCGCAATACCGCCGGGCCGCACGTGGCGCATTTCGACCGCGTCGAGTGGCATATCATCAACGATCCGGGGACGGCCGCGGCCTCCGTCCAGTCCGGCGAGATCGACTGGTGGGAGCAGCCGACGGCGGACCTGTTTCCGTCGCTGGCGCGCAACCGCAACGTGGTGGTGGAGGTCGCCGATCCGATGGGCCTCATCGGCACCTTCCGGCCGAACCACCTGACCGCGCCCTTCAACAACCCCGCCGTCCGCCGCGCGGTGCTGACCTGCATCAGCCAGATGGACATGATGACGGCGGTGATCGGCGACGACCCGAAGCTGAAGCGGGACAGGGTGGGCTTCTTCGCCCCGGCCTCGCCCTTCGGCACCACGGCCGGGCTCGATGCCTACCGGGGCAGCATCGAGCAGGCGCGGCGGGAGATCCAGGCGGCGGGCGCCATGGGGCAGAAGCTGGTGCTGATGAATGCGACCGACCTCGCCAGCATCAATGCCTGCGGGCTGGTCGGCGCCGACCTGTTCAAGCGGATGGGCTTCGACGTCGACTACGTCGGCACCGACTGGGGCACCGTGGTGCAGCGCCGGGCGAGCCGGGAGCCGCTGGAGAAGGGCGGCTGGTCCGGCTTCTTCACCTTCTGGTCGGCGGTCGACCACTGGAACCCGGCCGGGCACAACGCGCTGCGCGGCAACGGCGCCCAGGCCTGGTTCGGCTGGCCCGACATCCCCGAGATCGAGCGGCAGCGCGATGCTTGGTTCGACGCGCCGGATGCGGCCACGGCCAAGGCGGCGACCGATGCCATCAGCCGCGCCGCCTTCGAGGGCGTGCCCTATGTGCCGACCGGGCAGTATTTCCAGCCGACCGCCTATCGCCGCAGCCTGACCGGCGTGCTCAAGGGCCCGCCGCTGTTCTGGAACCTCCGGCGCGCATGAACGAGGGACAAGCCAGCATGGATCGTCGCAGTTTCCTCATCGCCTCGGCGGGCAGCGCCTTGGCGGTCCCCGCCCTCTCCGCGCCCGCCCTGGCGCAATCGTCCGGCAGCCGGGTGCTGAGGTTCATCCCGCAGTCGGATGTCGCGGTGACCGACCCCATCGTCACCACCGCCTATGTCACCCGGCACCATGCGCTGCTGATCTACGATACGCTCTACGGCATCGACGACCAGTTCAGGCCGCAGCCGCAGATGGCCGAGGGCCACAGCATCGAGGATGGCGGGCGGCGGGTGACGATCACCCTGCGGCCGGGGCTGAAGTTCCACGACGGCGAGCCGGTGCGGGCGCGCGATGCCGTCGCCAGCATCCGGCGCTGGGCGCAGCGGGATGCGATGGGGCAGGCGCTCTTCGCCTCCCTCGAGGAGCTGACGGCGGATGACGACCGGCGCCTCACCTTCCGGCTGAAGCGGCCCTTCGCGCTGCTCTTCGATGCGCTGGCCAAGGCCGGCTCCCCGCTGTGCTTCATCATGCCGGAGCGCGTCGCGCTGCTCGATGCCAATGTGCCGATGCGCGAGAATATCGGCAGCGGCCCCTTCCGCTACGTCGCCAACGAGCGGGTGCCGGGCAGCCTCGTGGTCTATGAGCGCAACCGCGACTACGTGCCGCGCGAGGGCGGCAAGGCCGAGTTCATCTCCGGCCCCAAGGTGGCGCATCTGGACCGCGTCGAGTGGCGGGTGATCCCGGATGCCTCCACCGCCTCCGGCGCCCTGCAGAATGGCGAGGTGGACTGGTGGGAGCAGCCGACCGCCGACCTGCTGCCGCGGCTCGGCCGCATGCGGAACGTGGTGGTCGAGCAGTACGACCGCACCGGGCTGCTCGGCCTCTGCCGCTTCAACCACCTGCATCCGCCCTTCGACAACCCGGCGATCCGCCGCGCCCTGCTGGGAGCGGTGAGCCAGGCGGACTACATGACGGCGGTGATCGGCACCGACAAATCCATGTGGCGGGAGAATGTCGGCTTCTTCCCGCCGGGGACGCCCTTCGCCAGCGATGCCGGGCTGGCGCCGCTGGCCGGGCCGCGCGACTACGACAAGGTCAAGCGGGACCTCGCCGCGGCGGGCTACAAGGGGGAGAAGGTGGTGCTGCTCGCGGCCACCGATTTCCCCAGCCTGAATGCGCTGGCCCAGGTCTGCAACGACATGCTGGTGAAAGCCGGCATGAACGTGGACCTGGTCTCGACCGACTGGGGCAGCGTCGTCACCCGCCGGGCCAATCGCAACCCGCCGGACCAGGGTGGCTGGAGCATCTTCCTCACCTTCTTCACCGGGCTCGACTTCTTCAGCCCGGCCGGGCATCTCGGCCTGCGCGGCAACGGGCTGGCGGCCTGGCCGGGCTGGCCGACCATGCCGCGGGTGGAGGAGCTGCGCAGCGCCTGGTTCGATGCGCCGGACCTGGCGGCGCAGCAGACGATCGCCGCCGAGCTGCAGGCGGAGGCCTTCCAGCAGGTGCCCTACCTGCCGGTCGGGCAGTATTTCCAGCCCTGGACCTACCGGAACAACCTCAGCGGCGTGCTGAAGGGCATGCCGATGTTCTGGAACGTCCAGAAAGCCTGATCGCGACGCAATATTGGCCGGTCCCGCTTGCAGGGCCGGCCGCGCCGCGCTTCACTCCCCGCAATGGCCGCGAGACCGGCTCCGGGGAGACAATCGATGCTTCGACGCAACCTGATCGGCGCCGGCGCGGCGGCCGGGGCTTCCGGCCTGCTGCCGCGCTTCGCCATCGCGCAGCCGGCCAATAGCCGCGTGCTGCGCTTCATCCCGCAATCGGATGTCGGCACGCTCGACCCGATCGTGACCACGGCCTATGTCACGCGCAACCATGCCTTCCTGATCTGGGACACGCTCTATGGGCTGGATGCGGAGCTGAAGCCGCAGCCGCAGATGGTCGAGGGCCATACCGTCGAGGATGACGGCCGCCGCTGGACCCTGACCCTGCGGTCCGGCCTGAGGTTCCACGATGGCGAGCCGGTGCGGGCGCAGGATTGCGTCGCCTCGATAAAGCGCTGGCAGCGCCGCGACCCGCTGGGCCAGGAACTGGCCGCGCGCACCGACGACCTGCTGGCGACCGATGACCGCACCATCGTCTTCCGGCTGAAGAAGCCCTTCCCGCTGCTGCCGGATGCCCTCGGCAAGGTCGGCACGCCGGTGCCCTTCATGATGCCGGAGCGGCTGGCCAATACCGACCCCTTCCGCGCCGTGACCGAGTTCATCGGCAGCGGCCCCTTCCGCTTCAAGGCGGATGAGCGGGTGCAGGGCAGCCGCTTCGTCTATGAGCGATTCGCCGACTACAAGCCGCGCGAGAGCGGCACGCCCTCCTGGACCTCCGGCCCCAAGCGGGCCTTCTTCGACCGGGTCGAATGGCGGGTGACGCCGGATAGCGCGACGGCCTCCGCCGCGCTGCAATCGGGCGAGGCGGATTGGTGGGAGAATCCGCCGAACGACCTGCTGCCGCCGCTGCGCCGGGCGCGCGACATCAACATCGATATCCCCGACCCGACCGGGCAGCTCGGCTTCGCACGGTTCAACCATCTGCACCCGCCCTTCAACAATCCGAAGCTGCGGCAGGCGCTGCTGGGCGCGATCAACCAGGCTGATTTCATGACCGCGGCCTTCGGCAGCGAGAAAGGGGCCTGGCGCGACAAGGTCGGCTTCTTCCCGGAGGGCACGCCCTTCGCCAGCGATGCCGGCCTCTCGGCGCTGACCAGCCCGCGCGACCTGGAGAAGGTGAAGCGGGACGTCGCCGCCAGTGGCTACAAGGGCGAGCCGGTGGTGCTGCTGGGCGCGACCGACTTCCCCATCATCAATGCGCTCTGCCTGGTCGGCGCCGACCTCTTCAAGCAGGTGGGGCTGAACGTCGACTACGTCTCCTCCGACTGGGGCACCGTGGTGCAGCGGCGGAACAACCGGGAGCCGGTGGAGAAGGGCGGCTGGAGCATCTTCTTCACCTATTGGGCCGGCTTCGACACGCTCAGCCCCGGGGTGAACCAGACGCTGCGCGGCAACGGCACGAACGGCTGGTTCGGCTGGGCGAGTTCCGAGCGGCTGGAGGCCAAGCGGGCCGAATGGTTCGACGCGCCGAACCTCGCGGCGCAGCAGCAGGCGGCGCGTGAGCAGCAGGCGATCGCCTTCGAGGAGGTGCCGACCCTGCCGCTGGGCCAGGCCTATGTCGCCACGGCGCATCGCCGCAGCATCACCGATCTGCCGAAGGGACCGCCCTTCTTCTGGAACGTGAGGAGGGCCTGACCGTGCAGCGTCGATCCCTGCTGGCCGGCGTCGCCGGCGCCGCCGCCTTGCCACGATTCGCCATCGGCCAGAATGCCGCGGCCCGGACCCTGAAATTCGTCCCCCAGGCGAACCTCACCAGCCTCGACCCGATCTGGACGACGGCCAATGTGACGCGCAACCATGCCTGGCTGGTCTATGACGTGCTGTATGGCATGGATGCGGAGTTCCAGCCGCAGCCGCAGATGGCCGAGGGGCACGAGGTCTCGGACGACGGCCGGAACTGGACCTTCACGCTCCGCAGCGGGCTGCGCTTCCACGATGGCGAGCCGGTGCGGGCCACGGATTGCGTCGCCAGCCTGAAGCGCTGGATGAAGCGCAATTCCAATGGCCAGAAGATGGAGCCGGCGATCGACGAGCTGGTCGCGCTGGATGACCGGCGGCTGCGCTTCAAGCTGAAGCGGCCATTTCCCCGCCTGCTGGCGGCGCTGGCCAATCCCTCCAACCCCGCCGCCTTCATCATGCCGGAGCGGATCGCGCGCACCGATCCCTTCCAGCAGATCCGCGAGACGGTCGGCAGCGGGCCGTTCAAGTTCCTCCCCGGCGAGTACAACTCGGGCAGCTTCGTCGCCTATGAGCGGAATGCGGCCTACCAGCCGGTGACGGGCACGCCGAGCCTGACCGCGGGGGCGAAGGTCGCGCATTTCGACCGGGTCGAGTGGCATATCATCACCGATGCGGCGACCGCCTCGGCCGCGCTGCAGAACGGCGAGATCGACTGGTACGAGCAACCGCCGCCCGAGATCCAGCAGCTGTTCCGGCGCAACCGCAACATCACGGTGGAGGCGATCGACCGGCTGCCCAATCCGGCGATCCTGCGGTTCAACCACCTGCATGGGCCCTTCAACGACAAGAAGATGCGCCAGGCGATCCTGCCGGCGGTCAGCCAGACCGATTACATGACGGCGATCGTAGGACCCGACCCGGCGCTGTATTCGGCCAACATGGGCACCTTCACCCCGGGCACGCCGCTGGCGAACGACGCGGGGATGGAGGCGCTGAACGGGCCGCGCAGCATCGAGCGGGCCAAGGCGCTCATGAAGGAGGCGGGGTACACCAACCAGCTCATCCGCCTGATCGGCCCGACCGACATCCTGGCGCCGGCGGCGATGACCCAGGTGGCGGGCGACATGTTCCGCAAGCTGGACGTGAACCTCGACTTCGTCCTGACGGATTGGGGCAGCGTGGTGCAGCGGCGGGCGAGCCGGGAGCCGCTCGACAAGGGCGGCTGGAGCGTCTTCCTCACCGCCTTCGCCTCCTTCGAATTCGCCGATCCCTCCGGCAATTTCCCGCTGCGCGGCAATGGCGCCGCCGGCTGGTTCGGCTGGCCCACGATCCCCCGACTGGAGGAGCTGCGCGACGCCTGGTTCGATGCGGCGGACATGGAGACGCAGAAGAAGCTGGCGCGAGAGATCCAGCTCACGATGCTGGACGAGGTGCCCTATATCCCGGTCGGGGCCTATACCTCGATGACCTCCTTCCGCCGCAACCTGACGGGGCGGGTGCCGGGCTTCGCGCTGTTCTGGAACATGAAGCGCGGATGATCGGGCGGCGCGGGCTGCTGGCGGCGGGGGCGGCGGCGGTCGCCGCACCGGCCGTGGCGCAGCGGGGCCGGGTGCTGCGCTTCGTGCCGCAGGCCGATCTCTCCTCGCTCGACCCGGTCTGGACCACCTCCAACGTCACCCGGAACATGGGCTACATGGTCCATGACACGCTCTACGGCTCGGATGGGGCGTTCCGGCCGCAGCCCCAGATGGCCGAAGGGCATGTGGTCGAGGAGGAGGGGCGGCGGGTGGTCATCACCCTGCGCCCCGGGCCGCGCTTCCATGATGGCGAGCCGGTGCTGGCGCGCGATGCCGTCGCCAGCATCCAGCGCTGGCTCCGCCGCCACGCCATGGGGCAGAAGCTGGCGCCACTGGTCGAGGAGATCGCGGCCCCGGACGACCGGCGCATCCTCTTCCGGCTGAAGCGGGCCTTCCCGCTGCTGATCGAGGCGCTGGCCTCCCCGGTCGCGCCGCCCTGCTTCATCATGCCGGAGCGGCTGGCCAAGACCGATGCCTTCACCCAGCTGCGGGAGGTGATGGGCAGCGGGCCCTATCGCTTCCTGGCGGATGAATATGTCTCCGGCGCCCAGGCGCATTTCGCGCGGTTCGATGGCTATAGCCCGACGCCGATCGCCGCTTCCGGCTATACCGCCGGGCCGAAGCTGGCGCATTTCGAGCGCGTCGAGTGGAAGATCATCCCGGATGCGGCGACCGCCTCGGCGGCGATGCAATCGGGCGAGATCGACTGGTACGAGCAGCCGCCGCCGGAGATCCAGCAATTGCTCCGCCGCGGCCGCACCGTGGCGATCGAGCCGATGGATCCGCTGCCGATGATGGCGCTGATGCGCTTCAACCATCTGCAGCCGCCCTTCAACGACCCGGCCATGCGGCGGGCGCTGCTGCCGGCGGTGGACCAGGAAGCCTTCATGCAGGCGGCGGTCGGCACCGATGCCGCGCTGTACCAGGCCGATGCCGGCTTCTTCACCCCGGGCGGGCCGATGGCAAGCGATGCGGGGCTCGAGCCGCTGCGGGGGCCGCGCAGCCTGGACCGCGCCAAGGCCCTGTTGAAGGAGGCGGGCTACACCAACCAGCCGATCCGGCTGCTGGGGCCGACCGATATCCTGGTGCCGGCGGCGATGACCCAGGTGGCCGTCGATCTGTTCCGGCGGCTCAGCGTCAACCTCGATGCGGCGCTGACCGATTGGGGCACGGTGGTCCAGCGGCGCAACAACAAGGGGCCGGTGGAGCAGGGGGGCTGGAGCGTCTCCATGTATGCCTTCAGCTCGATGGATTTCCTGACGCCGGCGACCAATCCGACCTTGCGGGCCAATGGCGCCGGGGCCTGGCCGGGCTGGCCGGATATCCCCCGGCTGGAGGCGCTGCGCGATGCCTGGTTCGAGGCGCCGGATCTGGCGCAACGGCAGGCGCTGGCCCGGGACATGCAGGTGCTGGCGATGCAGGAGCTGCCCTATATTCCCGCCGGGGCCTATCGCTCGCAGACCGCGGTGCGGCGCGACCTGGCGGACCGGGTGCGCGGGCTGGCGCTGTTCTGGAACATCAGGAGGGTCTGAGCATGGCAGGTCGGCGCGCGCTTCTCGGGGCCGCGAGCGTGGCGGCATTGCCGCGCTTCGCCATCGCCCAGCCGGCCTCCGCCCGCGTGCTGCGCTTCGTGCCGCAGGCGGATCTCGGCGGGCTCGATCCGGTGGCGGTCTCCTCCAACGTTATCCGCAACCATGGCTACATGGTCTGGGACACCTTGTACGGGACGGACAATGCCTTCCGCGTCTTCCCGCAGATGGCGGAGGGGCATGTTTATTCGGACGACGACCTGACCTGCACCATCACCCTGCGACCGGGCCTGAAATTCCACGACGGCGAGCCGGTGCGGGCCGTGGATTGCGTCGCCAGCATCACCCGCTGGATGCGGCGCAGCCCGATGGGCCAGGCCCTGGCGGCGCGCACCGATGCGGTGGAGGCGGTGGACGACCGGCGCTTCCGCTTCCGCCTCAAGCGGCGTTTCCCGCTGCTGATCGAGGCGCTGGCGGTGCCGGCCAATCCCTCGCTCTTCATCATGCCGGAGCGGCTGGCGAAGACCGATCCCTTCCAGCAGATCCGCGAGCCGATCGGCAGCGGGCCCTTCCGCTTCGTGATGGATGAGTTCCGCCAGGGCAGCCGCGCGGTCTGGGCGAGGAACGAGGCCTATGTGCCGACCAGCGGCGGCGGCGCCGGCATGACCGCCGGACCGAAGGTGGTGCATTTCGACCGCATCGAGTGGAACATCATCCCCGATGCGGCGACGGCCGCCGCGGCGCTGACCAACAACGAGATCGACTGGTTCGAGCAGATGGGGCCGGAGATCCAGCAATTGCTGGGGCGCAACCGGGCCATCCAGCTCGAGGCGATCGATCCGCTGCCGCTGCCGGGGCAGTTCCGCTTCAACCACCTGCAGCCGCCCTTCGACAATCCGGCGATCCGCCGCGCCTTCCTGCATGCGATCAGCCAGGAGGATTTCATGACCGCGATCGTCGGGCCGGACCCGACGAAGATCGAGACCGGCTGCGGCTTCTTCACCCCGAAGGGGCCGATGGCGAACGACGAGGGCCTCGGCCCGCTGAAGGGGCCGCGCAGCATCGAGCGGGCGAAGCAGGCCTTGAAGGAGGCCGGCTACAAGGGCGAGCGCGTCCGGCTGATCGGCACCACCGACATCAACTCGACCACGGCCCAGGCGCAGGTGGCCGCCGACCTGTTGCGGCGGCTCGACCTCAACCTCGACGTGGTGCTGACGGATTGGGGGACCGTCGCGCAGCGGCGGATGAACAAGGGGCCGCTCGATGCCGGCGGCTGGTCGATCGCCTGCTTCGCCTCCTCGGGGATGGATTTCATCAACCCCGTCACCCACAACCAGCTCCGCTCCGACGGCGCCGCCGCGGCACCGGGCTGGCCGGACCTGCCGGAGGTGGAGCGGCTGCGGACGGAATGGCTGGATGCGCCGGACCTCGCCTCCCAGCAGGCGCTGGCGCGGCGGATCCAGGCGGTGGCGATGGAGGGCCTGCCCTATATCCCGACCGGGGCCTATTACTCCATCACCGCGCATCGGCGAACCCTGGTGGACCGGGTGAAGGGTTTCGCGATCTTCTGGGGCATTCGGAGGGCCTGACGCCATGCAACGACGCAGCTTGATGCAGGCGGGACTGGCGGCCGCCATCCTGCCGATGCCCGCCTTCAGCCAGGGCGCCGCGGCGCGGACCCTCAGGGTGATCCCGCAGGCCAACCTCACCAGCCTGGACCCGGTCTGGACCACGGCGGTGGTGACGCGGAACCACGCCTTCCTCACCTATGACCAGATCTGCGCCCAGGATGCCAAGGGCGAGATCCAGCCGCAGATGGCGGAGGGCTGGGTCACCGAGGCGGATGGCCTCGCCTGGACCTTCACGCTCAGGCCCGGGCTGCGCTTCCACGACGGCGAACCGGTGCTGGCGAAGGACTGCGTCGCCAGCATCAGGCGTTGGGCGCGGCGCGATCCCTTCATGCAGGTGCTGGCCGCCCAGGTGGCGGAGGTGGAGGCGCTGGACGACCGGCGGTTCCGCTTCCGGCTGCGGAAGCCGGTGCCGCTGCTGCTGCTGGCGCTGGGCCAGACGCAATTCCCCTGCTTCATCATGCCGGAACGCATCGCCCAGACCGATGCCTTCCAGCAGATCCGCGACCCCGTCGGCAGCGGGCCCTTCCGCTTCATGGCGGATGAGTGGAACCCCGGGCAACGCGCGGTCTGGGCCAAGTTCGATGGCTATGTCCCGCGCGAGGGCGCGGTGGATGGCCTTGCCGGCGGCCGGGTGCCGCGGCTGGACCGGGTGGAATGGACCGTCATCTCCGACCCCGCGACCGCGGCCAGCGCCATGAGCACGGGCGAGCAGGACTACTGGGAATATCCGCTGCACGACCTGCTGCCCTTGCTTCGCCGCAACCGCCGGGTGGTGGTGGAGCAGCGGCTGCTGGACGGCACCTATGGCATCTGCCGCTTCAACACGCTGCAGCCGCCCTTCGACAACCCCGCCATCCGCCGCGCGGTGGCGATGGCGGTGGACCAGCGGGACTACATGCGCGCCGTCGCCGGCAACGAGCCGGGCGGCTGGGAGGCCTGCGAGGGCGTCTTCACCTGCGGCACGCCGCTGGCCAACGAGGTCGGCAGCGAGGTGCTGAAGACCCATGACATCGACAAGGCCAAGGCGGCGCTGGCGGCGGCCGGCTACAACGGCGAGAAGGTCGTGCTGGTCGCGCCGGGCGACTATCCGCAGATCAACGCGCTGTCGCTGGTGACCGCCGATGTGCTGCGGCGGCTGGGCATGAACCTCGAGGTGGTCTCGACCGACTGGGGCACCCTGGTCCAGCGGCGGGCGAGCAAGGAGCCGGTGGAGAAGGGCGGCTGGAGCATCATCCACACCACCGCCTCCGGCCAGAGCCTCAGCCTGCCGGCCTATCATCTGTTCCTCCGCGCCAATGGGCCGCAGGCCTGGTTCGGCTGGCCGGAGGATGCGGAGATCGAGCGGCTGCGCGGTGCCTGGACCGAGACCGGCGACGCCGCCGAATCGCGACGGATCGCCGAGGCGCTGAACAAGCGGGCGATGGAGCTGATGGCCTATGTGCCGCTCGGCTTCTACTGGCAGCCCTCGGCCTGGCGGCGCAACGTGACCGGCGTGTTCAAGTCGCCGGTGACCGCCTTCTGGAACATGGCCAAGACCTGACCCCCGTTGCGTGGTGGCGCGGGCTGGGGCATGGGGTTGGGCGGCCGGTGCAACGGCCGACCGGGAGGATCGCCGCATGCATCGTCGCACCCTGCTGCAGGGCTCGGCCCTGACCCTCGCGTCCCCCCTGGCAGCGCCGCGGCTGGCCTCGGCCCAGGGCAGCGCGCGGACCCTGCGCTTCGTGCCGCAGGGCAACCTGGCGAATATCGACCCGATCTGGACCACGACGACGCTCGCCCGCAACCACGGGCTGATGGTCTATGACACGCTCTTCGGCCTCGGCCGCGATTTCCAGCCCAAGCCGCAGATGGCGGCGGGGCACGAGGTCTCGGCCGATGGGCTGATCCACAAGATCACCCTGCGGCCGGACCTGCGCTTCCATGATGGGGAGCCGGTGCTGGCGAAGGATTGCATCGCCTCCGTCGCCCGCTGGTCGAAGCGGGACGTGCTCGGCCTCCGGCTCTCGGCGCTGCTGGAGGAGATGCGGCCCACCGCCGACAATGCCTTCGAGATCGTGCTGAAGCAGCCCTGGCACGGGCTGACCTGGGCGCTCGGCAAGCCTTCCGCCAATATCTGCGCCATCATGCCCGAACGGGTGGCGAAGACCGATCCCTTCACGCAGATCACCGAGTATGTCGGCTCCGGTCCCTTCCGCTTCCGCGCCTCCCAGTGGGTGCCGGGGAGCCTGGCGGCCTATGAGCGCTTCGCCGGCTATACGCCGCGGGACGAGCCGGCGGATTTCCTCGCCGGCGGCAAGACGGTGCATTTCGACCGGGTGGAATGGAGGGTGATGCCCGACCCGGCGACCGCCGCCGCCGCGCTGCAGAACAACGAGGTCGACTGGTGGGAGACCCCGCTGGCCGACCTGCTGCCGCTGCTGCGGCGCAACCGGGACATCGCCATCGAGGTGGTGAATACCGCCGGCGCGCTGGGCATGATGCGCTTCAACCACCTGCACCCGCCCTTCGACAAGGAGGCGATCCGCCGCGCCATCCAGCCGGCGGTGGAGCAGAAGTCCTTCATGCAGGCAGCGCTCGGGGAGGACCCGGCACTGTGGCAGGTGCCGGCCGGGGCCTTCACCCCCGGCACGCCGCTGGCCAATGACGTCGGCATGGAGGCGGTGACCGGGCCGCGCGATCCGGAGGCGGCGAAGCGGGCGCTGGCCGCGGCCGGCTACAAGAATGAGAAGGTCGTCATCCTCTCGCCGACCGATTTCCCGACGCTGAACGCGCTGTCCGAGGTCACCGCCGATACGCTGCGGCGGATCGGCATGAACGTCGACCTGCAATCCATGGATTGGGGCACGCTGGTGCAGCGCCGGGCCAAGCGGGAGGCGCCGGACCAGGGCGGCTGGAGCATCTTCTGCACGACCTGGGAGGGGCTCGACGTTTCGGTCCCCGGCAGCCACCAGCCGATCCGCGGCAATGGCACCGCGGGATGGATCGGCTGGGCGACCAGCCCGCGGCGCGAGGCATTGCGCGAGGCCTGGTTCGATGCCCCGGACCTGGCGGCGGAGAAGCGGATCGCCGGCGAGCTGCAGGCGCTGGTCTGGGAGGAGGCGCCCTTCATCCCGCTCGGCCTGCTGCGGCCGCCGCAGGCCTATCGGCGCAGCCTGACGAATATCGTTACCGGCGGGCCGCCGCTGTTCTGGAACGTGAAGCGGAGCTGAACCGCTTGGCACGCGCCGTGCAAGCCCCGGCTGCGGAACCGGCCGGACCGTAGCTGCGGCCGTGCCATGGCCCCTGCGCACCGCTGGCGTAATGCCCATGGATGCGGCAGGCTGATGTGAAACCGGGCGGGGCAAACCTCCCGCCTGGACTGGGAGCTGAGGGAAGACGATGGATCGCAGGAATTTCCTGAAGGGGACGGCGGCTGCCGGCCTGGTTGGCGCATCCTCGGGGCTGGCCGGCCCGGCGCTGTCGCAGGGCGCCGCGGCGCGCACCCTGCGCTTCGTGCCGCAGGCCAACCTCGCCAATTTCGATCCGATCTGGGGCACCCAGTATGTCGTCCGCAACGGCGCGGCGATGGTCTGGGATACGCTTTACGGCTTCGACGCCCAGCTCAAGCCGCAGCGGCAGATGGCGGAGTCCGAGCAGGTCTCGGCGGATGGCCTGACCTGGGACTTCCGGCTGCGGCCGGGGCTGAAATTCCACGACGGCAGCCCGGTGCTGGCGAAGGACGTGGTCGCCAGCCTGACGCGCTGGTCCGCCCGCGACCCGATGGGCCAGATGCTGAAGGCGATCCAGCAGGAGCTGGTGGCGGTCGACGACCGCAACTTCCGCTGGGTGCTGAAGAAGCCCTATCCGAAGCTGCTCATGGCGCTGGGCAAGAATTCCACGCCGATGGCCTTCATCATGCCGGAGCGGCTGGCCAAGACCGATCCCTTCACCCAGGTCGCCGAGTTCATCGGCAGCGGGCCGATGCGCTTCAAGCGCGACGAGTGGAATCCCGGCGCCCGGGCGGTCTTCGAGAAATTCGCCGACTACGTGCCGCGCGACGAGCCGAATTCCTGGCTGGCCGGCGGCAAGCGCATGGCGGTGGATCGCGTCGAGTGGCTGGTGATGCCCGACCCGGCCACCGCTTCCGCCGCGCTGCAGAATGGCGAGGTCGACTGGTGGGAGAATCCGATCACCGATCTGGTGCCGCAGCTCCGCCGCAACCGCAACCTTCGCGTCGACATCGCCGATCCGCTCGGCAATATCGGCACCTTCCGCATGAACCACACCACCACGCCCTTCAACGACGTGAAGGCGCGCCGCGCGGTGCTGATGGCGATGAGCCAGGAAGACTACATGCGGGCGCTGGTCGGCGACGACAACGCGCTCTGGAAGCCGCTGCCGGGCTATTTCACCCCGGGCACGCCGCTGTATTCGGAAGCAGGCGGCGAGATCCTGAAGGGGCCGCGCAACCTGGATGCGGCGAAGAAGATGCTGGCCGAGAGCGGCTACAACGGCACGCCGGTCACCTGCGTGGTGGCGCAGGACCAGCCGATCACCAAGGCGCAGGGCGACGTCACCGCCGACCTGCTGAAGCGGCTCGGCATGAACGTCGATTTCGTTGCGACGGATTGGGGCACCACCGGCCAGCGCCGCGCCATGAAGAACCCGATCGGCCAGGGCGGCTGGTCCATGTTCCACAGCTGGCATGCTGGCGCCGACTGCATCAATCCTGCGGTGTACAACGCCGTCCGCGCCAATGGTGCCGGCGCCTGGTTCGGCTGGCCGGATATCCCCGCGGTCGAGACCGAGGTGGGCGCCTGGTTTGACGCGCCGGACGCGGCGGCGGAAAAGGCAGCGATCGATCGGCTGAACAAGGCCGCGCTGGATAACGTCGTCTATGCCCCGACCGGGTTCTTCCTGGGCTACCAGGCCTGGCGGGCGAATGTCTCCGGCATCGTGAAGGGGCCGCTGCCCTTCTTCTGGGGCGTGTCGAAGTCCTGATGCTGGACGAGAAGTAAGGGGCCGCCATGTTCGCCTATATCGTCCGCCGCGTGCTGGCCACCATCCCGGTGATGGCCATCGTCGCGCTGTTCGTTTTCAGCCTGCTCTACATCGCGCCCGGTGATCCCGCGGCGGTGATCGCAGGCGACCAGGCGACCCCCCAGGATGTGGAGCGCATCCGGGCGTCGCTCGGCCTCGACCGGCCCTTCCTGGTGCGGTTCGGGGAATGGGTCTGGAATATCCTCAACGGCGACATGGGCGTCTCGATCTTCACCAATCTGCCGGTCACGACGATGATCAAGCAGCGGATCGAGCCGACCCTGTCGCTGATGATCCTGACGCTCTGCCTCGCCATTGTCATCGCGGTGCCGATGGGCGTCATCGCCGCCTGGAAGCAGGGCACCTGGATCGACCGCGCGGTGATGGGCTTCGCGGTGCTCGGCTTCTCGGTGCCGGTCTTCGTGGTGGGCTACGTGCTGGCCTATGTCTTCGCGCTGGAGCTCGATTGGCTGCCGGTGCAGGGCTATACCGCCTTCTCCAACGGCTTCTTTCCCTGGCTGGAGAACCTGATCCTGCCGGCCATCGCGTTGGGCGGCGTCTATATCGCGCTGATCGCCCGCATCACCCGGGCGACCATGCTCGAGGTGCTGCAGCAGGACTACATCCGCACGGCGCGCGCCAAGGGCGCCGGGCAGATGAACATCTTGTTCCTGCATGCGTTGAAGAATGCGGCGGTGCCGATCGTGACGGTCATCGGCATCGGCATCGCGCTGCTGATCGGCGGCGCGGTGGTGACCGAGAGCGTCTTCGCCATCCCCGGCCTCGGCCGGCTGACGGTGGATGCCATCCTGCGCCGCGACTACCCGGTCATCCAGGGCGTGGTGCTGCTGTTCAGCTTCATCTACGTGCTGGTGAACCTGTTGATCGACCTTCTCTATACCCTGTTCGACCCGAGGATCCGGTACTGATGTCGACCTCAGCCGCCTTCTCCTCCGCCGTCATGCCGCGCGACGTGGCCGCGGCGGCGCCCATGGGCGATGTGCTGCCGCCGGTGAAGCCGCGCAAAGGCTTCATCGGCTTCGTCCGGCGCAACCCGACCATCGCCATCGGCGGCGGGCTGCTGCTGCTGATGCTGCTGATCGCGATCTTCGCGCCCCTGCTCTGGACCGTCGACCCGACGGCGCTGGCGCCGGCGCGGCGGACGCGGGAGCCTTCGGCGCAATACTGGTTCGGCTCCGACATGCTCGGCCGAGACGTCTATTCGCGGGTGCTCTACGGCGCGCGGGTCTCGCTGCTGGTGGGCTTCTCGGTCGCCTTCTGCGCCTCCGTCGTCGGGCTGGCGATCGGCATGATCTCGGGCTACATCCGCTGGGCCGACAGCATCATCATGCGGATCATGGACGGCATGATGTCCATCCCGCCGATCCTGCTGGCGATCGCGCTGATGGCACTCACCCGCGGCAGCGTGCAGAACGTGATCCTGGCGATCACCGTGGCGGAAATCCCCCGCGTTTCCCGTCTGGTGCGGGGCGTGGTGCTGTCGCTGCGGGAACAGCCCTATGTCGATGCGGCGGTCGCCGCGGGCACGCGGACGCCGCGGATCATCATCCGCCACATCCTGCCGAACACGCTGGCGCCGATCACCGTGCAGGCGACCTATATCTGCGCCGCGGCGATGATCACCGAGGCGATCCTGTCCTTCATCGGCGCCGGCACGCCGCCGATCATCCCCTCCTGGGGCAACATCATGGCGGAGGGCCGCGCGCTCTGGCAGGTGAAGCCCTATATCGTCTTCTTCCCGGCGGTCTTCCTCTCGATCACCGTGCTTGCGGTCAACCTGCTGGGTGATGGCCTGCGCGACGCGCTCGACCCGCGCATGGCAAAGAGGCTCTGATCCGATGGCATTGCTCGAAGTCGAAAACCTGCAGACCCATTTCCGCACGCCGGACGGGGTCAACCGCGCGGTCGATGGCGTCTCCTTCGAGGTGGCGGCCGGCGAGACGCTGGCCATCGTGGGCGAGAGCGGCTGCGGCAAGTCCGTCACCGCCATGTCCATCCTGCGGCTCATCCCGGAGCCGCCAGGCAAGATCGCCGGCGCCATCCGCTTCCAGGGCAAGGACCTGCTGAAGCTCTCGGAGCCGGAGATGCGGGACATCCGCGGCAACGAGATCAGCATGATCTTCCAGGAGCCGATGACCTCGCTCAACCCGGTGCTGAACGTGGGCCGTCAGATCGGCGAGACCCTGCGGCTGCACCAGGGGCTCTCGGCCAAGGATGCCGAGGCCAAGGCGGTCGAGATGCTGACCCTGGTCGGCATCCCGGAGCCGGGGCGGCGGGTGCGCGAGTATCCGCACCAGCTCTCGGGCGGCATGCGGCAGCGGGTGATGATCGCCATCGCGCTCGCCTGCAACCCGAAGCTGCTGATCGCCGACGAGCCGACGACGGCGCTCGACGTGACCATCCAAGCGCAGATCCTGGAGTTGATGCGGGACCTGAAGCACCGGGTCGGCGCGGCCATCGTGCTCATCACCCATGACCTCGGCGTCGTCGCCGAGGTCGCCGAGCGGGTGGTGGTCATGTATGCCGGCCGGAAGGTGGAGGAGGCCCCGGTCGGGCAGCTGTTCCGGACGCCGCGGCATCCCTATACCCAAGGCCTGCTGGGCTCGATGCCGCGGCTCGGCTCCTCGCTCACGGGCACCGAGACGCGGCTGGCCGAGATCCCCGGGCTGGTGCCGAGCCTGAAGCAGAAGATCCCGGGCTGCGTCTTCGCCTCCCGCTGCCCGCATGCGACCGACCTCTGCCGCCAAGTGGCGCCGGCGCTGGAGCTGAAGGCGCCGGGGCATATCGCCGCCTGCCATTACGCCACCAAGGAAGGGGCGATCGCCGCATGAGCAAAGTGCTCGACGTCACCGACCTCAAGAAGCATTTCCCGATCCGCGGCGGATTCTTCGGCGGGGTCACCGGCCAGGTCTATGCGGTGGACGGCGTGTCCTTCCACATCGACAAGGGCGAGACGCTGTCGCTGGTCGGCGAATCCGGCTGCGGCAAGTCCACCGTCGGCAAGGCCATCCTGCGGCTGTTCGGGATCACCGATGGGCAGGTGGTGCTGGACGGCCAGCGGATCGACGACATGTCCGCCGCCACCCTGCGGCCGATGCGGCGGCGGATGCAGGTGGTCTTCCAGGACCCCTTCAGCTCCCTCAACCCGCGCATGCGGGTGAAGGACATCCTGGCCGAGCCGATCCGGAATTTCGGGCTGGCGAAGAACAGCGCCGACCTCGACGAGAAGGTCGCCAAGCTGATGGATACGGTGCGGCTGCCGCGCGACGCGGTGGGCCGCTGGCCACACGAGTTCAGCGGCGGGCAGCGCCAGCGCATCGGCATCGCCCGGGCGCTCGCGGCCGAGCCCGACCTGATCATCTGCGACGAGGCGGTCTCGGCGCTCGACGTCTCGGTCAAGGCGCAGATCGTCAACCTGCTGCAGGACCTGCAGGCGGAGCTCGGCCTGGCGCTGCTGTTCATCAGCCACGACCTCGCCATCGTCGAGCACATGACGCACCGGGTGGCGGTGATGTACCTCGGCAAGATCGTCGAGGTGGCGCCGAAGCGGAGCCTCTTCGCGGCGCCGAAGCATCCCTACACGGAAGCGCTGCTCTCGGCGGTGCCGGTGCCCATGCCGGGCGCGGCACGGCAGCGGGTGATCCTGCGCGGCGACGTGCCGAGCCCGATCAACCCGCCCAAGGGCTGCCGCTTCCACACCCGCTGCCCCTATGCCTTCGACCGCTGCCGGGTGGAGGAGCCGAAGCTGGTGGCGATCCCGACCGCGCTCGAGGCGGGGCATACCGCCGCCTGCCACCTGCACGACCGGCCGGAGGCGGAAAACCCGCTGGCCATCGCCAAGGGCGAGGCGCTGCTGGCGCTGTAGCGCCATGCCCGAGCCCGTGCTGCTGGAGGTGCGGGAGCGGCGGAGCCGCTTCGGCCGCGCGGTGAAATGGTGCTTCTGGGTCTTCCAGCCGCTGATGCTGCTGCTGACCCTGGGCACCTGCGCCGCCGTCACCCCCTATGTCGCCGGGCCGGACCCGGAGGTGGCGCTGGGGGCCGGCATGTTCGGCGCCATGGCGATCGGCACGCTCTGGGCCATCTGGCCGCTCGGCACCCTGGTGCTGGGGGTGCTGCTGCTGGCGACGCGGGGGCGGAAGCGGCTGATCCCGGCGCCGCCGGAGCCGGGGACAGGCCCCATCCCGGCACCGTCGCCGGCCCGCCGGGGCGGCAGCGTGCCGCAGACGGGTCCTGATCCCGGTCCGGGACGCTGATCGCGCTTCTTCACGCGGCAAAGCTTGACGGAAGCCGGGTGCGAGGCGACCTTTCGCACCATGCGCGGCAGCCGGCCCCGTTCTGGGCAGGCCGGCACCGCGGCAATGACGGACATCTGAGGGGGAGGCGCGGCATGCCGCAGGTAACGCTGACCGTGAATGGCAAGACCAGCACGGTCGAGGTCGAGGGCCGCACGCTTCTGGTGGAGCTGCTGCGGGAGAAGCTGCGGCTGACGGGGACCCATGTGGGCTGCGATACCAGCCAGTGCGGCGCCTGCGTGGTGCATGTGGATGGCGAGAGCGTCAAATCCTGCACCCTGCTGGCGGTGCAGGCCGATGGGTGCCAGGTGACCACCATCGAGGGCCTGGCCAAGCCGGACGGCACGCTGCACCCGATGCAGGAAGCCTTCCGCGAATACCATGCGCTGCAGTGCGGCTTCTGCACGCCGGGCATGGTCATGTCGGCGATCGACTTGGTGCAGAAGCACCCGGCCGGCCTGTCGGAGAAGGAGATCCGCGAGGGTCTGGAGGGCAACCTCTGCCGCTGCACCGGCTACCACAACATCGTCAAGGCGATCGCCGCGGCGCAGGACGTGATGCATGGCCGCGCCTCGACCCTGGCACTCGCCGGGGACTGAGACGGGGCAGGGCGCGCGGCAAGGCCCGCGCGCCCGATACGGCGTGCTGCAATAATACGCATCGGCCACCAAGGCCGGGCGGTCGGCTTTGGGAGGCTTGGCCATGAATGTCGTGACCCCGTTCGAAGGCATCGGCGCCAGCGTGCGGCGCAAGGAAGACCTGCGCTTCCTGTCGGGGCGGGGCCAGTATACCGACGACATCAACCGCCCCGGCCAGACCTATGCCAGCATCCTGCGCAGCCCGCATGCGCATGCGACGATCAACGGCATCGACATCGCCGCGGCCCAGGCCATGCCGGGCGTGGTGGCGGTCTTCACCGGGGCGGATATGCCCGACCTCGGCGGCATCCCCTGCGGCTGGCAGATCCACAACAAGGACGGCTCGCCGATGGCGGAGCCGATGCATCCGGTCCTCGCCGTGGGCAAGGCGCGCTTCGTGGGCGATGCCGTCGCGGTGGTGATCGCCGAGACCAAGGCGCAGGCCAAGGATGCGGCCGAGGCCATCGCGGTGGATTACACCGTGCTGCCGGCGGTCTCGACCGTGACCGCGGCCATCGCCCCGGGCACCCCGCTGGTGCATGACGGCGTGGCCGGGAATGTCTGCTACGACTGGCATATCGGCGACAAGGCGGTGAACGAGGCGGCCTTCGCCGGCGCCGCCAAGGTCGTCGAGTTCGACCTGGTGAACAACCGGCTGGTGCCGAATGCGATGGAGCCGCGGGCGGCCATCGGCGACTTCGACCGCACCACGGACGAGTATACCCTGTTCACCACCAGCCAGAATCCGCATGTCATCCGGCTGCTGATGGGCGCCTTCGTGCTGCACCTGCCGGAGCACAAGCTGCGCGTCGTGGCCCCCGACGTCGGCGGCGGCTTCGGGAGCAAGATCTTCCACTATGCCGAGGAGGCCATCGTCACCTGGGCCGCCGGCCGTGTCTGCCGCCCGGTGAAATGGACCTGCGAGCGGACCGAGAGCTTCCTGACCGATGCGCATGGCCGCGACCATGTGACCAAGGCGCGGCTGGCGCTGGACAAGGACGGGAAATTCCTGGCGCTGCATGTCCAGACCCTGGCGAACATGGGCGCCTATCTGTCCACCTTCGCCACCAGCGTGCCGACCTACCTTTACGCGACCCTGCTGGCCGGCGTGTACACCACGCCGACCATCTATGCCGAGGTGAAGGCGATCTTCACCAATACCGTCCCGGTCGATGCCTATCGCGGCGCCGGGCGGCCGGAGGCGACCTTCCTGATCGAGCGGCTGGTCGACGTGGCGGCGCGGGAGACCGGGATGGACCGGATCGAGATCCGCCGGCGCAATTTCATTCCCAGCGATGCCTTCCCCTACCAGACCCCGGTCGCCCTGCAATACGACAGCGGTGACTACCAGACGACGCTGAACGAGGCGCTCGAGACCGCAGGCTGGGCCAGCTTCGAGGCCCGCCGGGCCGAGGCGGCGAAGCGCG
Organism: Belnapia sp. AC561; assembly: GCF_979252845.1. Lineage (NCBI taxonomy): Bacteria > Pseudomonadati > Pseudomonadota > Alphaproteobacteria > Acetobacterales > Roseomonadaceae > Belnapia > Belnapia sp. AC561. Next base: position 30,561 of record NZ_CEEDBP010000008.1, read on the forward strand.
GCAGGCTGCGCGGCATCGGCATCAGCACCTATGTCGAGGCCTGCGGCATCGCGCCCTCCGCCGTGGTCGGCGCGCTCGGCGCCCGGGCGGGATTGTATGAGGTCGGCACCATCCGGGTGCATCCGACCGGCAGCGTGACGGTGCTGACCGGTACCCATAGCCATGGCCAGGGGCATGAGACGACCCTGGCGCAGCTGGTGACGGACCGGCTCGGCGTGCCGCTGGCCCAGGTGGACGTGGTGCATGGGGATACTGCCAAGATCCCCTTCGGCATGGGCACCTATGGGTCCCGCAGCCTGGCGGTCGGCGGCTCGGCCATGGTCAAGGCCATGGACAAGATCGTCGCCAAGGCGCGGCGCATCGCGGCGCATCTGATGGAGGCCTCGGTCGAGGACGTCGAGTTCGACCGCGGCACCTTCCGCGTCGCCGGCACCGACAAGACCAAGTCCTGGGGCGAGATCGCGCTGACCGCCTATGTCCCGCACAACTACCCGATCGAGGAGCTGGAGCCGGGCCTGGACGAGACCGCCTTCTACGACCCGAAGAACTTCACCTATCCCGGCGGCGCCCATATCTGCGAGGTCGAGATCGAGCCGGAGACCGGCATCACCACGGTGGTCAACTTCACCGCGGTCGATGACGTCGGCCGGGTCATCAACCCGATGATCGTCGAGGGCCAGGTCCAGGGCGGCGTCTGCCAGGGCATCGGCCAGGCGCTGCTGGAGGCTTGCGTCTATGACGCGGAGGGCCAACTCGTATCCGGCAGCTTCATGGATTACCAGATGCCGCGCGCCAACGACCTGCCGATGGTGAGCGTCGCCACCCATGTCACCCTCTGCACCCATAACCCGCTCGGGGTGAAGGGTTGCGGGGAGGTGGGGGCGATCGGCTCGCCGCCGGCGGTCATCAATGCGGTGGTCGATGCGCTGAAGGATTACGGGGTGCGGCATATCGAGATGCCCGCGACGCCCGCGAAAATCTGGGGCATCATCAATGCTGGCCACGCGCTGGCAGCCGAATAGAGGGGACCCGACCCATGTATGATTTCGAATACCACAAGCCCGGCTCCATTGCGGATGCGGTGAAGATCCTGGCCGCCGATCCGGATGCGAAGCCGATCTCGGGCGGCCAGACCCTGCTGCCGGCGCTGAAGCACCGGCTGAACAAGCCGACCTCCGTGGTGGACCTTTCCGGCATCGCCGAGCTGAAGGGCATCAGGAAGGACGGCAACAAGATCGTCATCGGGGCGCTGTCGAAGCACCATGAGGTGGCCGAGAGCGACGTCGTGAAGGGCGCCATCCCGGCGCTGGCGATGATGGCCGGGACCATCGGCGATACCCAGGTCCGCAACCGCGGCACCATCGGCGGCAGCGTCTCCAACAACGACCCGGCGGCGGATTACCCCTCGGCCGTCATGGCACTGGATGCGACCGTCGTCACCGACAAGCGGCGCATCGCGGCGGACGACTTCTTCCAGGGCATGTTCACCACGGCGCTGGAGCCGGGCGAGTTGCTGGTGGCGATCGAGTTCCCCATCCCCGAGAAGGCCGGCTACGCCAAGATGCGCAACCCGGCCAGCCGCTACGTCATGGCCGGCGCCTTCATCGCCAAGACCGGCGGCAAGGTGCGGGTCGCCATCAACGGCGCCGGCCCGGGCGTCTTCCGCCAGACCGCGATGGAGACGGCGCTGGCCGCCAACTGGTCGCCCGATGCCGTCGCCGGCGTGAAGCAGTCCGCCGAGGACCTGAACAGCGACATCCATGGCAGCGCCGAGTATCGCGCCCATCTCGTGACGGTGATGGCCAAGCGCGCGGTCATCGCCGCCGGTTGAACCGAATGGCAGGGGCGGCGCGGTGGCGCAGCCCTTGCCTTCGGCGGCATCCGGCGCGAGCATTCCGGCAACCGCCCTCAAGGGCGGAAGCCTGGGAGGGCTGCGATGCCGGGACTTATCCGCCGAACGCCGATCACCGAAGCCGCCGCCTGGACCCGGGCGGCGATGGAAGCCGACCCCGATTGGCGGATCCGGCTGACCCCCGACCATATCGCCGCATTGGACCAAGCGCTCGCCGCGGTGCAGGCGCGCGGCCTGCCCTTCGCCGCCGTCACCAAGGCGGATTTCCCGCTGCCGGAATGGGGCGATGTCCTGTCCGCCCTGTGGCGGCAGGTCAGCGCCGGGCGCGGCGTGGCGCTGCTGCGCGGCCTGCCGGTGGAGCGCTATACCGAGGCGGAGGCGCGGCTGATCTTCTGGGGGATCGGCACCCACCTCGGGCTGGGCGTGACCCAGAATGCCGCGGCGGAGCTGATCGCCGGGGTCTATGACCGCGGCCGGCCCTTCGGCGGCGATGTCCGGGCCTATCAGGTCAATGCCGAGCTTTCCATGCATTGCGACAACTCCGACCTGGTCGGGCTGTTCTGCCTGCGCCGGGCGAAGTCGGGCGGGGAGACGCTGCTGGTCAGCGCGCTGTCCATCTACAACCGCATCCTGGCGGAGCATCCGGAATACCTGCCGCTGCTGCACCGCGGCTTCCCCTACGACCGCAAGGGCGAGGAGGGGCCGGGCGAGCCGGCGGTGAGCGGGCGCATCCCGCTCTTCACCACGGCGCCCGACGGCACGGTCAGCGCCCGCTATGCCCGGTCCTACATCACCCGGGCGGAGCAGCGGACGGGCATCGCGCTGGCGCCGATGGAGAAGGCGGCGCTCGACTATTTCGACAAGGTCGCGCTGGACCCGGAGCTGCTGCTGGAATTCCACCTGGAGCCGGGGGACATGGAATTCGCCAGCAACTACACCGTCTTCCACGCCCGGCGCGGCTACCAGGACCATCCGGAGGCGGATCGCCGCCGGCTGATGCTGCGGCTCTGGCTGCAGAACGACGGGCTGCGGCGGATCGAGAACGACCAGCTCCGCTTCGGCTTCACCCGCTTCGGCAACCATGGCCGCACCGCCGCCGAGCTGACGCAGGTGGCGGCATGATCGGGCGGCGGACGACGCTCGGGCTGGTCGCGCTGGCCGCCCCTGTCGTCTTCAAGGCGGGCGCGCAGGAGGCGCGGACCATCCGGCTGGTGGTGCCCTATCCGCCGGGCGGGGCGAGCGACGTCATCGCCCGGCTGCTGGCCGGGCCGATGGGGGAGATCCTCGGCCAGACCGTGATCATCGAGAACCGGCCGGGGGCCAATGGGGCGATCGCCGCCGACCTCGTCGTGCGCGCCGCCCCGGACGGCACGACGCTGTTCATGGGCAATGCCGGGCCGAGCGCGATGAACCAGGCGCTGCTGGGCCGCCGGCTGCCCTATGATTCGGTCGCCGACTTCACCCCGATCTGCCTGGTCTCCTCGGTGCCCATGGTGCTGGGCATGTATCCCGAGCATCCCGCGAAGACGCTGCCGGAGCTGATCGCCTATGCCAAGGCGCGGCCGGGCGAGGTGAATTACGCGACGGGCGGCATCGGCTCGGCGCCGCATCTCGTGCTGGCGCAGCTGGCGACGCTCGCCGGGATCAACTGGGTCCAGGTCGCCTTCCGCGGCGGGCAGCAGGCCATCGCCTCGGTGGTGGCGGGGCAGGTGCCCTTCCTGATGGATACCGCGCCGGTGGTGCTGCCGCAGGTGCGGGAGGGCCGGGTGCGGGGCGTGGCGGTGACCTCGCTGCAGCGGGTGGCCGCGGCGCCGGAGATCCCGACCATCGCCGAGCAGGGCTTCCCCGGCTTCCAGGCGACGAGCTGGGGCGGCATCCTCGGCCCGGCCCGGATGCCGCCCGCGGTGACGGCACGGCTGAACGATGCGGTGGTGCGGGCGATGGGCGTGCCGGCGGTGCTGGAGTCCTATGCGCGGCTGGGGATCGACCCGAAGACCAGCACGCCGGCGGAATTCGGCGCGCATATCGCGGCGGAGGTGGCGCGCTGGACGGAGGTCGTGCGGGTGGCGGAGATCAAGCCGGAATAGGGCGGGGCCGGGGAGGGGCCATTCCCCGGCCGTCCTTCCTCAGGCCCGCACCGGCAGGCGCAGGCAATGCCCCTGCTGCGCCAGCACCGGCTTCCAGCCCTCGATCAGCCGCTGGTAGGCACGGCCCACGGTGCGGATGTTGCGGTCGAGGTCGAAGAGCCCGCGCGGGTTCACGATCCCGGCGCGGTCGCGCAAGGCGCTGTTCCAGTCGATCTGATCGGTCAGCGAATACCAGGTGAAGCCGAGGATCGGCACGCCGTCGCGCCGCAGCCGCATCAGCCCCGACCACTGCTTCCAAAGCCAGCGCTCGGATTCGTCGCCGTTCGGGCCCTCGTCCATGTTGGTCTCGGTATGCATCACCGGCAGGCCGTAGCGGGCGTGGTAGTCGCGCGTCACGGTGTCGTAGCCGAAGACCTCACCGGCCCAGCGGCTATGGCCATCGGCGCCGATCAGGTGCTCGTTCGTGACGTACCAGTCGTTGCCCATGATGCAGTGGCGGCGCAGGTCCTGGCGCTGGAAGAAGTGGTACTCGGCGCGGGTCATGCCGTTGTCGAGCAGGTACTCGTACATCGAGGAGCAGACGCGGCGGCCGTAGTTGAGGTCGAGCGTCAGGAAGCGCTCGGCATTGCGGTGCTCGGCATGGGGCAGGGCGAGCGGGCATTCCGGATGGAATTGCTCGGTCGATTCGGACTGGATGAAGATGGCGTCCGGGCGCACCCGCAGGATGGCCTGCATCGCCAGCACATTGGCGCGGACGATGTGCTTAATGGCGGTGACGTAGCTGCGGTCGTCGTGCCGCTGCTCGTTCCACCAGCCGTATTTCGCGCTGAAGACGGCGGTGATGAACATCTCGTTCACCGGCGTGTAGAGCTGCACCCAGGGGAAGCGGCGGGCGAAGGCCTCGGCATAGTCGGCGAAAAGCTCGGGGAAGTCCGGGTTCTGGAAATCGCCGATCCAGTCGGGCACGCCGAAGTGGCAGAGATCGACGATCGGCAGGATGCCGAGGCGGCGCACTTCCGCGAAGCTCTCGTCGGCGAAGGCCCAGTCGTGCAGGCCGGGGCCGCGCAGGGTGGTGTGCAGCTGCGGGCCATAGCGCAGCACGCCGCAGCCGATCTGCTTGACCAGGGCGAGGTCTTCCCGCCAACGGTCGTAATGGCCGCATTCGGCCATCTGGTCGCGACGGATGCGGCCGCCGTCGAGGGTCGGGGCGCTGTTCTCGATGCCGGTGGCAAAGAGGAAGCCCTGGTCGGCCAGGGCATGCAGGGCCGGCGGAGCGGCGGTGAGCGGCAGGGAGTCCAGCATTGGGGTGGCGTTCCCACGAAAGCGTGATTTCGTTGATTATTCAGTATTTCGTGAGCGTATACGCATGAACTCTATGTAATCTTTGCGTCGTCGTTGCCGTCGCGGCATCCTGGCCACATGCAGATCGACGATCCGGCGGTCATCGCCGAAGCCCGTGCCGTTTTCGACCGCTACGAACAGGCGATCGCCACCAATGACGGAGACGTCCTGAACGACTGCTTCTGGGCGGACCCGCGCACGGTGCGCTTCGGCATCACCGAGATCCTCTATGGGATCGAGGCGATCCGCGCCTTCCGCGCCAGCGTCGGGCGCTATGCGCCGCGGGCAATCCGCCGCGTCCATATCACCGCCTTCGGGCCGGACATGGCCTGCACCCATCTGGAATACCAGCGCACCGACAGCGGGCTGGTGGGGCGGGAGACGAAGATCATGGCACGGCTGCCGGGGCTCGGCTTCAAGGTGGTCTCGGCGCATGTCTCGCTGCTGGCCGGCAGCGACCCCGGGCGGGTGGCCAGGGCATGACGCAGACCGTCGTGCCGGAGGCGCGCGCTGACGTCGTGCCGGAGGCGCGCGCTGACGTCGTGCCGGAGGCGCGCGCTGAGGTCGTGCCGGAGGCGCGCGCTCAGACAGTCGTCATCGGCGCCGGCATCGTCGGCGCCTGCATTGCGCTGGAGCTGCTGAAGGCGGGCCGGCAGGTCACCATCCTGGAACCCGGCGCCCCGGGCGGCGAGCAGGCGGCGAGCTATGGCAACGGCTGCTGGCTCAGCCCCATGTCGGTCATCCCGCCGGCGATGCCGGGGCTGTGGCGGAAGGTGCCGGGCTTCCTGGCGGATCCGCTCGGGCCGCTGGCCATCCGCTGGTCCTATTTCCCCAAGGTGCTGCCCTGGCTGGTCCGCTACCTCGCCTCCGGCTGGACCGAGGGCCGGGTGCTGCGGACGGCCCGCGCGCTGCGGGCGATGCTGGCCGATGCGCCCGCGCTGCATCGGGCACTCGCCGAGGAGGCCGGCGTCGCCCACCTGATCGAGCGGCGGGGGCTGATGTACATCTACCCCTCCAGGGCGGAATTCGAGGCGGAGGCGATGGCCTGGCGCATCCGCCGCCAGGTCGGCGTGCAATGGCTCGAGCTATCCGCCGACGAGCTGCGCCAGCGCGAGCCGGAGCTCGACCGGCGCTACGGCTTCGCCGCGCTGGTCGAGGAAGGCGGGCATTGCCGCGACCCCGGCGCCTATGTCGCGGCGCTGGTGCAGCTGGCGGAGGCGCAGGGCGCCAAGCGCGTCACGGCGCGGGCGACGGGCTTCCGCGTCGAGGCCGGGCGGCTGCGCGCGGTGCTGACTGATGCGGGCGAGATCGCGGCGGATAAAGCGGTGATCTCGGCCGGGGCCTATTCCAGGGTGCTGGCGGCGGCGGTGGGGGATGACGTGCCGCTCGAGACCGAGCGCGGCTACCACGCGATGATCACGCATCCCGAAGTCGGGCCGCGGACGCCGATGATGCCCTCCGACGGCAAGATGTCCGTCACCATGACCGATCTCGGCCTGCGCTGCGCCGGGCAGGTGGAGATCGCCGGGCTGGAGGCGGCGCCGAATTGGCGGCGCGCCGAGATCCTGCGCGACCACCTGCTGCGGAGCTTCCCCGGCCTGCCGCGCGACCTGCCGGCGGAGCGGGTGAAGGTCTGGATGGGGCATCGGCCGAGCATGCCGGATGGCCTGCCCTGCCTCGGCCCGTCGCGGGCGACGGGCGACGTGATCCATGCTTTCGGGCATGGTCATGTCGGTTTGGTATCGGCGCCCCGATCGGCCCGTCTGGTGGCGCAAATGCTGTTGGGCCAACCAACGGAGTTTGATGCCAAACCGTATGATCCACGGCGATTCGGGTAATTTCCTGCTCGCTTTGTCCTGGGGGCGATGCCATTCTTTCGTGACGCGGTTCCGCATCCCCGTTGGGCCGTGGGTCACTAGATACGGATCAATCAGCAAGTGCCTTCCGACAGCGATATTCAGGGCGGCGCCGGGCCCGTCGAGGCCCAGGTGAAGTGGTACAATGCCCGCAAGGGCTTCGGCTTCGTGCTGGGGCCGGATGGGCAGGACGTGTTCTTCCACGCCTCGGCGCTGACCGAGGCGGGGATCGAGCCGCCCGAGACCGGCGACACCCTGGTTTGCGAAATCGGCACGGATCGGCAGGGCAGGCGGCTCGTCACGCGCATCACCGAGCGCAAGCTCGGCGACGGCAGCGCGGCGGCGGGCGCGGCACGGCGCCCCTTCCGCGATGGCCCGCCGGGCGGCGGCTTCAACGACCGGCCGCCCCGGCGCGACTTCGGCGGCGGCTTCGGCGACCGGCCGCCGCGGCGTGACTTCGGCGGCCCGCCGGGCGCCGGCTTCGGGGATCGGCCGCCGCGCCGCGATTTCGGTGGCGGCGGCTTCGGTGACCGGCCGCCGCGGCGCGACTTCGGCAGCCCGCCGGGTGCCGGCTTCGGAGCGCCGCGCCCCTCCTTCGGGGACCGGCCGCCGCCGCGGCGCGAGTTCGGCGGGGACCGTGACGCGGGCGGGCCGACCTATGCGGTGAACGGCACGGTGAAGTGGTTCGACCAGGTGCGCGGCTTCGGCTTCGTCACGCCGGATGACGGCGGCCAGGACGTCTTCCTGCATTCCTCCGTGCTGCAGCGCGCGGGCAAGCAGGATGTGCAGCAGGGCGAGAAGCTCGCGCTCGACGTGCGGGACGGCCAGCGCGGGCGCCAGGCGGTCCAGCTCAAGGACTAGGCGAGGCGGCACCACATGTTTCGCGGGGGCTCCGGTCGCAAGGCCGGGGCCTTTTTGCCGTTCAGGCTTCGCTCATCCCTGGCGGTGCAGGCTGCGGCGTATGCGATGCATCGCCTTCCTCCTGCTGCTCGCCGCCCTGCCGGCGACTGCGCAAACCCCGCCCGCCTGCACCGCGGGGCGGGAGGGCATGACCGCCTGCCTCGGCGAGAGGCTCTGCGAATGCCGCTGGCAGCCGGGCGGGTCGCTCACCGGCCGGCCGGCGGCGCATCGCTGGGATTGCGGCGTGCTCCGCCCGGCCTGCGGCGTGGTACCGGTTGGGCCGCCGCCCCTGCTGGACGGCGGCTGGATGAATCCCGGGACGAAGCCCCCGCGCTAGACCGTGATCCGCGCTGACGAAAGCGCAGATCACGGTCTAGCGGATTGTTTGATCGCGCTCCAGGCTCAGCCGGCGGGAACGGGCCGGGCCGAGCCCGGCCAGCGTGGCAGCGCCGCCAGCAGCTGGATGGTTCCCGCCACCAGCCCCATGCCGACGCCGATCCGGATGGCGAGGTCGTAGGAGCCGAGCAGGTCGAAGACCAGCCCGCCGCCGAAGGCGCCGAGGAAGCTGCCGAGCTGATGGCTGGTGAAGGCGAGGCCTTGCACCAGCGCCTGCCAGCGCAGCCCGAACATCTCCGCCGTCATCCCCGCGACCAGCGGCGCGACGCCGAGCCAGAGGAAGCCCATCAGCGCGGCGAAGACCAGGGTGGTGCCGGGCGTTGGCGGCACCGCGAAATACCAGGCCAGCACGAGCGATCGGGTGAGGTAGATGCCGCCCAGCAGCGCCGGCTTGGACCAGCGCCCGCCGGCCCAGCCGAAGAACAGGCTGCCCAGCACGTTGAAGCCGCCGATGGTCGCCAGGGCCTCCGCCGCCAGCATCGGATCCATGCCGCAGAGCTGGAGGTAGGAGGGCAGGTGGGTGGTCAGGAAGACCAGCTGCAGCCCGCAGATGAAATAGGCCCCGGACATCACCAGGAAGGGCACGTGCCGCATGGCGAGGCCGCAGGCGGCCATGGCGCTGTCGGCCTCGTTGCGGGCGGTCGGCAGCACCACCTTGTCGACCTTGCCGGCGCTCCAGGCCGCCGGCAGCATCAGCAGGCCGAGGGCGAGGAAGCCGAAGACCCCGGCGCGCCAGCCATAGCCTTCCGACAGCAATTGCCCGATCGGCGCGGCGATGAGGGCGCCGAGCGACCCGGCCGCCGAGACCAGCCCCAGCACCGTGCTGCGCAAGGCCGGCGGGACCGGGCGGGAGGCAACCGCCATGGCCATGCCCGAGGCGGTGCAGGCCAGCGCCAGCCCGATCAGCAGGCCGGCGCCTAGCATGACGTCCAGCGCGCTGTTGGCCCGCGCCAGCAGCAACAGCCCGGCGAGGTAGGAGAGCACCCCCGTGACAAGCACCGGGCGGAAGCCGAAGCGCGCCGCCGCCGCCCCGGCGAAGGGCTGCAGGAAGCCCCAGGCGAGGTTCTGGATGGCGACCGCCAGGGTGAACTCCGCGACCGCGATGCCGAGGTCCTTCACCGCCGGCTGCATGAACAGCCCGAGGCTCTGCCGCAGCCCCATCGCCAGGCTCAGCATCACCGCCGAGCCGATCAGGATCGGGGCGACGGAGCGGAGGTCGCGGAGGTTCGCCACTGGGCTAGCCGAGCTGCGCCAGGCCCTGGGTCAGGTCGGCGATCAGGTCGGCCGGCTCCTCCAGCCCGATGTGGATGCGGACCATCGGGCCGCCGAAGTCGCCGGTGCCGGCGGTGCGGGTGATATGGCCGGTGGTCGGGATCGCCAGGCTCTCGAAGCCGCCCCAGCTCGCGCCGATGCCGAAGAGCTGCAGGCTGTCGATGAAGCGCGCCGCATCCTCCGGGCTGTACCGCGGCTTGAGCACGAGGCCGAAGAGCGAGCAGGCGCCGGTGAAGTCGCGCTTGAAGATTTCGTGCTGGGGATGCGAGGGCAGCGCCGGGTGCAGCACCCGCAGCACCTGCGGCTGGCCCTCGAGCCAGCGCGCCACCTCGATGCCGCTGGCCTCCTGGCGCTTCAGCCGGACCAGCATGGTGCGCACGCCGCGCAGCGCCAGCCAGACATCGTCGGGGGAGGCGAATTGGCCGAGCAGCGAGCCGGTGGCGCGCACGGTCTGCCAGTCGGCCTCGTCGTTCACCGTGACGCTGCCGAGCAGGATATCCGAGTGGCCGCCGACATACTTGGTCAGCGCCTGGATCGAGACGTCGACGCCGTGCTGGAAGGGCATGAAGTGGTGGATGCCCCAGGTATTGTCCATCAGCACCTTCGCCCCGCGGGCATGCGCGGCGCGGGCGATGGCAGGGATGTCCTGCACCTCGAAGGTGTGGCTGCCGGGGCTCTCGGTATAGACGACCTTGGTATTGGGCTGGATCAGCGCGGCCATGCCGGCTTCGTCGACCGTCGGGTCGTAGTAGGTGGTGCTGACGCCCCAGCCCTTCAGCAGCCCCTCGCAGAGGTTGCGGGCCGGGCCATAGGCATTGTCCGGCATCAGGCAGTGGTCGCCGGCCTTGAGATAGGCGAGCAGCGGCACGGCGACGGCGGCGAGGCCGGTGCCGACGACGAGGCAGCGGGTGCCGCCCTCGATCTCGGCGATGACGTCCTCGAAGGCGTAGTGGGTCGGGCCGCCCTGGGTCCCGTAGGTCATGAACTGCTCGAACCGGTGCTTGGCGCCGTCCTTGCGGGCGGCGACATTCGGGAAGAGCACGGTGGAGCCGCGATGGACGCCGGGGTTGACGAAGCCATGCACATGGGTGCCGGCGCGGCCGGCATGGCTCAGGCGGGTGGCGAAGCCATGCGTCTTCGGGTCGTCGGCCATCAGGAATGCACCTTCGGGGTTTCGGGCCGCCCGGCCCATTCGGTCCAGGAGCCGTCGTAGACGGCGGGTTCGGGGAAGCCGGCGCGGACCAGGCCGAGCGAGAGGATGCAGGCCGTGACGCCGGTGCCGCAGGAGGTGACGACCGGGCGTTCGGCGGTGACGCCGGCGGCGACGAAGCGGGCATGCAGCGCGGCCGGGTCCAGCATGGTCTGGTCGGGGTTCAGCAGCTCGTTGAAGGGGAGGTTCGCTGCGCCGGGCATGTGGCCGGAGGGCAGGCCGGGCCGGGGCTCCGCCGCGGTGCCGTCGAAGCGGCCGCGGGCGCGGGCGTCGAGGATGAGCGCGCCGCCGCTGCCCTGGCGGACGATCTTCTTCACGTCGCCGATGCCGCGCACCAGCTCGGCCTGGAAATCGGCGGTGAAGGTGGCGGCGGTGGTGCAGGGCGGCGGCCCGGCCTCGGTGGCGCGGCCCTCCTGCAGCCATTTCGGCAGGCCGCCATCCAGCACGGCGGCCTGGTGATGGCCGAAGAGCCGCATCAGCCACCAGCCGCGAGCCGCCGAGGCGAGGCCCTTCTGGTCGTAGAAGACCACCCGGCTGGTATTGCTGACGCCCAGCAGGCCCATCAGCTTCTCGAAGCGCGCCGGGCTCGGGATCATGTGCGGCAGCGTCGCCTCGGGATCGGCGATGAGGTCGATGTCGAAGTAGTCGGCGCCGGGGACATGCGCCTCGGCGTACTTCGTCTTGCCGTCATGCGGCTCGTTCGGCAGGTACTTCGTGGTGTCGAAGACCAGGAGGTCCGGCTTGCCGAGCTCGGCCGCCAACCATTCGGTGCTGACCAGATCTTCCATGACGCTCATTCTCCCAGGACGAGGTAGACCCGCCGGTTCTGCTTGCCCTTGTTCTCGAGCTTGGTGACCTCGACCCGGCCGATCTCCGCGGTGCGGCGCACATGGGTGCCGCCGCAGGGCTGCAGGTCCACGGGCGCTGCTTCCTCGCCGATGCGGACCAGACGGATGCGGCCGGCGCCGCGCGGCGGCTGCACCGAGAGGGTGCGGACCAGCCCGGGGTTCTCGTCGAGCTCCGCCTCGCTGATCCAGCGCTCGCCGACTTCGTGGTCGGCGGCGATCAGCGCATTCAGCCCCTCGGTCAGGCTTTCCTTGGTCGGCGGCGCGGCGAGGTCGAAGTCGAGGCGCGAGCGCTCGGCGCCGATCTGCCCGCCGGTGACGCCGGCGCCGGGGATCAGGCTGCAGAGCAGGTGCATGGCGGTGTGCATCCGCATGTGGCGGTGGCGCGGGCCCCAGTCCAGCACGGCGGTGACGGTGGTGCCGACGGGGGGCAGGGCGGCGCCCTCCGCGAGCTGATGGAGCACGGTATCCTCCGGCCCCTTCACCGCCTTGGCGACGATGGCCTCTCCGTCGGCCCAGCGGAGCCAGCCGGAATCGCCGGGCTGGCCGCCGGCCTGGGCGTAGAAGGGCGTGCGATCGAGCAGCACGCCTTCCGGCCCGGCGGCGAGCACGCGGGCTTCGGCCTGTTGCAGGGTGGCGTCGTCGCGATAGAGCAGTTCGGTCGGCATACGACTTCATCCCCCGCCCGGCGGCCGGTGGCAAGCCTCGCCGCGCCCGATCACAGTCCGGTTCGACCGGCCCCGACCCGCTTCGCGTGGCCTGCGCATGGGGCTAGGCTGCCGCCATCCCATGCCATTTCACGCATCCAGGAGCCGCTGCTTGAGCAAGCCGACGTTGGAAGCTGCCTTCCCGGCCCGTCCCCTGACGCTGAAGGCTCCCATCGCCTGGGTGCGCAGCGTCTTCCTCGCCATCGGCGCGATCATCCTGGCCGGCGGCTTCGGCTGGTTCGCCACGGCGGAGGTGGTGCCGACCCTGCTGCAGGACTACGCGGTGCGGGAGGGCGCGGCCCCCATCCGCGGCCGGATCGAGTCCGGGCGCTGCCGGTCGCGCTGGGCGCTGTTCCAGGATTGCGAGATGGTGCTGATCGCCGCCTCGCAGATGAAGGGCGGCGCGCCGCTGCGGCAGAAGGTCGACTACCTCTTCGTCGAGCCGCACATGGGCGACTACAGTGTGCAGGTGATGGCGGATCCGGACCGGCCGGACTGGCTGACCACGGATATGGGCCAGGACCACCTGGTCAACCGCATGCTGACCCTGGCGGGCTTCGCGCTGGGCATGCTGCTGATCATCTTCGGCGGGCTGATCAGCATGCGCCGCGGCTGGCGGGCCCGGAGCGCCATGCGCGCGCTGTCCGGCCAGCGGCTGGCGCCGGTGCCGCTGCGGCTGCTGCGGCGTGACCAGAACGGCTGGCAGCTGGTGCCGATGGCCGGCGGCACGCCGATGGTCTGGCCGCTGCCGGCCAAGGCGGAGCCGCTCTGGCTGGATGCGACCCAGGCGGTGGCGCTGGGCGTCGGCGTGCCGGGGCAGGCGCCGTTTCCGCTCGACCATGAGATGACCTGGGCGGATTTCAGCCCGGCGGAGCGGGAGCAGCTGCGGGCGGCGCTGCAGCCCCCTGCGTCAAGCCCAGTCGCGCCGTAGCCGGGCGCGGTGGTGGCGGAGCCACCAGAGGCAGATGGCCGCGGTCGCATTGCCGATCCGGTCGGCGTCCAGCAGGGCGAAGGCCTCCTCCGCCGGCATCACCAGGACGCGGATATCCTCGCCCTCCTGCGCCAGGCCGAAGGTGCCGGCGGCGCCGGGCCGGGGCAGGGTGACGCGGGCGGCGTAGAGGAACATCGCCTCGTCGCAGCCGCCCTGCAGCAGCATGGTGTGGCTGATCTTCTCGAAGCGGTCGGGCCTGAGGCCGGTCTCCTCCTCGGTCTCGCGGCGGGCGGCCTCGGCCGGGTCCTCGCCGGGCTCGAGCAGGCCGGCGGGGCATTCGGTCATCACCGCGGGAAAGCCGGCGGCCAGCGCCGGCAGGCGGAATTGCTCGATCAGCGCGACGCAATCGGCGGCGGGGTCGTAGGGCAGCACGGCGACGCCGCTGCCGCGGCGCCAGAGCTCCCAGGTCAGCTCGGCCGAGCGGGCGCCGTCGAAACGCTCATAGGTGAAGCGGACGCGCTGGAGCGGGAAGCGGCCGTCCCAGACCACCTCGTCGGCGCGGACCTCGAGCCCGGGGTGGGCGGGGATGAGCGGGGCCTTGGGGGGTCTGGTGTTCATGCGCCGAGGACCCTAGCCTCAGGGCGGAACGCCGTCCATGGACACGCAACTGGAAGCAGCCCTCGCCAAGGGCACGGCCGAGCCTGCCTCGGAGGAAGCCGAACGCCGCCAGCGCGGCGCGGCGCGGCGGCATGCCGTGCTGATGGTGCTGGCGGCGGCGGCGGTCTTCTCGGTCGCCGGGGCGCTGGTGAAGGGGCTGAAGGGGGAGCTGCCGCTGGCCCAGGTGGTGGTCTGCCGCAACCTCTTTGGCATCCCGGCGCTGCTGCCGCTGGTCTGGATCTCCGCCGGGCGCGCCGGGCTCTGGTCGGCGCTGCGGACGCGGAACCCGAAGCTGCATGCCATCCGGATGCTGACCGGCCTGGTGGGCATGGTCGGCGCTTTCTACGGCTATGCGGTGCTGCCGCTGGCGACGGTGACGGCGCTCGGCTTCACCATGCCGCTGTTCCTGACCCTGCTGTCGATCCCGCTGCTGGGCGAGAAGGTCGGGCCGCGGCGGGGCGCGGCGGTGCTGGCGGGGTTCGGCGGGGTGCTGCTGATGTCGGTGCCGGGCAGCGGCGGCGCGGCCAATGCGCTGGGGACGGCGGCGGTGCTGGCCGGGGCGGTGGGCTGGGCGCTGTCGATGATCACCATCCGCCGCATGGGCGATGCCGGCGAGGGCAATGCGACCATCGTGCTGTGGTTCGCGCTGGGGGCGACAGCGGTTTCCGCGGTGGTCGCGGTGCCGCTCTGGGTGGCGCCGACGCCGCTGCAATGGGCGATGCTGGCGGGGACCGGGCTGCTCTCGGCCGGGGCGCAGGTGATGATGACGGAAGCCTATCGCCGGGGCGAGGCGACCCTGCTGGCGCCTTTCGAGTATTCGGCGATCCTCTGGACCACGGCGATGGGCGCGGTGGTCTGGGCGGAGCTGCCGGATGGCTGGGATTTCGCCGGGATCGCGGTGCTGGTGGCGAGCGGGTTGTATATCTGGCGGCGGGAGGTGGTGCTGGGGCTGCGGCGGTAATATGGAAGCCCCCTTGACATAAAGGGGCGATTTGATGCTCTCATGAGCAACCACCGGTAGCAGCTGGTGGTCGGTCATGACGAAAGGGCTATGACGATGTCCCAGACCAATCAGCCTATCAGCATCAACGCCGCATTCGAGGACTATGTCCTGGATGCCAACCGCATCGTCTCGGTCCTGTCGGACTCGGCCATCTTCGCGGAACACGGCATCGGCCTGGCCGAATGGGCCGTGTTGCGGGCAGTGTCCCAGGCGGAAGGTGGCTCGGTCGGGAACCTCGCGCTGATCCGCCAGGTCGGCATTTCCCGGCAGAGGCTGCGCGACCTGCTGCGTTCGCTCGAGGAGCGCAAGCTGGTCCAGGTGGCGGTCTCCGACGCGGATCGCCGGCAGCGTGACATCAGCCTCGGTGATGCGGCGCCGGAGGTGCTCGAGGCAATCTCGGTCGCTCTCGGCAAGCTGAGCGGATCGCTGGGCTTCGTACGCCAGGAACTGGCCACCCGTTCGCTGGCGGCGAGCGCACGTCTCGCCAAGGCCGTCATTCGGGCGCAGCGCAAGCCGCTTGAAGCGGCCTGATGGCCATGCCCGGCGCCGGCAACGGCGCTGGGCCTGGAGCCGGGCTCAAGGCCCGGCCAGCAGGACTTCGGCGGAACGTCCGGCGATCTGGCGGCGGAGTTTGACGACCACGGGATCTTGCGGATTCATGGTGGCGGCCCGGTCAAGGGCCTCCCTGGCCGGGCCGATGGCCTCCGTGGCCAGGTATGCAGCCGCAAGTGCGGCATGCGCCCTCACCTGCCGCGGGTCGAGCGAGGTGGCGGTGGTGAGAACCCTGACCGCCGCATCCGGCTGTGCGATGCGGAGCAAGGACAGGCCCCACTCGAGGTGGTAGGGGGCAACCAATGGCTTGCCAGCCACTGCCTGCTCGAAGGCTCGCGCCGCCTCGGTGAACTGCCCGAGGCGGGAGAGGATCTTGCCGAGCTGGTAGTGGACGCCTGGGTTGCTGCTTTGCAGCGCCTGGGCCTGGCCGATTGCGGCCAGGGCGAGACTGCGCCTGTTCTTGGTGAGAAGCGCGGCGGAATTCGCCCAATAGACGGCGGTGGACCGGCGGCTCTGCCGAACGATCGACCTTGCCTCTGCCGGACCGAGGCTCCCCCGGACCAAGCCTAGGATGATCCGGCTCAGGCAGCCGGCATCGCGGAGGAAGGCTCCTGCGGGATGGCCACCGAAGGGAATGAGCAGCGGCCGGGGATTGGAGGATAGCGCCAGCAGGCGTTCCGCATGGTCGCGGTCCGGCGTGAAGGGATCATAGAGCAGGTTGAGTTGCGCCGCGGGATTGAGGCCGGCGGCCATGTCGTCCCGGCTGAAGGTGATCCGGCGCGCATCCTCAGCCCAGCGCTTCTCCCGTGGCGACGTCAGACGGTCGATCGAGAACTGCGGGGAGACGGCGATGATCGCATCTGCGGCCAATGCCCCGCTCCAGAGCGCCGCGGCGTAGCCACCCATTGAGGATCCATAGGTGACCACGCGCCGGAAGCGCCGGGTGATGGCCTGGATGGCGGCGATCGCCGCCTCGGCCTCGGACACCTGGAACCAGTGGTTCCATCCGGCCTTGACCAGCACCGTCGAGATGCGGTGCTTGGCGAAATAGTCCTCGCCGAAGCCCTTGCGATGGATGCCCTGGCGTTCCGTGCGGGCCGGGAAGGTGACGACGACGAGGTCGGTGTCTTCCGCGAAAGTCCGGTCCACGACGGCGATATCGGGGCTGTGGAAGATTTTCATCGGACCGTTGACTTTCGTACCATCAGTGCCGGCCATGACCATGCCGAATGCCGGCGGGTGCCGGTCGGGGACGGATGGCTCGGGGCGGGCCGGCTAACCGCGACCATGACCGGATGCAGCGCACCGCTTCGCATCGCCTGGACCCCTGGTCATTCGGCGAGGATCTGACCCGATCCTACGCCTTGTGCAGCACACGAATGCCTTGGTCGACGACCAACCGGCACGCCTGAGTTGTCTGCAATCTGCAGCCAGGACGCGAAATTCACAATCTCGATAATCGCATTCCGTGTATGCGGATACCTCATCCTTGGTTCGATGATCGGGACGCCGCAGACATCGGCCGGGATGCCAGCCACCGGTTGCCAAGTGATGGCGCTTCAATGAATGCTGAGGGTCTCCGGTCTCCGCTGCTACTCCTGGTTCATCCCCGAATTGCGGATCAGCCCGGTCCATTTCTCTACATCGGCGGCGATCCGCGCCTGCATCGCCGCCGGGCCGCGCGCCGCGGCGGGCGGTGCGGTGCTCGCCAGCTCCTGCAGCCGGCCCTGCAGCGCCGCATCCTGCTGCGCCGCCTCCAGCGCCTCGGCCAGCCGGGCGATGACCGGGGCGGGGGTGCCGGGCGGGGCGGCGAAGCCGTTCCAGATCACCAGGTCGAAGCCGGGCAGCCCGGCCTCGATGAAGGTGGGGACATCGGGCAGTTGCGGGATGCGCTGCGCCGCGCTGACCGCCAGCGCCACCGCGGTGCCGCCGCGATGCGCCGGGATCATCGTCACGGTCTGGTCGATCACCGCATCCACCACCCCGGCGGCGAGGTCGTTCATCGCCGGGCCGGCGCCGCGGTAGGAGACCAGCGTTCCCTTCAGCCCCGCCAGGTGCAGCAGGTAGCCCGGCGCGAGATGGCTGGTGGTGCCGAGGCCGGCGGTGCCGAAGGTCGCCTGGCCGTCGCTGCCGCGGATGCGCGCGAGCAGCGCCGCCAGGGTCCGGGGCTCCCGCCGCGGACTGCCGGCCAGCACCATGGGCACGTCGGCGACCAGCGAGACCGGCGCCATGTCCCGCCGCGGGTCGAAGCCGCCATGGGGGTTGAGGACATAGCCGACGGCCATGACGCCCATGTTGCCGAAGGACAGCGTGTGGCCGTCCGGTTCCGCCCGCGCCGCGCGCTGCATGCCGACCAGGCCGCCGGCGCCGCTGACGTTCTCCACCACCACGTTGCGGCCGAGCAGGGGCGCCATGGCCTGGGCGAAGAAGCGCGCCAGCGCATCCAGCGTGCCGCCCGGCGCGGAGGGCACGATGACGGTGATGGTGCGCTGCGGGAAAACCTGGGCATGGGCGAGGGCGGGCGCGGCCAGCAGCGCCAGCGCGGCCCGCCGGGGAATGGTCGGCATCATGGCGGTTCCTCGGTGCTTTCTTGGCCCGGCGGGACCGGGCGGGCGACTGTGGCGCGTCCCGCGGCGGGCGGGAAGGCCGGCGCTTCAGTCGAGCTGCACCCTGGTGCTGCGGATGATCGGCTCCCACCGCGCATTCTCGCGTGCCAGGAAGGCCTGCAGCGCCTCTCCCGCCAGCGGCATGGGCCGGGCCGAGACCGCGTCCAGCCGGGCGGCGAAGCCGGGGTCGGCGAGCGCCTGGGCGGTGGCCTCGCGCAGCCGGGCCTCGACGGGGGCGGGCACCCGGCCGGCGGCGACCAGGACGAACCAGGAGGCGACGTCGAAGTCGGCGATGCCGTAGTGCCGGAAGGTCGGCACGCCGGGCAGCAGCGGCGTCGGCTCCGGCAGGCCGACGGCGAAGGCCTTCAACTGGCCTCCGCGCACCAGCGGCAGGCTGTTGGGCACCAGGTCCACCATGAGCTGGACCTCGCCCTGCACCAGGGCGGTGACGGCGGCGGCGGCGCCGCGATAGGGCACGTGCACCATCGCGCCGCCGGCCCGCTCGGCGAAAAGGTGCGTCGCCAGGTGCATGCCGCCGCCGATGCCGGAGGAGCCGTAGTTGAGCTTGCCCGGATTGGCCCGGGCATAGGCGATCAGCCCGGGCAGGTCGGCGGCCGGGATGCCGGGCGTGACCACCA
Organism: Belnapia sp. AC561; assembly: GCF_979252845.1. Lineage (NCBI taxonomy): Bacteria > Pseudomonadati > Pseudomonadota > Alphaproteobacteria > Acetobacterales > Roseomonadaceae > Belnapia > Belnapia sp. AC561. The sequence goes on from NZ_CEEDBP010000008.1 coordinate 49,414, forward strand.
GGACGAAGGCGACCGCGGCGACGGTGCTTATGGCGGTGAATTCGCGGTCGGGGTCGTAGGGCAGCCGGGCATAGAGGTACTTGTTGAAGACCTGCGTCGCCTGGGTGCCGAGCATCAGCGTATGGCCATCGGGTGCCTGCCGGGCGACGTAGTCCGCCGCGGTCAGGCCGCCGGCGCCGCCGCGGTTCTCCACCACCACCGTCTGGCCGAGGCGGGCCTGCAATTGCTCCGCCAGCAGCCGGCCAAGCAGGTCCGAGGCGCCGCCGGGCGGGAAGGGGACCACCAGCCGCAGCGGGCGGCTGGGCCAATCCGGCTGGGCCTGGGCGAGGCCGGGTGCCGCCAGGGCGGCGCCGAGCAGCGCACGCCGCCTCATGCCTGGTGCCTCATGCTTGGCGGAGGCCGCGGAGGCGGGGCATGACGTGCTCGGCGAAGCGGCGCATCTCCGGCTCGAAGGGCTGGAACTGCACCAGCAGGGTCTCGATGCCGATCTCGTGGAAGGCGGCGATGCGGGCGGCGACCTCCTCGTAGCTGCCGACCAGGCCGGCGGCGGTGCCGCCGTTGGTGCCGACGCGGACGGATTTCGCCATGGTCTGGCGCATCACCACCGCGGGGTCGGTATTGGCCTTCACATAGGCCTTGATCTCGCCGTCCTCGGCGGCGAGGGCCAGCAGCCGCTGGTAGGCCCGCTCGGCCTCGGCCGCCGTCTCCCGCGCGATGACGAAGGCGGAAAGGCCGAAGCGCAGCGGGGCGCCGCTGCGCGGGCGGCGCGAGACGTCCTCGATCAGCGCCCGCACATCCTCCAGCGGCTGGCCGTTGATGAACCAGACATCGGCCTGCGCCGCGCTCAGCGCCCGGGCGGGCTCGGATTCGCCGCCGATGTAGATGCGCGGGCGCGGGCGGAAGGTGCCGGCCGGGCGCAGCATGTAGTCCCTGATCCGGAAATGCGTCCCCTGGTGGTCGACGCGCTCGCCGCGCATCAGGCGCTCGACCACCTCCAGCCATTCGCCGCCATAGGCGTAGCGGTCGTCATGCTCGAGGAAGGGGATGCCGGCATCGACGATCTCCTTCCGGTTCCAGGCATTGACCAGGTTGATGGCGAAGCGGCCGCGGCTGATGTGCTCGATCTGCAGCGCCATCTTGGCCAGCACCACCGGGTGGTAGAGCATCGGCTTGATCGCCGCGATGATCTCGATCCGGCTGGTCTCGGCCGCTAGCGCCGCGGAGGAGGTCCAGGCCTCGAGCTGGTCCAGCTCCTCCTTGTGCGGATTGGCGGTGTGCTGCGCCACCAGGGTGCAGTCGTAGCCGAGGCGCTCGGCCTCCAGCACCAGGGCGCGGTTGCGTGGCCAGGAGGCGTCGTAGGGTTCCTCCGGGTCGTTCAGCGCGGCGCGGTTGCCGTGGACGAGTGCCCAGATGCCGATGCGGAGCGGGTGGGTCATGCCGGTCATCCTCGAATGCGGCTGGCATTGAGGCATGGGAGGCGGCTGATGCGAAGGTGGTGCCCCGGCCGCTCAGTCCGGGGAGATGTTGTTGCGCTGGATCACCTCGCGCCACTTCACCAGCTCGGACTGCAGGAAGGCGGCGAATTCCTCCGGGCTGTTGCCGCCGGGGATGGCGCCCTGGTCGTGCAGCAGGCGCTGCACCTCGGCGTCGCGCAGCGCTGCGAGGGCGGCCTCGCGGATCAGCCGCAGCGGCGCCTCGGCCATGCGCGCGGGGGCGACCAGCCCGTGCCAGTTGCTGGCATCGACGCCGGGCAGGCCGAGCTCGACGAAGGTCGGCACGTCCGGCAGCCAGGACAGCCGCTGCGGCGTGCCGACCGCCAGCGCCCGCAGGCTGCCGGCCTGGATGTTGGACAGCAGCACCGGCAGGTCGGCGAAGCCGAGCTGGACCTCGTTCCGCAGCACCGCCGTCGCGAGCTGGCCGCCACTGTTGTAGGAGATGTTGACGATATCGATGCCGGCGGCGGCGCGGAGCTGCTCGGCCGCCAGATGCGGCATGCTGCCGTTGCCGGTGGTGCCGAAGTTCAGCGAGCCGGGCTTGGCCTTGGCCCCGGCGACGAGCTCCTGCAGGGTCCGGAAGGGGGAGGCGGCGGGCACCACCACCGGTTCCGGCACCAGGGCCGCGAGGCTGATCGGCAGCAGGTCCCGGCTGGGGTCGTAGGGCGTGCCGCGGCCGAGGCTGGGGGAGATGGCCAGCGCCCCGGCGCTGCCGATGCCGAAGGTATAGCCATCGGGTGCCGCCTTGGCGATGACGTCGACGCCGGTGACGCCGCCGGCCCCGGCGCGGTTCTCGATGATGACCGGCTGGCCCAGGGTGCTGCCCATGCGCGGCGCCAGGATGCGGGCGATGATGTCGCTCGGCCCGCCGGCGGCGAAGGGCACCACCAGGCGGATGGGGCGGCTGGGGAAGCGGTCCTGGGCCTGGGCCGGCAGCGTTGCTGCCAGGGTCAGGAGCGTGGCGAGGAGAAGGCGTCGCGTCATGGATTTCGTCCCGGATATTCGGTGGATTCTGCTGCAGCCTGGGCCGGCGCTAGAAGGGACGCCATGGCTGAGGGATGGAGCGGAAGAATGGCACAGCGTTTCGCGGGCAAGGTCGCCCTGGTCACCGGGGCCGGCTGCGTCGGCCCGGGATGGGGCAATGGCCGGGCCATCGCGGTCGGCTTGGCGCGGGAGGGCGCCATGGTCGTCGGCGTGGACCGGTCGCCTGAGTCCATGACCGAGACCGCCGAGCGCATCGCCGCCGAGGGCGGCCGCTTCGAGCCGGCGACGCTCGACGTGCGGGACGGCGCCGCGATCGCTGGTCTGGTGGCCGATATCGTCGCCCGGCATGGCCGCATCGACGTGCTGGTGAACAACGTCGGCGGCTCGGCGCCCGGCGGGCCGGTGGAGATGGGCGAGGAGGTCTGGGACCTGCAGATCGACACCAACCTGAAAAGCGTCTTCCTCACCCTCAAGCACGTGCTGCCGGTGATGGAGCGGCAGGGCGGCGGCGCGGTGGTGAATCTCGCCTCCACCTCCGGCATCCGCTGGACCGGGGCGGCGCAGGTCGCCTATGCCGCCTCCAAGGCCGGGGTGATCCAGCTCTCGCGGGTCGTCGCGGTGCAATATGCGGCACGCGGCATCCGGGTGAATACGGTGGTGCCGGGGCAGATGCACACGCCGATGGTCGAGACCCGGCTGGCTGGGCAGCGGGCCGGCGGCGATGTGGAGGCGCTGGTGAAGCAGCGGCTGTCGCGCATCCCGATGGGCTTCGCCGGGGACGGCCGGGATACCGCCGCCGCGGTGCTGTTCCTGGCCTCGGAGGAGGCCAGGTTCGTCACGGGGACGGAGCTGGTGGTGGATGGCGGCATGTCCGTCCGCTGCGGCTAGGCTCAAGCTAGTTCCGCCGGGCGCCGCGGGCGACGAGGTCGAGGAAGCCGGCGGTCTCCCGGTTCAGGAAGTCCACGTCGGCCGGGGCGCCGCCGCCGGCCGCGGCATGGCCGGTGACGGTGCCCGGGCTGATGGTGACGACGCGGACGTCGCGGATGAAGCGGGCGGCCTCCTGCGGCTCGTATTCCGGGTTCAGCAGGTCCTTGGTGCCGGTCAGGATCAGGGTCTTGGCCTTGATGGCGCGCAGCGCGCGGATCAGGTCGCCGCCCATGCCCGGCGTCGCGCCGATGTCGTGCCGCTCATAGGCCCAGGTCTGGTACAGCCAGTCGTTGGCGTCGAAGGCCGTCAGCTGCGCGGTCTCCTGCTGCTGCAGCCAGGGCAGCACCGCCATCGGGTCCTGCGCGAACTGGTCGCGGTAGAGCTCCGGGCTGCGGGCGGCGAGGAAGCTGAGGATGTCGCGCCAGAGCCGGATGCCGCGCTCCGGCGGGGCGGTGTAGTTGCCCTCGGCCCAGGCGGGGTCGAGCATGATGGCCTTGCGGCTCGCCTCCAGCACCGCGACGGTCCAGGCCGGGGTGCGGGCCAGCGGCACCATGGCGACCAGGCTGTCCATGAAGTCGGGCTGGCTGACGCCCCATTGCAGCACCTGCATCCCGCCCATCGAGGGGCCGACCACGGCGACGACATGGTTGATGCCGAGGTGCTCGGTCAGCAGCCGGTGCTGCGAGGCGACCATGTCGCGGATGGCGTAGCGCGGGAAGCGCATGCGCGGCTGCGCCGTGCTGGTGCTGGGGGAGGTGGTCAGGCCGTTGCCGATCGCATCGGTGGCGACGATGAAATACTTCTCCGTATCCAGCGCCTTGCCCGGGCCGATCAGGAAGTCCAGCCGGTGGTGGTTGCCGCCGACCGCGGTGACCATGAGGATGGCATTGGACTTCGCCGCGTTCAGCGTTCCGTGCGTGACATAGGAGATGCCGAAGTCGCGGATGGTCTCGCCGCTTTCCAGCGTGAGGTCGCCGAGCCGGGCCATCTGGTGCGGTGGCTGGTTCGGGCCATGCGCAGCGGCGGGGGTAAGTGGGGCGGGGCTGAGGTGGAGCGCGAGGCCGAGTGCGGCCCCGGCCAGGATGCGGCCGAGCATGGTTGGTGTCCCCCCTTGGATGCGGGCGGCGTTGCGCCCGCAGGGCGGCAGTCTGGCGCGGCAGCGACGGCGCCGCCAGGGGAAGCCTTCAGCCCTGCTTGGCCTTGGGCGGTTCCGGCAGCGGCTGGCGGCCTTCCGCCCGGCCGTGCTGGAGGTAGTGGTCGCGGCCGGAGGGGAAGATCTCCGCCGCCACCGCCGCCCTCACGTCGCCATAGGTCGCCAGGTACCAGTCCTCGTCGAAGGGGAGGGGCGGCGGCGGTGGCGGCGGGGGCGGCGCGGGGCTGAGCACCGGCGGGGCTTCCGGCATGATGCCGGTTTCGGCGCGCAGGCGGATCAGCTCCCCATGCTGGGACATGGCCGCTTCCTGGGCGAAATTGCGGGCCTTCTCGGCCGCATTGCGGGCGGCGCTCAGCAGGGCGACCTCGGCCCGCAGGGTGGCGATGGTGCGCTCGGCGCGGGCGGCGCGGGCCTCGGCCTCGGCATGGGCCGCGGTCATGGCCGCCAGCGCGGCGCGAAGCCGGTCCGCTTCGGCCAAGCAGGGCTCGGCCGGGCCGGCCTCGGTTGTGCCGGCGCCTGGACCCTCGGGCACCGGGGGTGTCGCCGGTCCCGGGCCGGGCTGGTTCCGGTGCTGCCCTTGGTCCTCGCTCAATCCCGGCTCCACTCTCAGCGCCCCTGGCAGGCCGGCGGTCAGTCTGCCAGCACGATCTTGCCGAAATGCTGATTGTTGCGCATATGCGCAAGCGCCTCGACGGCTTCGGCGAGCGGAAAGACGCGGTCGATCGGCAGGGCCAGCTTGCCTGCCTCCACCGCCGGCCAGAGATCGGCCCGCATGCGGCGGTTGATCTCCCGCACCTCGGCCACGCTGCGGGTGCGGAAGGTGACGCCGATATAGGCGATGCGGCGCAGCGCATGCAGGTCGAAGTCGAACTCGCCCTTCGCGCCGCCGAGCCGCCCGACGTTCACGATGCGGCCGAGGATGGCGCAGGCGCGCATATTGGCATTGGCGACGCTGGCCGAGACCTGGTCGATGATGACGTCGACGCCGCGGCCTTCGGTTGCCGCCAGCACCTGGTCGGGCCAGGCGGCGTCGCTGGTATCGATGGCGAGGTCGCAGCCGAATTCCGCCAGCTTCGCCCGGCGCGCGGCATTGGTGGAGGAGCCGAAGACCTGGCTCGCGCCCATCGCCTTGGCGATCTGCATGCCCATCAGCCCGACGCCGGAGGAGGCGCCCTGGATCAGGATGGTCTGGCCCGGCTTCAGCGCGCCATTGGTCATGATGGCGTCATGCATGGTCTGCAGCGCGACCGGCAGGGTGGCGGCCTGGGCCCAGCTCATGTTGCTGTCCGGCAGGGGCGTGGTGCGGCCCCAGTCGGCGACGGCATATTCGGCGTAGCCGCCGTTGCCGCTGCACATCACCCTGAGGCCCGGGGTGAACTCGGCCGGAACCTCGGTGCCGACCGCCGCGATCTCGCCGGCGAATTCCAGGCCGAGGATGGTGCCCGCCCCGCCCATGCGGCCATGGGCATGGCCGGCGGCGACGCCGAGATCGGCGCGGTTCAGCCCGCTGGCACGGACCCGGACCAGGACCTCATGCGGCCCCGGCTTCGGTTCGGCGACGTCGATGACCTGGACGCCGGAGGAGGTGACGACGGCTGCCTTCATGGGGGCGTTTCCTTGATTGGATGATGGGGCGCGGGCGCCGGCGGATCAGAGCGTCTTGCGGAACCAGAGGCGGGCATGGCCCTGCGGCATGCCGTCGAGCCGACCGAATTCCTCGTAGCCGCGGCGCGTCCAGAAGCCGGGCGCCTGGAAGCTGAAGGTATCGGTATAGGCATGGGTGCATTGGCGGGTACGGGCGATGGCCTCCGCCCGGTCCAGCAGCTGGCCGCCGAGGCCCTTGCCGCGCTGGTCGGGCGCCAGCCAGAGCCAGTCGATGAAGAGCCAGTTCCAGTAGGTCAGGCCGAGCAGGCCGCCGCGCACGGCGCCCTCGGGATCGCGGGCCAGCACCGTCACCGGCTCGCGGTCATAGGGGCCGCCCATGTCCTGGTTGTAGGAATGCAGCCCGCGCTGGATGGCGGCGACCGCCTCCATCTCCGGGTAGTCGTCCTCGCTGATGATGATGTCGGTCATGCTCAGTGGCCGAAGCGGCCCCAGGCGGCGACCGCGACGGTCAGCAGGCCAAGGGCAAGGTTCATGGTGACGAGCTGGCGGATGCGGTTCACCGCGGCCGCGGCCCCGGCATTGTCCGACTTCGCGCGCGCGGCGCGGAATTCCTTCCAGGGGCCGGTGACGATGGCGACGAAGGTGGCGGCCATGATCAGCGCGGTGAGGTGCATCGCATGGATATGCCAGCCGGCGCCGACGAAGCCGCCGTACCAGCCGAACAGCAGCGCGTAGCCGGTGATCAGGATGATCGGCATGGCATGCCAGATGAGGCGGAAGAAGCGCGCCAGCACCGCCTCATGCAGGGCGAGGCGCTGCGGCGCCTCCAGCACGCCGAGCGCCGGGCGGAGGGTGAGGATGGCGAAGGCCATCCCGCCGACCCAGAGCACCGCGCCCAGGACATGCAACGCGTAGAACAGGTTACCCAACATGCTTCATCCTGACGACTAGGGCGGCGACGGCGGCGGCAAGCGCCCGCATCTCGGCCGCGGCGGGGCTTTTCGGGGAGGCTTCGGTGACCGCGAGGCCATCGAGGAAGGCGCTGGCGAATTGGACGCGGTTGCCGAGGCCTTCGGCCAGCACCGGCACGCCGCGCTGGGCCAGCGCCGCCAGGATGTTGGCCTTCATCTTGCCCTGGGCGGGCGCGCGGTTGAGCACCACCACGACCTGGCGGCGCTCGGCCTGGGCCAGCTTGACGGTCGCCTCGCTGGCCCAGAAATCGGCCGGCGAGGGCTGCATCGGCATCAGCACCAGGTCGGCGGCGCGGATGACCTGCCTGGCTTCGGATTCCGCATGCGGCGGCGTATCGACGATGACGAAATCCTGGTTGCGCCGCAGCTTGTCGAGCGCCCCGGGGACCCGCCAGCCGGAGGGGCTGTCGAAGGTGAGGGCGGCTGCCTTGGCCGCCTGCTTCACCCGCTCGGCATGCCAGCGGACCAGGGATTGCTGCGGATCGGTATCCAGCAGGGCGACGCGATGGCCCCCCGCCGCCAGGGCGGCAGCGAGATTGGCCGCCACGGTCGATTTCCCGGCGCCCCCCTTCTGCTGTGCCACCGCCACCACGAAGGCCATGCCCTCACCTCCCCCACCTGTGCTCCTACTAACCCGGATCGGTCCTGGAGCCACCATCGCCAAGCACGTCAGGGGCTTTTAGGTTGCGTCGCAGCGTTGCAAGGCCGGTACCGGCCGACAGGGGAGGTTTGCCATGAATCAGCTCGATCTCAAGGGGCGCGTCGCGGTCGTCACGGGGGGTGCGCGGGGGATCGGCCTGGCGATCGCCGAGCGGATCACCGCCAGCGGCGGCCGGGTGGCGATCTGGGACGTGGACCTGGCCGAGGCCGAACGCGTCGCCGCCCGGCTCGGCGGCCATGCGGCCAGGGTGGACGTGACCGACCATGCCGGCATCGAGGCGGCGCTGGCGGCGACCGAGGCGGCGCTGGGGCCGGTCGATATCCTGGTGGCCAATGCCGGGATCACCGGGCCGAACGTGCCGGTGGAAACCTATCCGGTCGATGCCTGGCGGCAGGTGATCGAGATCGACCTGACCGGCGTCTTCCTCTGCTGCCGGGCGGTGGTGCCGGGGATGCGGGCGCGGAATTACGGGCGGATCGTGAACATCGCCTCGATCGCCGGCAAGGAGGGCAACCCCAACGCCGCGGCCTATTCGGCGGCCAAGGCGGGGGTGATCGGCCTAACCAAGTCGCTGGGCAAGGAGCTGGCGACGACCGACATCCGGGTGAATTGCGTGACGCCGGCGGCGGCCAAGACCGATCTCTTCAAGCAGATGACCGAGGCGCAGATCGCCTACATGCTGAGCAAGATCCCGGCGAACCGCTTCGTCGAGGTGGAGGAGATCGCCGGGCTGGTCTGCTGGCTGCTGACGGAGGAATGCAGCTTCTCGACCGGGGCGGTGTTCGACGTGTCGGGCGGCCGGGCAACCTACTGAGTCTGAATTCCAGAAACAGATGATGGGGGCCGGGGAGACTACCTTCTCCCCGGCCTTGGCGTCCTAGGCCGCCTTCGCCCGCTCCCGCAGGATCGAGAGCCCGCGCCGGAAGGCATCCGCGATATTCTCCGGCGGCATCGCCCCGCTGAACAGCACATGCCCTTCCAGCGCGAAGGTCGGCACGCCGGAAAGCCCGCCGCGGCGGAAGCCGGCATCCTCGGCGCGGACTTCCTCGGCGTCGTCGCCGCTGGCGAGAAAAGCGGCGACGCGGTCGGCATCGAGGCCGACCTGGGCGGCGATCCCGGCCAGCACCGCATGGCTGCCGATGTCCTTGCCTTCCTGGAAGTAGCCGCGGAAGATCGCCTCCATCAGGTCGTTCTGCACCGTGCCGCCCAGGCCGCCGGCGAGGCGGATCAGCCGGTGGGCATCGATGGTATTGGGCGTGCGCAGCATCAGGTCGTGGCGGAATTCGAGGCCGGCGGCACGGCCGGAGGCGGCGACCTGGGCATCCAGCTCCCGCCCGCGGGTCTCGCTGCCGAATTTGGCGGCGCGGTAGGCGGCGCGCTCCACGCCCTCGGGCGGCATGTCGGGGTTGAGCTGGAAGGGACTCCAGAAGATCTCGAAACGCTCGCCCTCGGCGGCGAGCTGGGCCAGGGCGGCCTCCAGGTTGCGCTTGCCGACCCAGCACCAGGGGCAGATGGCGTCGGAGACGATGTCGATGCGGGAGGGGACGGCGGCCAGGGGCAGGGTTTCGGCCTGGGTCGCGGGCAGCTCGCAGCCATCGCGGCCGCAGACGGGGGTGTTCTGGTCCATGGATCGCTCCTTCGCGCTTCCCCCGAAGGTCGTGCCTTGGCGCCCGGGGTGCAAGCCTACAGATTGGTCGGGACAGGCAAGGACGGGGCGGGATGCGGACGCAGGTGGGGATCGTGGGTGCCGGGCCGGCCGGGCTGCTGCTGGCGCATCTGCTGCACCTGGCCGGCATCGAGAGCGTGGTGCTGGAGGCGAAGTCCCGCGCCTATGTCGAGGAGCGCATCCGCGCCGGGCTGCTGGAGCAGGGCAGCGTCGACGTGCTGACCGAGAGCGGCCTCGGCGCCCGGCTGCAGCGGGAGGGGATGGCGCATGACGGGCTGGAGCTGCGCTTCGGCGGCGCTGGCCACCGCATCGACCTCAAGGGCCTGACCGGCAAGCAAGTGACCATCTACGGCCAGCAGGAGGTGGTGAAGGACCTGATCGCCGCGCGGCTGGCCCAGGGCGGGCCGCTGCGGTTCGAGGTCGGGGATGTCGCGGTGCATGACCTCGATACCGATGCCCCGCGCATCACCTATACCGAGGACGGTGAGGCGCGGGTGCTGCACTGCGACCTCATCGCCGGCTGCGACGGCTTCCACGGCATCTGCCGCCCGGCGATCCCCCCCGGGGTGCTGACCGCCTATGACCGGGTCTATCCCTTCGCCTGGCTCGGCATCCTCGCCGCCGCGCCGCCGGCCTCGCATGAGCTGATCTATGCCCGGCACGAGCGCGGCTTCGCCCTGGCGACGATGCGCAGCCCGACCCTTTCGCGGCTCTACCTGCAATGCGCGCCGGATGAGGACATCGCCGCCTGGTCCGACGACCGCATCTGGTCGGAGCTGCATGCGCGGCTGGCGCGGCACGACGGCCTGGACCAGGTGAACGAGGGCCCGATCCTGCAGAAGGGCATGACCGCCATGCGGAGCTACGTCGTCGAGCCGATGCGGCACGGCCGGCTGTTCCTGGCCGGCGATGCCGCGCATATCGTCCCGCCCACCGGCGCCAAGGGGATGAACCTGGCGATCGCCGACATCCGCGTGCTGGCCCGCGCCATCGAGGCCTTCTGCCAAGGGCGCGGCAGCGAATTGCTCGATGGCTATTCGGCGAAGGCGCTGGCGCGGATCTGGAAGGCGCAGCGCTTCTCCTGGTGGATGACCTCCATGCTGCACCGCTTCGACGGCGGCGATCCCTTCGAGCACAAGGTGCAGGTGGCGGAACTCGACTACATTTGCCGGTCCCGTGCCGGGGCGATGACCCTCGCCGAGAATTACGTCGGGCTGCCGCTGGACTGAGGCGCGGCCAGGATCGCCTCCACGATCTCCTGCACCTCCAGCGCCTCCCGCAGGGTCGCCAGGAGATGCGCCTCGCCGCGGGTCATGGCGGCGACGCCGGCGATCTGGCCGCGCAGCACCAGCGGGCGCATCCGCTCGTTCGGCATGGCATCCGGCGCGGCGGCCCAGCCCTCGGGACCGCGGCGCTCGGCGAAGGACCAGTCGCGGATGCGGATCGCGTCGTTCAGCACCCAGCTGTTGTGGTCGTCCTGCGCCGTGGTGCCGACGCCGCCGGTCAGCGTCACCGGGATGCCGCCGGCGGTGAGCCTGGCGGTGATCGCCGTCTCGGCAGCATCGCCGGGCGGATAGCTCACGCTGGCTTCCTGCAGCGCCAGCGGGCCGAGCTGGCGGCGGGTGAGGAAGAGGAAATGGGAGACGACCTCCCGGGTGAAGCCGCCCTCGGCGCGGCGGGAGAGCCAGCCCGCGGCATCCTGCTGCCAGCCGCGCGGCCAGCGGGCGAAGGCGACGGTGATGGCCAGCGCTTCCGGCGTCAGCCCGGCGCGCCAGGCCGAAAGCTGGGCGATGGCGGGGGAGGAGGCCATGGGGAAATTCACCGCGGCACGGGCACCGGCCGCCTCGGCGCGGCCGACGAAGGCACGGGCGGCGGCGAGGTCGGTCGCCAGCGGCTTCTCCAGGAAGACGGCGCGGCCGGCGGCCAGCGCCGCCTCGGCCAGCGGGATATGCGCGGCCGGCGGCGCGGCGATGTAGAGGCAGTCGCAGGCCTCGATCACCGCCGCGGCGGAGGCCAGCATGGGCACGCCCGGCGCCGCTGCCGCCAGCCGCGCGGCGGCGGCGGGGGAGGGGTCCCAGACGCCGACGGGGGTGGCGAATTCGGTCGCATGGCCGAGCGCGGCGCGCAGCAGGCGTTCGCCCATGATGCCGAAGCCGATGATGCCGAGGGCGATGGGGGCGGGCATGGTCGTCTCCGAAGCGATGGGAGGCGAGGTCTAGCAGAGGAGGCCGGAAGCCCGAAGCCGGGGCCGGCCGGCCATGCCGGAGAAAGCCAACCGATTGCGGATCGGGCGGGGGAGCGGGGTTGCAGGCGGGCGGTGCCGATGCCCAGATCCGCCTCAGCAAGGAGACCAGGGTCATGAAGTCTGCCAGCGTTCTCGAGACCATCGGCAAGACGCCGCATATCCGGCTCGGCCGGCTGTTCCCGGATGCCGAGGTCTGGATCAAGTCGGAACGCTCGAACCCCGGCGGCTCCATCAAGGACCGCATCGGCATCGCCATGGTCGAGGCGGCCGAGGCCGATGGCCGGCTGAAGCCGGGCGGGACCATCATCGAGCCGACCTCGGGCAATACCGGCATCGGCCTGGCCATGGCCGGGGCGGTGAAGGGCTACAGGGTCATCCTCGTCATGCCCGACAGCATGTCGGTCGAGCGGCGCCGGCTGATGACCGCCTATGGCGCGACCTGTGAGCTGACGCCGCGGGCCGAGGGCATCAAGGGCTCCATCGCCAAGGCCGAGGCGCTGGCGGCCAGCATCCCCGGCGCCTGGATCCCGATGCAGTTCGAGAATCCGGCCAATATCGACATCCATGTGCGGACCACCGCGCCGGAGATCATCGCCGATTTCCCCGAGGGGCTGGACGTGCTGATCACCGGCGTCGGCACCGGCGGTCACATCACCGGCTGCGCCCAGGCACTGAAGGCCCGGTGGCCGAAGCTGCAGGTCTTCGCGGTGGAGCCCAGTGCCTCCCCGGTCATCTCGGGCGGCCAGCATTCGCCGCATCCGATCCAGGGCATCGGCGCCGGCTTCGTGCCGAAGAACCTGCATACCGATCTGCTGGACGGCGTCATCCAGGTGAGCGGCGACGCCGCCAAGGACTTCGCCCGGCGCTCGGCGACGCAGGAAGGGCTGCTGGTCGGCCTTTCCTCCGGCGCGACCCTGGCGGCGATCGCGCAGAAGCTGCCCGAATTGCCGGCCGGGTCGCGGGTGCTGGGCTTCAATTACGACACCGGGGAGCGCTACCTGTCGGTGCCCGACTTCCTGCCCGAATAAAGGACCAAGCCCATGGCCGATGACACGCCGCTGCTGGTGACGCGCGAGGGACCCGTCGTCCGCGCGGTGATGAACCGGCCGGAGCGGCGCAATGCCCTCAGCACCGCGATGGGCGAGGCCTGGGACCGGCTGCTGGCCGAACTCGCCGCCGATGCCGCCGCCCGGGTGCTGGTGATCGGCGGCGCTGCCGGGCATTTCTGCGCCGGGCTCGACCTGACCGAAGTCGCCTCGGACGAGACGCCCGAGCAGAAGCTGGCGCGGCAGACCCTGCGCAACCGGCGGACCGGGGCGCGCTTCGGCGATATCGCCGCCCTGCCGCAGGTGGTGATCGCCGCCATCGAGGGTTCCTGCCACGCCGGGGGCCTGGGCTTCGCCTGTTCGGCCGATATCGCCTTCGCCACCGCGGCCGCGCGCTTCGCCGCGCCCGAGGTGCGGCGCGGCCTGGTGCCGGCGCAGATCCTGCCCTGGGTGGTCAAGCGCACCGGGCGCACTGCGGCGACGCGGCTGGTGCTGGAAGCCAGCGTGATCGATGCGGCGGAGGCCGGGCGGATCGGGCTGGTGCATCAGGTGCTGGCCGATGCGGCGGCGCTGGAGCGGCAGGTGCAGGCGACCATCGCCGCGGTGCTGGAAGGCGCGCCGGGGGCGCTGGCCGAGACCAAGGGGCTGCTGGCGGCGCTCGGCCCGATCGCGCCCGAGGGCTATGCCGAGGTGGGGGCGGCGGCCTTCGCGCGGACGGCCTCGAGCGCGGAGGCGGCCGAGGGGATCGCCGCCTTCAAGGGGAAGCGGAAGGCATCCTGGGTGGCCTAGGGGCGCGGCGCAGGCGCCAGGCCATGGCCAGCGCGGCGAGCGCGAGCTGCGCCGCGACCAGCCGGAAGGGCGCCTCGAAGCCGCCGAGCAGCGGCACCAGCGCGGCGAAGGCGGCCGGCCCGGCGATATAGCCGCAGAAGACCAGCAGGGTGGAGCCGCTGGTCGCCTCCGCGATGCTCTCGGCCGGGGCGAGGCGGGCGACCTCCGCCATGACGATGCCGTTCCAGCTCGCGCTCAGGAAGCCGTTCGCCGCGGCCAGCGTCAGCAGCCACGCGAAGGGCGCGCCGGGCGGCAGCAGGGTGAAGGCGACCAGCGCCAGGGCGGCGGCGAAGGCCTGCACCATCAGGTTGCGCGGCGCATTGCCGGTGCGGTCGGCCAGCCAGCCGAGGGCGATGCGGGCGATGATTCCGGCCACCTGCATGGCGGCGAAGACGCTGCCGGCGGCGACCAGCCCGAGGCCGCGCGCCTCGACCAGCCAGGTGACGCAGAAGGTGAAGAGGCAGCCCTGCGCCACCGCATAGGCGAGGCCGAGCGCCGAGAGCGGCAGCAGCATCGGGTCCAGCCGCATGGCGCGGAAGGGCGCCAGCAGGTTGCCGCGGCCGAGGATGGCGCGCAGCGAGACGGCACGCGCCGGCTCCCGCTCCGCATCCAGCCTGGTCCGCAGCGGCTGCACGAGGAGGCAGGCGAGCAGCGCGGCGCCGACCGCGGCCAGCACTGCGGCCTGCCAGCCCCAGGCGGCGGCGATGGGCGCGGCGGCGAGGCCGGCGACGGCGCCGCCCAGCGGCGCGCCGGCCTGCTTGACCGAGAAGATGAGCGTCCGGTGCTGCGGCGGCGCGGTGGCGGCGGCCCGTAGCCGAAGCCGAGCAGCAAGGAGGCGAGCAGCAGCGCCGGCAGCGTCCCGAAGCCGGCCAGCAGCAGGCCCAGCGCCGAGATGGCCGTGCCGCCCTGCAGCGCCCGCACCGGGCCGAGGCGGGCCAGCAGCGCGCCGCCGAACAGCAGGAAGACCACGGTGCCGGCGGCGGCCATCGCATTCAGCGGGCCGATGCTCTCGGGGCTGAGGCCGGCGGCGCCGGTCAGCAGCGGGGCGATCACCGGCAGGGTCTGGCCCAGTCCGGAGGCGACCGCCTGCATCAGCAGGGTGGCGGCGAGGGGCGCCACCCAAGGTGCGCTGAAGCAGCGGAATGTCACCTTGTGAAGGCTACAGCCCCGGCCGCCGGGTTGCCAGGGGCCGGGCCCGCGTGTTCAGTCCGCCGCAATCAACGGAGGGACTATCCATGGGTGAGCCGATCGGCTTCATCGGACTGGGCATGATGGGGCTGCCGATGGCGCGCAGCCTGCTGCGGAACGGCCAGAGCCTGGTGGCCTGCGACCCCAGCGCCGCGGCCCGCGCCGCCCTGGCCGAGGGCAGCGCCCCGGGCGCCGTCTGCTTCGTCGAGACGCCGGCGGCGGTGACGGATATCGCCCGGGTGATCGTGCTGATGCTGCCCGACAGCAAGATCGTCGCCCAGGTGATGGAAGGGCCGGCCGGCCTGCTCGCCGGGCTGCGCGGCGGCCAGCTCGTCATCGACATGGGCTCCTCCCTGCCCGGGGAGACGCGGCGGCTGGCGGCGCTGGCTGCGGCGCGCGGCGCGGCGCTGGTGGATGCGCCGGTTTCGGGCAGCGTGGTGAAGGCCCGGGCCGGGACGCTCGCCATCATGGTCGGCGGCGAGACGGCCGCCTGGGCCCAGGCCGAGCCGGTGCTGCGCGGCATGGGCGAGACGCTGATCCGCACCGGCGCGGTCGGCAGCGCGCATGCGATGAAGGCGCTGAACAACTACGTCTATGCCGCCGGGCTGCTGGCGACGGCGGAGGCGCTGCACATGGGGGAGGCGCTGGGCCTCGACCTCGGCGTGCTGGCGGATGTGATGAATGCCTCCTCCGGCCGCAACATCGCCACCGAGACCAAGGTGCGCCAGGAGATCCTGCCCGGCCGCTACCAGGGCGGCTTCCAGCTCGGCCTGATGCGGAAGGACCTGGAGACGGCGGGCAGCATCGCCGCCGAGACCGGCTTCGATGCCAAGGCGCTGGCGCTCTGCCGCATGCTCTGGACCGATGCCATGGCGGAGCTTGGGCCCCGCGCCGACAATACCGAAATCCACCGCTACCTCGGGGGTGTGCGCTGATGTTGACCCGTCGCCTGGCACTCGCCGCGCCGCTGCTGCTGCCCGCCGCCGCCCGCGCCCAAGGCACCAGCGTCCAGGGGAATTGGCCCGACCGGCCGATCCGCCTGGTGGTCGCCTTTCCGGCCGGCAGCGTCACCGATACGCTGATGCGCCACCTGTCGGAGCCACTGGGGCGCGAGCTCGGCCAGCCCGTCATCATCGACAACCGCCCCGGCGGCAGCGGCGTGATCGGCACCGACAGCGTCGCCCGCGCCGCCCCGGACGGGCATACCTGGTGCGTGCTGAGCGTGACCAACGGCGCGCTGAATACCTATCTCGTGCCGAAGCTGCCCTACGACCCGCTGAAGGATTTCGCGCCGATCGGCTACATCGCCGAGACCGCCTACATTCTGGTGGTGCCGGCCGACAGCCCGGCGAAGGACCTGCGCGGGCTGCTCGATCTGGCCAAGCGCCGCAACCTGACCTTCAGCCACGGCAATTCCAGCGCGCTCATCGCTTCCGCCACCATGGCACGGATGGCCGGCGTCGAGATGACGGCGGTGCCCTATCGCGGCGGGCCGGAGGCGCTGACCGACGTGATCGCCGGGCGGATCGACAGCACCTGGACCGACTTCGCCGCCGGCATGCCGCAGGTGCGGGAAGGCAAGGTGCGGGTGTTGGCGGTGACCTCGGCCAAGCCCTTCGCCCTGGCGCCGGAGATCCCGCCGGTGGCGAGCCTGCTGCCCGGCTACGGTTTCGACTTCTGGTTCGGCATGTCGGTGCCCGCCGCCACCCCGGCGCCGATCATCGCCCGGGCCAATGCGGCGATGAACAAGGTGCTGGCCTCCGCGGAATTCGCCGAGAAGGTGGCGCGGCTGGGCTATGTGCCGCGCGGCACCGAGCCGGAGCAGTTCCGCACCATCCTGCGCAGCCAGATCGCGGAGCTGACCGCGCGGGCGAAGGAGGCGGGGCTGGAGCCGGGGTAGAGCAAACCCCGAACGGGTGACTTCACCCGGGAGGGGTAATTTGCTCGCCCTGTAAGCCCGCTCAGTCCGGCTTCACCCCCGCCGCCTGGATCACCCCGCGCCAGCGGGTCAGCTCCGCGGCGATGAAGGCGGTATACTCCGCGGGTCCCATCGTTCCCGGGACGACGCCGAGCCCGGCGAAGCGCTCGCGCAGCTTCGCCTCGCCCAGCGCCTCGGCGATGGTCGCCCGCCAGCGCTCGGTGATGGCCGGGGCGATGCCGGCGGGGGTGGAGAAGCCGAACCAATTGGTGCTGACCACGGCCGGGAAGCCGGCCTCGGTGAAGCTCGGCACCTCGGGCAGGGAGGCATCGCGCCCGGCCTCGCTGGTCGCCAGCGCCCGCAGCCGGTTGGCGCGGAGATGCGGCAGGGCGATGGGCAGGCTTTCCATCACCGCGGGGATCTGCCCGCCGATCGCATCGGCCAGCGCCGGGGCGGAGCCGCGATAGGGCACGTGGGTCAGCTCGACCCCGGTGGCGCGGGCGAGCAGCACGCCGATCAGGTGGTTCATCGTGCCATTGCCGCCGGTGCCGTAGGCGAGGCCGCCGGCGCGGCTTTTCGCCAGCGCGACGAACTCGGCCAGGCTCTGCGCCGGCACGCCGGGGTTGACCACCAGCACGCTCGGGAAGGTGCCGACCGCCGCGACATGGATGAAATCCGCCAGCGGGTCATAGGGCACGGCCGGATACAGCACCGGGCCGATGCCATGCGAGGCGGCATTGGACATGATGACGACATGCGCGTCGCCGCGCGCCTTGGCGACCAGGTCGGCACCGACCAGGCCGCCGGCGCCGGGCCGGTTCTCCACCACGATGGGCTGGCCGAGCCGGGTGCCGATGGTCTCGGCGAGGATGCGCGACAGCGTGTCGCCGGCCCCGCCGGGCGGGAAGTTGACGATCCAGCGGATCGGCCGGTCCGGCCAGGCGGGCGGCGATTGCGCCTGGGCAAGGCCAGGGATGATGGCGGGGGCGAGGGCGGCCAGCAGGGCGCGGCGGGGCAGACTCATGCGAAGGCCGCCGCGCCGATCCGATGGGTGCGGAAACCCAGCGCGCCCTCGGGCGCGAGGCCGGGGAATTCCTGCGGGTACTTCGGTTTGCCCAGCATCCGCTGTTCGACTCCCATCCGGAGCCGCACGGTATCGCCCGCCATGATCTCCTGGCCAGGGGCAGGGAATGTCCCGCGCGGTATGGCGATGGCCTCGGACATGGTGCAATTCCTTTACCTTGCGGTGAAAAGCTGCCTCCCGGCCGGGCAATGCGGGTGCCGGCGGGGCGGATGCGGTGGTTCGGCCGCCGTCATGCCAATCGCGTGCCAGGAGGCATCGCGATCTTGTCGGCTAGGCAACCTTGCGTTGCTGGTGCGTTGAGGCGGCAGGGCGGGACCGGCAGCGGGGCCGGTCGCCAAAGGGATACCGGTATGCGTGGGATGGGGCTGAGCTTGGCCATAATCGGCCTGGTTGCGACGGGTGGCGTCGTGCTGCTGCGGCCGCAGGGGCCCAGCACCGCGGCCGGGGTGGTGCCGGTTTCGGCCGAATCCCGCATGATCGACGCGGCCGAGACCGCGCTGCGCGGCCGGCTGCGCCAGGCCGGGGAATTGCGCTTCGGCGCCATGCAGGTCTTCGACTTCGGCCCGGCCGATGAGCGGGCGGTCTGCGGCACCGTGCGCCCGGCCTCGGGCGGGCCCGAGGCCCCCTTCGTCCTGCGCGTGCTGCTGCCGCGCAGCGAAAGCCTGCCGGGCATCGCGCCGCGCTACCAGACGGTGATGGAACAGGGACCGGGCCTGCCGCATGCCGGGGCCCAGGCCGCGGCGCGGTATTGCCGCGACCAGTCGGCGCCGGCGGCCGAGGCTCCCATGGCCGCCGCGCCCGCCGCCATGCCGCCGCTGGCCTATAGCGGTGCCTCCGCGACGCCGGCCGCCGCGACCTTCGGCGGTGGCGCCCCCGGGGCCGCCGTCGGCGGCGGAGCCCCCGGTGCCGCGGCGGAGACGGTGGTGGTACGCAGCCCGGCCCGGCTGCGCAGCGCGCCGGGCGGCGATGTCCAGCGCGTCGCCGCGGCGGGCGAGGCCCTGGCGGTCATCGGCCGGGCACCCGGCGGCTGGGTGCAGGTCGATACCAACGGCACCCAGGGCTGGGTCCACGGCAGCCTGCTGGAGACCGCGCCGTAAGGGCTGCCGCCACGGTTGCCGGCGTTGCGGGTTGTGCCAAGCTGCACCGGCCCGCCACGCCGGAGGATACCGGGATGCTGAAGATCGGCGCCGTCATGTTCTTCACGGCGGCTTCCATGCCGCCGGCCGAACTCGCCAGGCTGCTGGAGGAACGCGGCTTCGAATCCCTTTGGGTGCCGGAGCATACGCATATCCCCTCCTCCCGGAAGACGCCCTATCCGGCCGGGGGACCGCTGATCCGGCCCTACTACGAGCTCCTGGATCCCTTCCTCGCCCTGACCGCCGCGGCGGCCGTCACCACCCGGCTGCAGCTCGGCACCGGCATCGCCCTGGTCACCCAGCGCGATCCCATCGTCACCGCCAAGATGGTCTCCACCCTCGACCAGCTCTCGCAGGGCCGCTTCCTGTTCGGCATCGGCAATGGCTGGAACCAGGATGAGATCGAGAACCACGGCACCGGTTTCGGCACCCGCCACAAGCTGGCACGGGAACGGGTCGAGGCGATGAAGGCGATCTGGACCGAGGAGGAGCCCGAGTACCACGGCGAATTCGTGAATTTCGACCGCATGAAGCAATGGCCCAAGCCCTACCGGGCGCCGCATCCGCCCATCATCGTCGGCGGCGCCTTCCCCTATGGCGCCCGGCGGGCGATCCGCTACGGCGACGGCTGGATCCCCCGGGCCGACCGGCTGGAGCGGGACGGCATCGGCGTGCTGGTCGAGGAATTCCGCCGGATGGCGGCCGAGGCGGGGCGCGACGCCGCCGGCCTGCCGATCACCGTCTTCCGCGCGCCCGAGAACCTCGCCAAGCTCCGCTATTGCGAGGAGATCGGCATCGACCGGGCGGTCTTCAGCCTGCCGGCCGAGGGCCGCGAGACGCTGCTGCCGATCATCGATCGCTGGGCCGAGCTCCGGCGGAAGCTGGGCGGCCGGTAGCGGCCGGCCGCTGTTGGAAGCCGGGGGCAGGGCGGTCTAGGCTTCCTTCCGGAGGATACGAACCATGAAACATCTGCTCGTCGCGGGGATGCTGCTGGCCGCCGTGCCGGCACCCCCGCCGGCTCTGGCCGCCGATCCCTTGCCGCGTGCCGCGCCGGATACCCTCGGCTTCTCGCCGGAACGGCTGGCCCGCATCGGCAGCACCATCGATGCCGAGGTCCGCGAAGGCCGCATGCCCGGCGCCGTCGTCGCCATCGCCCGCCGCGGCAAGCTGGCCTATTACGAGGCCTTCGGCTTCCAGGACGGCGGCCGCACCCGACCGATGACCCGCGAGGCCATCTTCCCGATCGCCAGCATGACCAAGGTGCTGACCGGCGCCACCCTGATGTCGGTGCTGGAGGAAGGCCGCCTCTCGCTGAACGACCCGGTCAGCCGCTTCTACCCGGCGCTGGGCAGCATGCGCGTCGCGGTCGACGGCAATCCGGAGAATACCGTCGCGGCCGAGCGCCCGATCCGGGTGATCGACCTGGCGCGCCATACCTCCGGCATCGTCTACGGCGCCCGCGGCACGACGCCGGCGCATCAGCTCTGGCAGCGGACCCTCGGCGGCTATGCCCGGATGAGCCGGCCGGACTTCATCGCCGCCATGGCCGGGCTGCCGCTGCTGCACCAGCCCGGCACGGTCTGGGAATACAGCCTCTCGATCGACGTGCTGGGCCTGATCATCGAGGAGCGCACCGACAAGTCGCTGGGCGAGGCCATGGCCGAGCGCATCCTGCGGCCGCTGAACATGTCTGATACCGGCTTCGTCGTGCCGGAGGCCCAGCGCGGCCGCTACGCGACGCCGCTGCCGACCGACCCGCTGACCGGCCGACCGCAGGAGAATCGCGTCGGCCTCAGCGCGCCCGGCTTCGAGGGCGGCGGCGGCCAAGCGGTCTCGACCGCGGCCGACTACATCCGCTTCGCCCAGATGTTGCTGAACGGCGGCACCCTGGAGGGCAAGCGCGTGCTGGCGCGGAAGAGCGTGGAGGAGATGACCCGCGACCACCTCTATCGGGAGATCGCCAACAATGTGCCGACGACCGAATCCCACCTGACCAATTTCGGCTTCGGCGTCACCGTCGCGGTGCGGCGGGAAGGCGGCTCGGACGTGCTCGGCAGCCCCGGGATGTTCACCTGGAACGGCGCCTATGGCACCGCCATGTGGGTCGACCCGAAGGAGGAGCTCGCGGTGGTCTTCATGGCGAGCACACCGGGGATGATCCGGCAGCACTACCGCCGCGTGCTCAATGCCCTGGTCTACGGCGCCATCATCGACTGAAGCCGCGCCGCCTCAGTCGATGATGGCCTGATAGGTCAGCACCCGCAGCTCACGCCGGATCGGATAGGTCGAGGAGGGCATGAGCTGGGTGAGCAGGATCACCGCCATCTCCTCGGCGGGATCGATCCAGAAGGCGGTGCTGGCGGCGCCGCCCCAGGCATATTCGCCGGGGCTGCCGAGCACCTGGGCCCGGGCCGGGTCCAGCATGACCGAGAAGCCGAGGCCGAAGCCGATGCCTTCGTAGCTGGATTCGCTGAAGCGCGGCTGGCCCATCGCCGCCATGTCGCCGCCGAGGTGGTTGGCGGTCATCAACTCCACCGTCTTGCGGCCGAGCAGGCGGGTGCCCTCCAGTTCGCCCTTGTTCAGCATCATCCGGCAGAAGCGGAGGTAGTCGTCGGCGGTGGAGCAGAGCCCGCCGCCGCCGGAGGCGATGCGGCCGGCCTGGGTGAAGCGGCTCTTCGCGGGATCGTCGATCAGCATCAGGTTGCCGTCGGGGCCGCGGCCGTAATTCGCGGCGAAACGGCCGAGCTTCCCGGCCGGCACCTGGAAGCCGGTATCGACCATGCCGAGCGGCCGGATGACCCGTTCTGCCAGGAAATCCTCGAAGGGGCGGCCGGAGATGACCGCGACGAGGTAACCCAGCACGTCGGTGGCGATGCTGTAGTTCCAGGCGGTGCCGGGCTGGGCCAGCAGCGGCAGCGCGGCGGCGCGCTCCACCACCTCGCCCAGAGTCGCGTCCGAGGTCTGGAAATCCACGCCGCCGGACCGGTAGAGCGCATCCACCAGGGTCGATTCCATGAAGCCGTAGGTCAGGCCGGAGGTATGCGTCAGCAGGTCGCGGAAGGTGATGTCGCGGACCGCGGGCACCGTTTCCACCTTGCCGCGGGCGCCGCCGGCCAGCACCCGCTGGTTGCCGAAGCACGGCAGGAAGCGGGTGATGGGATCGTCGAGCTGGAAGCGGCCTTCCTCGTACAGCATCATGATGGCGACGCTGGTGAGCGGCTTGGTCATCGAATAGATGCGGACGATCGCGTCATCCGCCATGGCGGTGCCGCGTTCCCGGTCGGCGAGGCCGCAGCAGCGGCGATAGGCGACCCGGTCCCGCCGGGCGACCAGGACGCTGAGGCCGGCGAGCTTGCCCTCGGCGACCAGGCGATCCATCCAGCCGTCGATGCGGGCCAGGCGCTGGGAGGAGAGCCCGAGGGCTTCGGCGTCATCTCGAACGACCATGTCCATGGCAGTGCCCTGTCCCTGCTGGCCCGGGCTCCGCCATTCGGAACCGGGCGCGGCGATGCTAGCCCGCCCGGCCGGACGGTGTCCAAGCGGGCGGCTCGCGGTTACCCCGCCGCGAGGCTCCGCCGCAGCCGGGCGATGGCGCCGGGCAGGCCGCGCACCTTCAGCACCCGCCCATTCTCGTCGTAGTCCTCCGACAGGACCCGGGCGCTGTCGTAGATCTCGCCGATCAGGCCCTGCCTGGCATAGGGCAGCACCAGCACGTCCTCCACCATGGCCGCCTCGAAGAAGGCCATGATGGTCTCGCGCAGCGCGGCCACATCGGCGGGGGCATGGGCCGAGAGCATGATCGCGTCCGGATGCTTCTCCGCCAGGGCGGCACGGCCGGCCGCATCCACCCGGTCCATCTTGTTCAGCACCAGGCGGGACGGCACCTCCTCCGCGCCGATCTCCCGCAGCACGCCGCGGCTGACCTCGAGCTGCGCCTCGTAGGTCGGGTCCGAGGCATCGACCACGTAGAGCAGCAGCGACGCCTCCAGCGCCTCCGTCAGGGTGGAGCGGAAGGAGGCGACGAGGTCGTGCGGCAGCTGCTTGATGAAGCCGACCGTATCGGAGACGAGCACGCGGGGCCGGGTTTCCGGCTGCAGGATGCGGACGGTGGTATCGAGCGTGGCGAAGAGCTTGTCCTCCACCAGCACCTGGCTGCCGGTCAGCGCCCGCATCAGGGAGGACTTGCCCGCATTGGTATAGCCGACCAGCGCCACCCGCAGCTGGTCCCGCCGGCCGGTGCGGCGCTGGTCGCTGTCGCGCTGCACCGCCTCGAGCTGCTCCTTCAGCTCCGAGATGCGGTCGCGGATCTTGCGGCGGTCGAGGTCGAGGCTGGTCTCGCCGGCGCCGGGCCCCTGCTGCCGGCCGCCGCCGCTGGAGGATTCCCGCAGCCGGGGCGCCACGTATTTCAGCCGCGCCATCTCCACCTGCAGCTTCGCCTCGCGGGTATTGGCATGGCGGTGGAAGATCTCGACGATGACGCCGGTGCGGTCCAGCACCTGCGCCCCGGTGGCGCGCTCCAGGTTGCGGATCTGGCTGGGCGACAGCTCATGGTCGACGATGACGAATTCGGGCCTGCGGGCCGCATCCGGCTTGGCCGGGTCGGACTTGGGCGAAGCGGGCTCGGCCGGATCGGTGGCGCCTTCGAAGCGCTGCCGCGCCTTGGATTTCGCCGCGGGCGCCATCGAGGTGACCTCGCCGGTGCCGCCCGTGAGCGCCGCCAGCTCCGCCAGCTTGCCGCTGCCCAGCAGGGACCCGGCGCCGGTGCCCTCGCGCCGCTGCGAGACCCGTCCCGCCTCCTCGTAGCCCAGCGTCTTCACCAGGCGTGCCAGCTCGTCGAGGCTGGCTTCATGCGCGACGTCGTCCACCTCCGGCGTCTGGATGCCAACGAGGACGGCGCGAGGGGTCGGGGGCTGGGTCTGCATGGCGGTGGCATAGCATGGATCGGCCCCACGCCCGGCACCCCCGGCGCCCTGCATCAAGGCCCCGGGCCAGGTCATTGGCCCCGCGCCATGATGCGGAACCTCGGGCGGGGAGGCGCTGTTGGGTCCGCAGTCCCCCCACATCGTCCGAGGTTCCCATGTCGCAGATCCGGCTCAAGCCGCTCTCCCAGCAGGTCATCGTCATCACCGGCGCCAGTTCCGGCATCGGCCTCGCCACCGCCCGCATGGCCTGCGAGGCCGGGGCCTGCGTCTTCCTCATCTCCCGCAATGGCGAGGCGCTGGAGCGGATCGTGGGCGAGCTGCGCGGCCGCGGCGGCCAGGCCGACCACGCGGTCGCCGACGTCGCCGACCAGGCCGCCATGGAAGCCGCCGCGGCGCAGGCCGAGGCGACCTATGGCCGGATCGACTCCTGGGTGAACGATGCCGGCACCTCGGTCTACGGCACGGTCATGGAGACGCCGGTCGAGGACCAGCGCCGGCTGTTCGAGACCAACTACTGGGGCGTGGTGCGCGGCAGCCTGATCGCCGCCCGCGCCCTGCGGGCGCGGGGTGGTGCCATCGTCAACATCGGCAGCATCCTCTCGGACCGCGCCATCATGCTGCAGGGCACCTATTCCGCTAGCAAGCATGCGGTGAAGGCCTTCACCGATACCCTCCGCATGGAGCTGGAGGCGGAGGGCGCGCCGATCAGCGTCACGCTCATCAAGCCCTCCGGCATCGAGACCGCCTTCCAGGAACATGCCCGCAACCGGCTCGACAGCCCGGGCACCAAGGTGCCGCCGCCGGCCTATGACCCGCGCCTGGTCGCCCGCGCCATCCTCTATGCCTGCAGCCATCGCAAGCGGGACATCATCGTCGGCTTCGGCGGCCATGCGATCTCGCTGCTCGGCGCGCATTTCCCGCGGGCGACGGATCTGCTCATGGAAGCGATCGGCTATTCCAGCCAGACCAGCGACAAGGCGCCGCGGCCCGACCGCACGGACAACCTCTATGCCCCGCGCGGCGACGGCACCGAGAAGAGCCTCACCCGTCCGGTGGTGCCGGTGCGCAAGACCAGCCTCTTCCTGGAGGCGCAGCTGCATCCGGTGGCGACGGCGGCGGTGCTGGCCGGGCTCGGCGCGATGGTGGCGGGGGCGATGGTGGCGCGGCAGCTGGATCCGCGGCGGGGCCGGCGCCGTTCCTGGTAATCCGGTCCCGGTAAAGCCGGCGATGCGGCGGGCGACCGCCGCATCGCCGGTGGCGGCCCTAGCGCATCGGCGCGGCGGGTGCGGTATTCATTGGGGTGGGTGCGGTGCGCCCATTGGTATCCGGCGTCGCGGTCGAGCTGGTGGCGCGCGGCGGCTGGGCACAGGCCGCCAGGGTGACGACGAGGCCGGCGAGGAGGGCGGTCCGGATCGGATGCTTGGCCAAGGAAGACTCCATGCGGTTGTTGCAGAACGGCATCGCGCGCATGGATGGAAAGTTGCCTGAGGGGGATCGGCCTGCGTCCGGGCGCAAGCATCCATCATGCCCGCCTAGGGGACGAAGCCTGCCAGAATAATGCTGCGGAAGAACCGTGGTGCCGACTCGGGGAATTGAACCCCGGACCTACTGATTACGAATCAGTTGCTCTACCCCTGAGCTAAGTCGGCAGCGCGATGGGTGGCTAGATAGCCGCGCCCGGCGGCCACGGCAACCACCCATCGTCGATCCTCAGCGAACCGGCATCAGGCAACCAGCGCCGGCGTCGCCCCGGGCTTGCTGATACCCGGCTTGTTGAGTCCGGGCTTGTCGATTTCAGCCTTGCCGATCGCCGGCGTGGTCGCCCGCGGCTCGGAGGTCCAGGCAATCCGCCCGACCGTGTCGCAGGCGGTGCAGACCGGCGCCCAGGCCGCATGCTCCGTCCCGCAGTTGCCGCAGCGCCAGCGCGGCTCCGGCGCGGCACCCGCCGCTTCCCGCAGCCAGCGGCCCTGGGCGGTGCGGGCTTCCACCGTCTCGCCATGCTCCGCCTCCTCCAGCTCCGCGAGGAGGAGATAGGCGCGGCGATCGGCCGCCCCGCTTTTCACCAGGGCATCCAGCGCGCCACGGGCCCGGCCGGTAAGCCCGGCGGTGATGGCGACCCGGGCCAGCAGCAGCCGGCTTTCGGCATGGGTCGGGTTGCGGCGGATCAGCACCTCCGCCGCCTTCACCCGCAGCAGCGGGTCGCTGTCGTCCATCAGGTAGGGCGCGACCAGGTCGGGATGCGGCGAGGCGGCCCAGGCATCCTCCAGCACCGCCTTGGCGCGGCGCGGCGTGCCGCCCTCGCGCAGCCGCTGCGCATAGGCGAGCGCGGCGGGGGTGAAGGCCGGGTCGGCCTGGAAGGCCTGCCGCTCCAGCTCGGCCGCCTTGTTCACCTCCGGCTCCTGCGCCGCGGCGGCCAGGGCGAGGGGGGCGCGCGGCGTCTCGGCCGGGGCCAGGGCCAGGGCCTCCCGCCAATTGTGGGTCTGCACGGCGAGCTGGGCGCGTTCCTCCCGCAGCCAGGCGGCGCCGGGCTGGCTGGCCTCGGCTTCCTTGGCCAGGGCCAGGGCCGCGGTCCAGTCGCCCTTGGCCATGGCCTGCCGCAGCAGGCCGCGCAGGCCGAGGAAGCGGGCATCCTCGCGCTCCGCCAGGGTGCGGAAGACCGCGGCGGCGGCCTCCTCGCGGCCGGAGAGGCGCTCGGCCTCGGCCGCCAGGAGCAGCGTTTGCGGGGTATCGCCTAGCAGGCCGCGCGCCTTGCGCACCTCCAGCCGGGCAGCCTCGGCGGTGCCGGCGGCGAGCGCTACCAGCGCCCGCGTCACCGCCGCATCGCCATCCACGCGGTGCCGCTCGACCCGGCGCTGGCGCAGCCGCCCGGGCCAGCGGCGGATGGCGCCGATGGCCGAAAGCAGTCCATGCACGACCGCGAAGGTTGCCACCAGCAGCAGCAGGGCGATGGGGAAGCTGGTGCCGATCCAGGCATCCCCCACCTTGATCTCGACGGTGCCGCCGACATCGGCCAGCCAGAGGGCCAGACCGACGCCGGCCGCGAGCAGCAGCAGGACCCAAAGAGCGCGGCGCATCGGCTCAGCCCATCGCCAGCTGGCGAAGCGCGGCGCGGGCAGCGACCAGCGCCCGGGCTTGGTCCGCCCAGCCCTGCATCGCGCTGCGCGCCGGCGGCGGCAGCTTCTCGATATGCTGCAGGCTCATCTCGATATCCCCCGCTTCCAGCGCGCGGCGGGCGCGCTCGATCTCGGCTTCCGCCGCATCGCCCCAGACGACCTGGTCGCCGCGGCGGACGGTCACCAGCCCGCCGAGGCGGGACAGCGCGCTATCCACCACGCCGCCCTTGCTGCCATCCGGCTGCATCGCCGCGTCGGAAGCGGCGCGGGCGGCCTTGGCGGCATCCTCGAAGGACAGCCGCAGCGCCGATTCGGTCGGCGGCGCCACGGTGGCGAAGCGGGCCAGCGCGGCCGGCGGCTGGTCGATCCGGCCGAGCGCCTCGCCCAGCGGCTGGCCGGCGAGCAGCGCGCCCCGCACGCCATCCACCGCCGCCATGCGGGAGGTGCGGCTCTCGATCGCCACCAGCCGCTGCTGCGCCGTCTCGAGCGTGCCGAGCCGCTTGTCGAGCGAAGCTTCCAGCGCGCCCAGGCGCTGGCCGAGGCTGCCCTCCAGCGCGGTGACCCGCTGCGTCACCGCCTGCTCGATCGCCTTGGCCTGTTCCTGGCCGCGGGTACCCTGGGCCTCGATCCGCTCGGCCAGCCGTTCGGCGCGGCCGGAAAGGGCATCGAAGGCATCGCGCGGGGCGAAGGCGGCGGGGTCGAGGACCGGGCGTGCCTCCAGCGCCGCCAACCGGCGCTCGAGCGCGGCATCGCGCTCGGTGGCCTGGGTGGTGGCGCGCTCGGCCGCGGCCAGGCGTTCGGTCAGCGCCGCGGCCTGGGTGGTCAGCGGCCGGATGTCGGCAGGGGCGGGGCGTTCCTCCAGGGTCCGGATGCGGGCCTCCAGCGGCTGCGCCTGCTGCACCCGGGCGCCGAGCGCACCGACCTCGCCGCGCAGCCCGTCCAGCGTCGTCAGCCGCTGCTCGATCTGCGCGACCCGGGCCGGATCGACGCCGCCATCGGCGGAGGAGCGCGGCGTGACCAGCAGCCACCAGACCGCCGCGACCAGCACCACGCCGCCGACGCCGATCACCACCGCGGCCGGATCCAGGCGGCGGCCGGCCGGCGGATTGAGGGGCGAATTCCGCGCAGCCGGCGGCGGCGGGATGGCCGCCGGGGCTTGCGGCTTGGTCTCGGGGGCTTTGGCCATTGTTTTGGTTACCTGGGTCCGAGCAGTTGCAAGAGCGAATCCTGGTCGGGCCGTTCGGCGATACGCACCGCGTGCCAGACCAGGGCGGCGTCATCGGCGCGAAGCGCCGCCGCGACCCTGGGGCTGATGGCCAACGCCACGATCCCCGCGGTGGTTTCGGCCAGCCCGGCCGTTCTGAGCATCGATATGGTACTCTCCGCCGAGCGTGGCGAGAAGAACATTGCCGCAACGACCCGGCCTTCGGCCAGTGCCTGCCGGGCGGCTTCCGGCAATGCCGTCGCAGGCGCAGCGATATAGGCCACCCGGCGCCGCACGCGGAAGCCCTTTCCCCGCAGCGCCGCCGCGAGATCCCGCCCGTAGCCGGTGCCGACCGCGAGCAGCAGCGGGCCGGCGGCCGGGTCCAGCCGGGCGGCGGCGAGCGCCGCCAGGGCGGCGGCATCGCCCGCCGCGGCCGTCACGTCCGTGCATCCCTGCCGCCGGGCCTCGGCCGCCGTCGCCTCGCCCACCGCCAGCACGGGAAGGTCCTTCGGCAGCCCGACCGGCGGCAGGGCGCGGGCGGCGGCGCGGCTGGTCAGCAGCAGGGCCTGGGCGCTGGCGAGCGGGAAGGGACGCGGCGCCAATTCCAGGGCCGGGGCCAGCACCGGCTCCCAGCCCAGCGTCGCGAGCTGCCGCGCCGTCTCCGCCGCGCCCGGCTCCGGCCGCGTCACCAGCACGCCGCGCGGCGCCTCCGCCGCTCCGGTGCCCTCAGGCAAACAGGTCGGCCGGGCAATCCGCCCGCAGCTCGTCGCCCAGGCTCCGGCCCATCCGGGCGGCATCGGCGGCGGCGCCGGTGACGGAGCGCTTCAGCAGGAAGCTGCCATCCGGCCGCGCCACCAGCCCGGTGAGGTGCAGGGTGCGGGGGGTCCGGGGCGGCGCATCGGCGGGCAGCGGCAGCAGCCGGGCATAGCCGCCGATCGGGGTGCGGCAGGAGCCGTCGAGCGCCGCCAGCAGCGCCCGCTCCGCCCGGCTGACGGCGGCCGCCTCGCGGTCCTCGATGGCCGAGAGCAGGTCGAGCAATTCGCCGTCGGCGCTGCGGCAGGTGATGCCGACGATGCCCTGGCCGGCGGCCGGGACCATCGCCTCCGGGTCCAGCACCAGGCTGGCGCGGTCCTCGAGGCCGAGGCGCTTCAGCCCGGCCAGCGCCAGCAGGCTGGCGGCGAACTCGCCCCCCGCCACGCGGCCGAGCCGGGTCTGGACATTGCCGCGGATGATGGCGCAGCGCAGGTCCGGCCGGGCATGCAGCATCTGCGACTGGCGGCGGACCGAGGCGGTGCCGATCACCGCCCCGGCCGGCAGGCAGGCGTAAGGGTCGGCCGGGTCCGGGGTGCCGCAGCCGGCGCCGAGTACGATCGCGTCGCGCGCATCTTCTCGCGTCAGGGTGCAGGCGAGCGCGATGCCGGCGGGCAGCTCGGTCTCCAGGTCCTTCAGGCTATGGACGGCGAAATCGACCCGCCGGTCGAGCAGGGCCTCATGGATTTCCTTGGCAAACAGGCCCTTGCCGCCGATATCCGCCAGCGCCCGGTCCTGGATGCGGTCGCCCGAGGTGGCGATGACATGTTCGTCGAAAGCATCGACGTCGCGCAGCACCGGGCAGACGCGGCGGATGATCGACAGGAAGTGCCGGGTCTGCCACAGGGCGAGCGGCGAGCCACGGGTGCCGACGCGGAGCGGCAGGCTGCGGCCGTGTTGCGGGGCGACGGTTGCGGCGGGGAGCATGGGCCGTCTCATAGGCCCGGTGCGGCGAAGGGGAAAGTGCGGATGGAGGCTTCGGCCGTGGTGCTCGGGCTGGAATCGAGCTGCGATGAGACCGCCGCCGCGGTGCTGCGCGCCGATGGCAGCATCCTGGCCGAGGCGGTGCTGAGCCAGCTCAAGGAACACACGCCCTATGGCGGGGTGGTGCCGGAAATCGCCGCCCGGGCGCATCTGGAGCACCTGCCGCGCCTCGCCGCCCAGGTGATGGCCGAGGCGGGCGTCGGTTTCGCCGCGCTGGCCGGCATCGCCGCCACCTCCGGCCCCGGGCTGATCGGCGGGCTGATCGTCGGCGCCAGCTTCGGCAAGGGCCTGGCCATCGCCCATGGCCTGCCCTTCGTCGCGGTGAACCACCTGGAGGCGCATGCGCTGACCGCCACCCTGCCGGGCGTGGTGCTGGAGGGTGCGCGCTTCCCCTACCTGCTGCTGCTGCTTTCGGGCGGCCATTGCCAATGCGTGGCGGTGGAGGGCATCGGCCGCTACCGCCGGCTCGGCACCACGCTGGACGATGCGGTGGGGGAGGCCTTCGACAAGACCGCCAAGCTGCTGGGCCTGCCCTGGCCGGGCGGGCCTGCGCTGGAGAGGCTGGCGACCCGGGGCGATGCCAGCCGCCACAAGCTGCCGCGGCCGCTGCAGGGCCGGCCGGGCTGCGACTTCTCCTTCAGCGGGCTGAAGACGGCGGTCGCGCATGCGGTCGGCAAGTATCCCGGCGGCCAGCCCCCCGAGCAGGACCGCGCCGACCTCGCCGCCGGCTTCCAGGCGGCCGTCGCCGCCGTGCTGGCGGACCGGGCGCGGCATGCGCTGGACATGCTGCCGGCCGCGACCGCGCTGGTGGTCGCCGGCGGCGTCGCCGCCAATGGGGCGGTGCGCCGGTCCCTGGCCGGCGTCGCCGGGGAACGCGGGCTGGCGCTGGTGGCGCCGCCCATCCGGCTCTGTACCGACAATGCCGTCATGGTGGCCTGGGCGGGGATCGAGCGGTTGCGGCTGGGTCTGGTCGATCCGCTCGGCCATGCGCCGCGCCCGCGCTGGCCGCTGGAAGCCCTGGCCGCGGAATCCCTGGCCGCGGAAGCCCTGGCCGCCGAAGCCCGGGCGACCTGAGCATCAGCCCGGCGGCTTGACCGCCTCGCGCGGGGCCGCCGCCGCGCGGCGCCGCGGCCCCAGCGCCTCGGCCGAGAGCACCCGCGCGGCGGGCAGGGCGATGCGGCAGGCCAGCCCCTCCGGCTGCCAGTCCATGGTCAGCGAGCCGCCGAGCTGGCCGCGGACGATCGCCTCCATCATGCGGGAGCCGAAGCCGCGCCGGGTCGGGACCGGCGGCACCGGCGGGCCCTGCCGTTCCACCCAGGACAGCACCACCTCCTCGCCGGCCAGCGCCCAGTCCAGCGCCACCGTGCCGCCGATGCAGGAGGCGGCACCATGCTTGGCCGCATTCGTCGCCAGCTCATGCAGCACCATCGCCAGCGGCTGCACCGCCGCGGCGGAGACCGCGATGGTGGGCCCCTGCAGGCTCACCGAGCCGCTGGGGCAGCTCGCCAGCTCGCGCTCGGCCAGCACATGCAGGTCGGCGCCGATCCAGCCTTCCTCGGCCAGCAGGGTATGCGCCCGGGCCAGGGCGGCGACCCGCGCCTCCACCGTGGCGATGAAGGCCTCCGGCTGGTCCCGCCGGGTCAGCCGCAGCACGGATTGCACCACCGCCAGCACGTTCTTGGCCCGGTGGTCCACCTCCCGCGCCAGCAGGATGCGGCGCTGCTCGGCCTCCCGCCGCTCGCTGATATCCTGGGAGACGCCGGCGAGGCGCAGCACCGCGCCGCTCGCCGGATCGCGCTCGGCCACCGCGCCATGGGTGGCGACCCAGCCCCAGCCCTGGCCGGGTGGGCGGCGGCGGACCCGGAATTCGGTGATGAATTCGGCCCGCTCGCCGGCGATGACGGCCTGCAGCAGCGCCATGGTGGGCGGCCGGTCCTCAGGATGCACCGCGGCCGTCCATTCCGCCAGGGAGAAGCTGCTGCTGGTCGGGACCTCCACCGCCTCGTTCGCCGCCGCGATGCGGGTCCCGCGATCCGCCACCGGGTCGTAGTCCCAGGTGGTCAGCCGCGCGGCGGAAACCGCCAGCCGCAGGGTCGCCTCCCGGTCCGCCAGGGCCAGGGCGGCCTGCCGGCGGTCGTCCACATCCTCCACCACGCCGACCCATTCGGCCTCGGCCTCGTCGTCGCGCAGCGGCACCGCCCGGGCGCGCACCCAGTGCCAGGCGCCGCTGATGGTCAGCACCCGGTATTCGACATCGATGGGCTGCTGCCGCTGCCGGGCATCCTCCCAGGCGGCGATCGTCGGGGCGAGGTCGTCCGGATGCAGCATCGCCAGCCAGCCGGTGCCGCGCAGCGCGGCGTCGGACTGGCCGGTCAGCGCCTCCCACCCCTCGGCCTCGAGGATCCCGCCGCTGGCATCGCTGCGCCAGACCACCAGCGCCCCGGCCTCGGCCAGGGCGCGGAAGCGGCGCTCGCTGCCGGCCAGCCGGGCCATCGCCTGGTCGCGTTCGGTCATCGCATGGGCCAGGGCATCCACCTCCCGCAGGATGGGGCGCTCGGGCGATGCCGCTTCGGTCAGCCGGCGCAGCGCCCGGGCGATGCGCCCGGCCAGCGCCGCCGCCAAGGCCCCGCCGCCGGCCAGGATCGCCGCCGCCAGGATCCCCACCTGCTGCAGGGCCCGCTGGCGCGGCGCGGTGAATTCCGCCTCCGGCAGGCTCAGGGTGACGGTGAAGCCGCTCTGCGGCGCGGTGGCATAGGCGAAGGCGGCCAGGATGCCCTCATGGGTCTGCGCATTGTGCAGCACCCCCTCCGGCCGCTGCGCCAGCCGCGTGGCGAAGCCGGGGCGGATGGGCTTGCCGAGGAATTCCGCTTCCGCCTTGGAGCGGGCGACGATGACTCCGGCCCGGTCGATGACCGCGGCCACCCGTGCTTCCGAGCCCAGCTCCGCCCTTTCGCGCAAGGCAGCGGCCAGCCGCCCGGCCGGCAGCGCGGCGGCGAAGGCCAGGCGCGGCCGCGCGGCCGGGGCGGGCGGTTCCCCGCCCGGCCCCGGTGACGCCCCTGGCCCCGGGGCCAGGGGCGTCACCGGCACCACCACCGCGACCACCTGCCGGCCGGTATTCTGGCTGGTGACCAAGTTGGTGATGCGCGACCGGCCGCTGGCCAGCGTGTCGCGCATGGCGATCGGCACCGGCGCTTCCGCCCGGCGTTCCCCCGGCGCCCAGGTGGTGCTGAGCAATTGCCCCGTGTCCGAGGCCAGGCCGATTGGCGTGCCGTCGAGCTGGTAGGACATGGCGCGCATCTCGGCTTCCACCCCGGCCATGTCGTCCTTGGCCAGGGCGGCGGAATCGGCCAGGGCGCGCAGGCCGATCTCGACGCGCTGGATCTCCCGGTCCACCAGCGCCGTCATGGTCCGCACCTGGCCGAGCACCTCCGCCTCCGCCCGGCCGCGCGCCTGGTCATAGGCATGCCAGACGGCAAGGCCCGCCAAAGCGGTCAGGGGAAGGGCTACGGTCACGACCAGCAGGAGCAGCAACGCGCGAAGGCTCAAGGTGCGGCGTTCCGCCATGGCATTCGACACGCCTCGGTTGAAGGCTGAGGCTAGGATCATGGCCGCATAGGATGGTGGAGTGCGCCCAAGGAACACCGTTTCCCGCAGCCGCCCGGGTCAATACATCGGGAGCAGCGGGAACGGTGGTGCCACTTGGGCTTCCGCACGCGATGCGGCCCGGTGCGGGACGGCGCAAAGCCTGGAAAAACCACGCCAGGAGGCCCCATGGCCGGGGGCGTCCTGGGGCCTGGCCCCGGCCCGCGGCCCGCCCCGGCGGGGCAGTCCGAGCCGCGCCTCGACTCGGCCGCGCATGGTCTCGGAGAAGGCGGCGCTGCTGCCGAAGTCCTGTGCCGGCATCCCGACGGCGATCCCCATCCCGATCCCGGCGCGCCCGGCCAGGGTGAAGCGCTGCAGCGCCCGGCTCCTGCGCCAGGGCGATGCGCCACCGCGCCTCGCGCGCCTCCGTCGCCATCGGGTCGGTATCCGGCATTTGCGGGCCTTTGCTAGGGCCGGCCTGGATAGTCCCTCGGGGTAAAGAGCGGCTTAATCCGGCACCCCCACGGCTTGACCGGCTCGGCGGGCCGCGCCCAGTCTCCGCGGCGAAACGTCCAGCCCAAACCTTTCAGAAGGAATGCCGCCCGATGCTCCCACTCCAGGGCGTGAAGGTCGTCGAGATCGGGCAGAACTTGGCCGGCCCCTATGCCAGCGAGATTCTCGCCATGCTGGGCGCCGAGGTGGTGAAGATCGAGCGGCCCGAGGGCGACGACGCGCGCGGCTGGGGCCCGCCCTTCAATGCCGGGATCGCCACCAGCTTCCATGCGGTGAACCGCAACAAGCGCAGCGTGGTGCTGGACCTGAAGGACAAGGAGGCGCTGGCCTGGCTGCGCGGCTTCCTGGCCGATACCGATGTCTTCATCCAGAACATGCGCCCGGGCTCGCTGGACAAGATGGGTCTCGGCGCCGAGGCAGTGCGGGCGCTCAATCCCCGCCTGATCTATTGTTCCCTGCATGCCTTCGGCGCGGTCGGGCCGATGGCGCTGAAGCCGGGCTACGAGCCGATCGTGCAGGCCTTCGCCGGCATGTTCAGCGTCAACGGCTCGGCCGAGGTGCCGCCGGCCCGCGTCGGGATGCAGGTGCTCGACCTCGGCACCGGGGTCTGGGCGGCGCTCGGCTGCCTTGCCGCGCTGCAACGGCGGCATGCGACGGGGGAGGGGGCGACGGTCGATACCTCGCTGTTCGAGACCGGCATGGGCTGGATGGCGCAGCATTTCGCCGGCTATTTCGAGAGCGGCCGGCAGCCGCCGCGGCACCGCAGCGGCAACCCGAAGCTCATCGTCTTCCAGGCCTTCGACACGGCGGATGGGGAGATCGTCGTCGCCGCCGCCAACGACCGGCTCTTCGCCAAATTCGCCGCGGTGCTGGGCCATCCGGAATGGGGGACCGACCCGCGCTTCCGCACCAACAAGGACCGCATCGCCCACCGCGAGGTGATCCTGCCCCTGCTCAGCGCCGAGATGCTGAAACGCGGCAGCGAGGATTGGGCCGAAGCGCTGGAGGCCGCCGGCATCCCCTGCTCGCCGATCAACGACCTCGCCGCCGTCGCCGCGCATCCGCAGACCGCCGCGCTGGGCATGATCACGCCGATGCCCGGCTACGACGCGCGCGGCATCGGCCTGCCGATGTCGATCGACGGGGTGCGGCCGCCGGTCGAGCGCGGCGCGCCGGCGCTGGGCGAGGCGAATGCGGCGCTGGGGGCGCCCATGCCGAAATAGGTTACTCCGGCTCAATCCCGGCCAGCGCGACGAAGCGGGTCCACTTCTCCCGCTCGATCTTCACCAACTCGGCGATGCGCGGCAGGTCCAGCGCTTCCGGCACGAAGCCGAATTCCACCAGCCGGCTGCGCGCCGGCTCGGCCAGGATGGCCGCGTTCACCAGGGTGTTGAGGCGCTGGGCGATCTCCGGCGGCGCCCCCGCGGGCAGGGCGATGCCGAGGAAGCCGGTGATGACGAAGTCCGGCCAAGTCTCGCTCATCGCCGGCAGCGCCGGGTGGCGGTCCCAGCGGCCCTGGCGGGTGATGGCCAGGGCGCGGAGCTGGCCCTGCCGCAGATAGGCATCGCCCGCCGTGGTATCGACGAAGATGAGCTGCAGCCGCCCGGCCAGCAGGTCGGCGAAGGCGCCGCCGATGGTGCGGTAGGGCACGCTGAGCATCTGCACCCCCGCCATCACGTTCAGCAGCTCCCCCGGCACGCGGGAGGAAGCGTTGAAATGGCCGAAGGCAAGCTTGCCCGGGTTGGCCCGGGCCTCCGCCACCAGGGCCGGCACGTCCCGCCAGGGCGCATCCGGCCGCACCAGCAGGTAGCTGCCGTTGGAGCCGAAGAAGCCGATGGTCTGGAAGTCCCGCTCGGGATCGTAGGGAAGATCCTTCACGGTCGAGGGATTGGCCGAATGCGTGCTGGTCGTCGCCAGCAGCAGGGTATGGCCATCGGGCGCCGCCTGCTTCACCGCCATGGTGCCGATGACGCCATTGGCGCCGGGGCGGTTGTCCACCACCACGCCCTGGCCGGTCTGCTCCTCGAGGTATTTCGCCACCAGCCGGGCGGTGATGTCGCCCGAGCCGCCGGGGGCGAAGGGCACGATGATGCGGATCGGCCGGGTCGGGAATCCCTGCGCCAGCGCGGGCATGGGCAGCAGCGTGGCGAATAGCGTGCGGCGGCGCAGCATGGATGTTTTCTCCCCGCGCCGAGTATCCGCCATCCCCGCCGCGATGCCACCCCCTTCACGCCGGGCGCAAAGCCTTCTTCAATGGCGGCAGGACGGAGGATCCAGGACAATGACGGTGCTTGACCGCCGCAGCCTGCTCGCGGCCGCGCTGCTGCCGGCAGCGGCGCGTGCCGAGGAGGCCTGGCCCGCGCGCCCGGTGCGCCTCGTCATCCCCTTCGGCGCCGGTGGGCCGATCGATACAATCGGCCGGATGATCGCGGACCAGCTGCGGGAGCGGCTGGGCCAGCCCTTCGTTATCGACAACCGCCCCGGCGCCGGCGGCAGCATCGGCATCCGCACCGTGGTGCAGTCGCCGCCCGATGGCAGCGTACTGCTGCTGACCAGCGCCTCGCTCGCCAGCGTGCCGGCGCTGTATCCGGGGCAGGGGCTCGACCCGCGCAGCGCGATGACGCCGGTCAGCCTCGTCGCCGATGTGCCGACGGCGATGGTGGTGCGGGCCGACGGGCCGCTCGGCAGCGTGCAGGACGTGATCGCGGCGGCCCGGGCGCGGCCGAATACGCTGACCTATGGCAGCGGCGGCGCCGGCTCCTCCAACCACCTCTCGGGCGCGCTCTTCGCCAGCGCGGCGGGGGTGAAGCTCGAGCACATCTCCTATCGCGGCGCGGCGCCGGCGATGACCGCGCTCTATGCCGGGGAGATCGACATGGTCTTCGCCAGCACGGTCGAGACCCTGCCGCATGTCCGCGCCGGCCGGGTGCGGCTGCTCGGCGTGGCGACCGCCGAGCGCGTCGCCAGCCTGCCCGAAACGCCGGCCATCGCCGAGGTCGTCCCCGGCTATGTCGCGCTGAACTGGTACGCCATCGCCGCCCCGCGCGGCCTGCCGGAGCCGATCCTGGCCCGGCTGGTCGAGACCCTGGCGGCGATGCGCGACCTGCCGGATCTGCGCACCCGCTTCGCCGCCGCCGGGACCGAGCCGCTGCTGACCGGGCCGGCGCCGCTGGTCCGGTTGCTCGAGAGTGACGTGCCGAAATGGCAGCGGGTGGTGGCGGAAGCCGGCATCCGTGGGGAATAGGCTGCCGATGACCGAACGGCCGCTTGGCCGGCAGGTCTGAATCGGCTGCCGAACACGACAAGGGAGGAAATCAACAATGAGCCGCACCGTGGGCCGCGTCCTGGCCGAGAGCCTGATCGCGCATGGCATCGACACCATCTGGATGGTGCCAGGCGAGAGCTTCCTCGGCCTGACCGACGCGCTGACCGATATCCCCGACCAGATGCGCCTGATCGTCTGCCGGCACGAGGGCGGCGCCGGCTTCATGGCCGTCGCCGATGGCCGCATGCGGGAGGGCCGCGCCGGCGTGCTGCTGGTCTCGCGCGGGCCGGGCCTGTCGAATGCCATGGTCGCGCTGCACACGGCGCATCACGATGCGACGCCGCTGGTGGTGCTCTGTGGCCAGGTGGAGCGGAAGGACTTCGGCCGCCTCGCCCTGCAGGAGCAGAATTACGCGAAGCTGCTGGCCGACGTGACCAAGGACGTCATCGAGGTGAACGAGGTGGTGCAGGCGAGCGAATCCATCGCCCGCGCCTTCCACCTGGCCGAAAGCGGCACGCCGGGCCCGGTCGCCGTCATCCTGCCCGAGGATATCTTCGACGAGCTGACCGACGCCCCGGTTGCGAAGCCACGCCCGCGCGTCTATGGCGGCGCCCGCGCCGAGGACCTCGACCAGCTCGCCGGGATGCTGGCCAAGGCGGAGCGGCCGCTGGTCTGGGTCGGCGGGGCGCTGGCCAATGCTGCGGCCGGGACGCTCGCCGAGCTGCAGCAACTCGCCGAGCAATGGATGCTGCCGGTCTCGCCGACGCACCGCCGGCCGCAGCTGTTCGACAGCAGCCATCCCAACTACGGCGGCTACATGGGCATCCGGGTGCCCAAGGACCTGATCGCCGAGATGCGGAAGGCCGACCTGCTGGTCAGCCTCGGCGAGCGCCTCACCGACAGCGTCAGCCAGTCCTACAGCTTCCCGACCGCGCCCGACCCGCAGCTTCCGCTGGTCCATGTCTGGCCGGATGCCAACGAGATCGGCCGGGTCTTCCGCCCCGACCTCGGCATCGCCGCCGAGCCGGCCGACGTGATCCGCGCCCTGCTGAAGCGCGGCGCGCCGGCCGATGCGGCGAAGCGCCGCGGCTGGGTCGCCGGGCTGAACGGCATCCACCAGGGGCTGATGGCGCCCAATTGGGACAGCATGGCCGATGGCGTGAACTTCGCCGCCGTCTGCATCGAGATCGGCAAGCACCTCGCCCCCGATGCGGCCGTCACCTCGGATGCGGGGAACTTCTCCTCCTTCATCCATCGCTACATCGGCTTCAAGCCGGGCCAGAACTTCCTGTCCTCCGTCGTTGGCGCGATGGGCGCGGGGGTGCCGATGGCGGTCGCCGCGGCCATCCGCCGCCCGGGCAAGCAGGCCATCGGCTTCGTCGGCGACGGCGGCGCGCTGATGAGCGGCAACGAGATCGCCACCGCCATGCAGTACGGTGCCTGCCCGATCATCATCATCTCCGACAACAAGCGCTACGGCACCATCGGCATGCACCACGAGGTGCGCTACCCGAACCGGCCCTATGAATCCGCGGTGAAGCTCACCAACCCGGACTTCGCCGCCTGGGCCCGGGTCTTCGGCGCCGAGGGCATCACCATCAGCACCGAGGCCGAGGTCGAGGAAGGCATCGCCCGCGCCTTCGCCGTGCGCGGCAAGCCGGTGGTGGTGCATGTGCATACCTCGGCCGAGCAGATGAGCGCCTGGCGCCGCCGGGGCGCGGCGCGGGTGCATGGGTGATGAGGCGCCGCGCGCTGTTGCTGGCCGGTCTCGCCGCGCCCGCGGTGGCGCGCGGCCAACCGGCCTGGCCCGACCGCCCGGTGCGCATCGTCGTCCCCTATGCGCCGGGCGGGCCTTCCGACATCCTCGCCCGCACCCTCGGCGCCGCGCTGTATGACGCCTGGCGCCAGCCGGTGGTGATCGAGAACCGCCCCGGCGCCGGCAGCGCCATCGGCACCGAGGTGGTGGCCCGCGCCGTGCCGGATGGCCATACCCTGCTGCTGGCGGCGACCGCGCATGTGATGAACCCGGCGCTGATGCCGCGGCTGCCCTTCGACCCGGTGCGGGACTTCACCGCCCTCATCAATGCTGCCTTCCACCCGATGGTGCTGGCGGTGCATCCCGCGGTGCCGGCGCGGGACGTGGCGCAGTTCGTCGCCCTGGCGAAGGCGACGCCCGGCGGCATCACCATGGGCTCCGCCGGCGTCGGCAATGCCAGCCACCTGGCGACGGCGCTCTTCGCCAACGTCGCCGGGATCGAGCTGACGCACGTGCCCTTCACCGGCGCGGCGCCGGCTCAGGCGGCCATCCTCTCGGGCCAGGTGCAGGCGGGGTTCCTGAACTCCACCGTCGCCGTGCCGCAGCTCCGGGGCGGCGCCCTGCGCGGCTTGGCCGTGGCGGATGCGCGGCGCTGGCGGGAGCTGCCGGAGCTGCCGACCCTGCCGGAGCTTGGCTTCGCCGGGGCGGAGGCGGGGTCCTGGTACGGCATCCTCGGCCCCGCCGGGCTGCCGCAGGCGCGGGTCCTGCAGCTGCACCGGGACATGCTGGCGGCGCTGCGCCTGCCAGCCGTGCGGGAGAGGATCATCGCCGCCGGCCTCGACCCGCTGGAGACCGGGCCGGAGGAATTCCAGGCCCAGCTCGGCACCGAGGTGGCGAAATGGACCCGGGTGGTGCGCGAGGCCGGGATCAAGGCGGACTGAACGTCACGCCTCGACGAAGACCCCGCCGTCCTCGAGCTTCACCTTGTAGGTGGCGACCGGGACATCCGCCGGCTCGTTCAACGCCGCGCCCGTGCGGATGTCGAAGCAGGCCTGGTGCAGCGGGCATTCCAGCTTGCCGTCCTCGCAGTAGCCGTCCGACAGCAGCGCATATTCATGCGTGCAGATGTCGTTCACCGCGAAGATGCCGTCCTCCAGCCGTACCACGGCGATCGAGAGGTCGCCCACCCGCACCGGCAGCGGCATGTTCTCCATGAGGTCGGCCTCATCGGCCACGCGATGCCATCCCGCCATGCTGTCCTAGACCTCCACCACGATGTACTTGTCCTCGACCGAGACCGGGAAGGTCTCGGCGACGAAGGGACCCTTCGCCAGCGCATCCCCCGGCCCCTGGTTCGTGAGCGAACCTCCCGGTTCGACCGAAACCTGGTAGGTTCTGGCGCGGATGCTGTCCGGGTCGCAATAGCTCTGCCCGGTGCGGATGTCGAACTCCCAGCCGTGCCAGGAACATTGCAGCATCTCATGCGGCCGGGAGTACAGGTACTGTCCCGGCTCCTTCGACTGCACCAGCCCGATCAGCTTGCCGGCGCAGAGGCTGCCGCCCTCGTGTGGGCAGCGGTCGGTCAGCGCGAAATACTCCCCGGCGACATGGAACAGCGCGATCCGGCGGCCCTTCACCTCCACCAGCTTGCTGCCGTTCTCCGGGATGTCGCCGACCGAGGCGACGATATGGCGGCTCATGCCTTCACTCCGGCCTGATGTTGGCGTCGCGGATGATGCTGCCCCAGCGCTGGCGCTCGCTGCGGATGATGGTGGCGAGATCCCCCGGCGTGCCGCCCAGCACCCGGGCGCCGAGCCCGGCCAGCTTCTGCGCCGCCGCCGGCTGGCGCAGCCAGTCGTTGACCGCGGCATTCAGCGTGGCGACCACTTCGGTCGGGGTGCGCGGCGGCGCCAGCAGGCCGAACCAGCCCTCGATCTCGGCCCCGGCATAGCCCAGCTCCGCCAGGGTCGGCAGCTCCGGGGCCAGCGGGGTGCGGCTGGGGCTGGTGACCGCGATGGCGCGGACCTCGCCGCGCTGGACCATGCCGGTGGTCAGCGCGACATTCTCGAACATCAGGTTGATCCGCCCGGTCAGCAGATCGGCCCTGACCGCGCCGCTGCCGCGGTAGGAGACATGCAGCAGGTCGATCCCGGCCAGCCGTTTCAGCTGCTCCCCGGCCAGGTGCTGCGCCGTGCCCATGCCGGTGGAGGCGAAGTTCAGCCTGCCCGGCTGGGCGCGGGCCAGCGCCACCAGATCGGCCAGGGACTGCACCGGCAGGGAGGGATGGACCACCAGCATGTAGGGCGTGGCGGCGACCGGGGCGATCGGGGTGAAATCCGTCAGCGGATCCCAGGAAAGATTGGGATACAACTCCGGCAGCACCGCATGGGCGCTGGCGCAGAGCAGCAGCATGTGCCCGTCCGGCGCGGCGCGGGCCACCGCCTCCGAGCCGATGATGCCGCTGGCCCCGCCGCGGTTCTCCACCACCACCGGGCGCGGCAGGCGCTCGGCCAGCGCCTCCGCCACCATGCGGCCGACCAAGTCGGTGGTGCCGCCGGGGACATAGGGGACGACGACGCGGATGGTCTGGTTCGGGTAGCCGCCTTGGGCGAGGGCGGGTGTCGCCATCAGCCCCGCCAGCAGCGCGCGGCGCGGGATCACGAGAGCGACGCGACCGTCTGGATCATCTGCTCCCGCGTCGCCGCCGGCGCCGCCTCGGCCAGCCGCCCCTCGGACTCGCCCTTCAGGGAACAGCGCAGCATCAGCCGCGGCTGGGTCTGGTCGAAATCCGGCAGCGCCACGTGGCAGGTGCAGCGGTTGTCCCAGAGCACGATGTCGCCGACCGACCAGCGGTGCCGGTAGACGAACTCGGGCGCGGTGGCATGGGCATTGAGGAAGGCCAGCAAGGCAGCGCTCTCGTCCTCGGAGAAGCCGAGGATATGGCTGACCCGCTCCCCCGCCAGCAGCGACTTCCGCCCGGTATCGGGATGGACGCGGACCATCGGATGCACCACCGCCGGGTTGCGCTGCTTCATGGTCGCCACGATGGCGGGGTCCCGCGCGCCGATGCCCTTCACCAGGGTCACGTCATGCACCGCCTCCAGCCCCTCGAGGATGCCCTGCA
This sequence comes from Belnapia sp. AC561, assembly GCF_979252845.1. Taxonomy (NCBI): domain Bacteria; kingdom Pseudomonadati; phylum Pseudomonadota; class Alphaproteobacteria; order Acetobacterales; family Roseomonadaceae; genus Belnapia; species Belnapia sp. AC561. The sequence goes on from NZ_CEEDBP010000008.1 coordinate 91,592, forward strand.
TCTTCGGGCTCAGCGTCTCGTAGGCCATGGTCAGGTTGGCCCACATGGTGTCGCCGCCCACGGGGGGCTTCTCCTGGCACATCAGGAGAGAGCCCTTGGCCGGGCGCAAGGTATAGGAGAGATCGGTATGCCAATTGCGCCCGGTGTTGCGGGTGCCGCTGGGCTTGCCGAGCCGGTGCTTGTTGGTCACCACCAGGATCTCCCGGTGGCCTTCCAGCAGCGTCTCCGGCGCCTGGGATTCATGGTCGTCCAGCGTGCCGAAATTGGCGGAGAAGGCGATGTGCTGCTCGGGCGACAAAGGCTGGCCGGGGAAGACCAGCACGACATGCTTCAGCCAGGCGTCGTAGATGCGGCGCCGTGTCAGGTCGTCGAGCGGCCGGCGCAGGTCGAGGCCGGTGACCTCGGCGCCCATGGCATAGCCAAGCGGCGTGATCGTCAGCTCGGGCATGATCGTTTCCTCCGGGGCTTTTCCCGGAGGCTAATCCCGCGCCGCCGAACTCGGCAACTGCCGCCGCCCCGGGCCGCGACCGGGGAAATGCTTGAACGGCAGCGGCGAAGCTGAAACGCTGCGGCCTCAGCTCGGGGAACCCGTGCCGTGCGACCGTTCGCCTTGGGCCTGGCTGCCTTGCTCGTCGCGCCACCGGCCCAGGCCGATTGGCAATATACCCGCTGGGGCATGACGCCGGAGCAGGTCGTCGCCGCATCCCGCGGCAAGGTCGCGCTGCTGCCGGAAGCGCGGCGCCCACGGGTTCCGCCGCTGGTGACCGCGGCTAGCGGCGAGTTCACCGACGGCACGCTGGTGCTGCGAACCGTCTTCTCCTTCGCCATCGCCGGCAATGGCCTGGAATGCGTGACCTACGGGGTCCGCAACCGCGATGACGACGAGGCCTTCAAGGCCCTGCTCATTCGCCGCTACGGCCCGCCCCATACCACCGGCGGCCTGGCCTTCCTCGGCATGACGCAACTCGGCTGGGTGGTCGGCAACGACGAGATCAGCGCCAGCTTCTCGACCGATGAGGCCGGGTACGCCATGCAGTGCCGGAAGGGCTGACGACCGGGGATCAGGCCACCTGCCGGGTGCCGCCGCCATCGTCGGCGGCGGGCGTCGCATTGCCCTGCCAGACCGCCATCGCGACGTATTCCACCGGGTCGTGGGTGCAGAAGACCGCGACAGGGCACGGCTCCTCCCGCACCAGGGCCCGCACCCGCGCCTGGTTGGCCCGGCCGAGCCGGGCATCCCAGGCCATGATCCGCTCATAGGCGGCCGCGCCCGGCGGGCAGCCGGGCTCGGCGGCATGCACCTCGGCCCGGTTGAAGTAGCTGTCGCCGGCATGCAGCATCCAGCCGCGCGGCCCCTCGATGGCGACGCCGGCATGGCCGGCGCTATGGCCGGGCAGCGGCACCAGCAGGAATTCCGGCGGCAGCCCCTCCAGCTCGGTGACGGCGTCGAAGCCGAACCAGCGCCCGGCGGTGCGTTCGGGGTAGCGGTGCCAGCGCCGGGTATCGCCCCATTGCGCCGGGCGGTAGCGGGCATGGTCGAGCAGGCTGCGGCGCGTCATGGCGGCCTTGGCCTCCGGTACCATCACATGCACCTGGGCGCCGGGGAAATCAATCAGCCCGCCGGCATGGTCGAAGTCGAGATGCGTCATGATGATGTGCTGCACGTCGCGCGGCGAGATCCCGGCATGGCGCAGGTGCCGCAGCATCGTATGGTTGGCATCGAAGCGGAAGCGCAGGCTGGCGGTATTGAGGATGGGCAGCCGCGACCAGGGATGCGCCATGTCGCGCAGCCCGAGCCCGGTATCGACCAGCACCACGCCATGCCGGTCGGTCTCGATCGCCAGGCAATGGCAGGTCAGCCGGCCGATGGCGCCGGGGCTGACGCCGTCCATCAGCGCCCCGCCCAGGGGCCGCGCCGGGCCGCAATCGAAATGGTGGATCCGCATGCCGCTCCTCCCGCTCTCCGGGGGGGAACGGGTGCGGCCGGCCCGGGTTGCCCTCAGCGCAGCGCCGGCGGGGTCTCCGCGGTATTCGGCGCGGCGCCGGGGGAGGTGCCGAAGGGCACCATGGCATTGGGCTCCGGCGGAGTGACGCGCGGCGCGCTGCCCGCGGCGCCCGGCACCGGGTCCGGCCGGGGATAGCCGCGGGGGTAGATGATCTGGTCCTTCGGCCCCGGCGGGCGCGGCGGCCCGGCCCGGCCGCAGCCGGCCAGCGGCACCGCCAGGGCCAGCAGGAGGAGGACGGCCTGCCTCATGCCAGCCGCTCCTGCCACTCGGCCGCCATCCGCCGGACATTCTCCGGCGCCGTGCCGCCGAAGGAGGTGCGGGAGGCGACCGAGGCCTCGACCGTCAGCACGCCGTAGAGCGCCTCGGTGATGCGCGGCTCCTCCGCCTGCAGCTCGGCCAGCGTGAGCCCGGCGAGGTCGCTGCCCTTGGCTTCCGCCCTGGCGACCAAGCGGCCGGTGACGTGATGGGCATCGCGGAAGGGCATCTTCAGCGTCCGCACCAGCCAGTCCGCCAGGTCGGTCGCGGTGGAGAAGCCGGCGCCGGCCGCCTGCTGGAGGCGGGCGGCATCCGGCTGCATGTCGCGCACCATCCCGCCGACGGCGGCAAGGCAGAGGGTCAGGTTCTCGGCGGCATCGAAGACGCCTTCCTTATCCTCCTGCATGTCCTTGAAATAGGTCAGCGCCAGGCCCTTCAGCACGGTCAGCAGCCCGACCAGCGCCCCGGTCATCCGCCCGGTCTTGCCGCGCACCAGCTCCGCCGCATCGGGGTTGCGCTTCTGCGGCATGATCGAGGAGCCGGTGGTGAAGGCATCCGACAGCTTGACGAAGCCGAAATAGGGGTTGGTCCAGATCACCACCTCTTCCGCGAAGCGCGAGAGATGGGTGGCGCACATGGCGCAGCAAAACAGGAATTCGGCGGCGAAATCGCGCGAGGCGACGCTGTCGAGGCTGTTCCGCGTCGGCCCGTCGAAGCCGAGCGCCGCGGCCGTCATGTGCCGGTCGATCGGGAAGCCGGTGCCGGCCAGGGCCGCGGCGCCGAGCGGGCTCTCGTTCATCCGGCGGCGGCAATCGGCCAGCCGCGACAGGTCGCGCGACAGCATCTCGACATAGGCCAGCATGTGGTGGCCGAAGGTCACGGGCTGGGCCGGCTGCAGATGGGTGAAGCCCGGCATGGTGGTGCCGGCATGCTCGGCCGCCTTCGCCGTCAGCGCCCGCATCACGTCCTCGACCTGGGCCGAGAGCCCGTCGATCGCATCCCGCACCCAGAGGCGCACATCCAGCGCCACCTGGTCGTTGCGGCTGCGCCCGGTATGCAGCCGCTTGCCGGCCTCGCCGATCGAGGCGGTCAGCCGCGCCTCGATGTTCATGTGGATGTCTTCCAGCGCCTCGTCCCAGGGGAAGTCCCCGGCCTCGATGCGCTGGGCGATGGCCTCCAGCCCCGCCCGGATCGCCGCCTCATCCGCACTTGAGATGATCCCGACATGCGCCAACATGGCGGCATGGGCGAGGCTGCCCCGGATGTCCTGGCGCCACATCTTGCGGTCGAAGCCGATGGAGGCGTTGATCGCCTGCATGATGGCGGAGGGACCGGCGGCGAAGCGGCCGCCCCATTGGGAGTTACTAGACACGATGGATGTGCTTTCCGAGCTGCGGGCGACCCGTCGCGGGCTGGTCCTGGCGATGGGCGGGACCCTAGCGGGGGCGGCGGCGGGGCGCAAAGCCTTCGCCTCGGGCAATCCGCCGCGCCTGGCCGAGACCGGGCCGAAGCCGCTGCCGGAATTCGGCTTCCTCGATGCCGAGGGCAAGCCGCATACCCTGGCCGACTTCCCGGGCAAGGGGCTGCTGATCAACCTCTGGGCGACCTGGTGCCCGCCCTGCGTGGCGGAGATGCCGGCGCTCGACCGCACCCAGGCGGCGCTGGCCGCGGACGGCATCCAGGTCCTGGCGCTCTCCTCCGACCGTGGCGGCCGGGCCCAGGTGGAGGGATTCTACCGCGACAAGGGCATCCGCCAGCTCGGCGTCTGGCTGGACCCGCGCGGCGCGGCGAGCCGGGCACTCGGCGCGCGCGGCCTGCCGACCACGGTCCTGGTGGATCGCCAGGGCCAGGAACGGGCCCGGGTTGAGGGCGACCTGGCCTGGGATGCGCCGGCGCTACTGGAGCAGATCCGGCGGCTGGTCGGCCCCGCCCCCGCGGCGCCGGACCAGGCTAGGACCTGAGGCCGGCTCAGGGCTCCAGCTTCACCCCGGTGCGCTCCACCACGACGCGGAACTTCGCCACTTCCCGCGTCAGGAAGGCCCGCGCCTCGGCCGGGCCGTTCGGCGCGGTCCAGGCCTCCACCCCCGCGGTCAGCAGCCGCTGGCGCAGCGCCGGCTCCGCGAGGGAGGCGACCAGCGCCCGGTTGATCGCCTGCTGCACCGGCGCCGGCATCCCCGGCGGGCCGAGGATGATGTTCCAGGTCACCAGGTCGTAGCCGGTGACCCCGGCCTCGGCGAGCGTCGGCAGTTCGGGGAAGGAGGGGAAGCGGCGTTCCCCGGTGACGGCGATGCCGCGCACCATGCCGTCGCGCACCTGCTGCGCGGCGGAGGCCAGCACGGCGATGCCGAACTGCCCCTCGCCCTGGAAGATCGCGGTCAGCATCTGCCCGCCGCTGCGGTAGGGCACATGGACGAAGCGGGTCTTGAGGTCGAGCGCCAGCATCTCGGGCGCCAGGTGCACGATGGCGCCGACGCCGGAGGTCGCATAGGCGAAGGTCTCGGGCGGCGCCGAGCGCAGCCGCTCCAGCACCTCGGGTGCCGTCCGCGCGGGGAAGTCCTTGTTCACCACCAGGATCAGCGGCGCGGTGCCGATGATGCCGAGGTGGGAGTAATCCGCCACCGGGTCGTAGCGCGTGCCGCCCACCAGCGCCGCCGGGGCGATGGCATGGGAGGAGCTTTCGACCAGCATGATGGTATGGCCATCGGGCGCTTGGCGCTTGAGCCATTCGCTGGCGACGATGCCGGCGGCGCCGGGGCGGTTCTCCACCACCACCCTGGCATCGTTGCCGAGATTGGCGCCGAGCCGTTCGGCCAGGATCCGCGCCGCGATGTCGGTGGAGCCGCCCGGTGCATAGCCGGTGACGAAGGAGATCGGCCGGTCCGGGAAGGCCTGGGCCGCTGGGGGCGCGACGAGGCCGGCGAGGAGCGGCAGGGCAAGCAGCAGGCGGCGCATGACGATGTCCCGGATGAGTGTGGCGGTTCAGCCCTGTTGCGGCAGCAATTCGGGCGGCGTGCGGCCGGGCACCGCCCCGGCCAGCCCGAGGTCGATCGCGGTGCGATAGACCATGGCGGCATAGCCCTTGCCGCGGGCCAGGCCTTCCAGCTTCAGCCGCGCCGCCGGCTCGGCCACCAGCCGGTCCAGCAGCGGTCCGTCGTCCGGCAGCGGCAGGCTGGGGATGACCGGCCCGCGCTGCGCCGGGACGCCGAGCAGCAGCCGTTCCACCACCCGCGAGTCCAGCGAGACGACCGCGCCGCAGGTCATCGGCAGGTCGTCCTCGGGATAGGCGATGCGGGCGCCGACCAGCGCGCCGGGGGCGCGGTTGCGGTCGAGGAAGCGGTCCCAGATCACCAGCGGCTCGCCGCCGGGGAAGGCCTCGGCCATGACGCCGCCCTCGGGATGCGGGCCGAGGATGCGCCAGAGGCCGAACCGGGCGATCGCCAGGGCGCCGAGCATCCGGTAGTCCTCGCTGCCCGGGACCGGCGCATCGGCCTTGGCCTGGCGGTCGATGCCGCGGCCATGCTCGCCCAGCGGCTCCAGCACGCCGAGGTCGAAGACCATGGCGAGCTGCATCTCATCCGCCGGCCGCACCTGCTTGCCGTCCCAGAGCGACAGCGCCCGGGCCTGCTGGGCGATGCTGGCCAGTGGCACCCGCTTCGAGGCATCCGTCAGGATGCGTCGGCGCAGCGCCGCGTAACGGCCATAGCGGGCCGCCGCGGTCGGATCCTCGGTCATGGGGCGCTCAGTTCGGCACGGTGACGCCGAGGCTGCGGGCGCAGGCGACGATGCTGGCCCAGGTATCCGGCTGCAGCGGCACGCCCTTGGCCAGGCGCTCCGCCTTCAGCCGCGCCTCGGGCTCGCCGGGCGCCAGCACCTCGCCGCCCTCGGCCGCCGGCTTGCAGGTCTTGATCCAGGCCACGTAATCCTCGGCCTGCTTCAGGAATTCGGCGCGGGAGCCGAAATGCTGCGGCGAGATGTAGATCGAGAGCATGCCGTTGCTGATTCGCCCGCGTTCCTTCACCGGGCCGGAGGAGCCGCCGCCGGTGAAGGCGCCCGCCAGCAGGTCGCAGACCAGGGCGAGGCCGGAGCCCTTGTGCTCGCCGAAGGCGCGGATGGCGCCGAGCCCGTTCGAGGCATTGCGCGGGCCGATCTGGTCGTAGTCGCCATACAGCGTATGCGGATCGGCCGAGAGGGTCCCGTCCGGCTCGACCAGCGCATCATGCGGCAGGGCCTTGCCGCCATTGCTGGCGACCAGCACCTTGCCTTCGGCGACGAGTGAGGTGGCGAAGTCCAGCACCACCGGCGGGCTGGTCGGCACGCCGACGCAGAAGGGGTTGGTCGAGAAGCGCCGCTCGGTCCCGCCGAAGGGCGCAACCAGCACGCTGCCGGCGACGTTGACGAAATGGATCGAGATCAGCCCGGCCTCGATCGCCTGCTCGGCATAGGCGCCGATGCGGCCGACATGCCCGGCATTGCGCAGGGCGATGATGGCGGTGCCGTGCTGCTGGGCGCGCTCGATGCCCATGGCGGTCGCCTGCGGCCCGACCGTCTGGCCGAAGCCGTAATGGCCATCCAGCACGGCGAAGGCGCCGCCGTCGGTGACCACCTCGGCTTCCTGCCCGGCGACGACGTAGCCGGCCTGCTGCCATTCCACGTAGCGCGGCACCCGCGCCACGCCATGGCTGTCATGCCCGGCCAGGTTGGCGCCGAGCAGATGGTGGGCGATGCGGTCGGCCTCGGCGGTGTCGCAGCCATTGGCGCGGAAGATGTCGCCGACCACGGCGGAGAGGGTGTCGGCGCTGATCAGCACCGGGGTATAGCTTGCCATGCCGCAATCCTACCCCGGCGCCGCCGCCCCGGCTACAGCACCAGGTCGGTCTTCGGGTCGATCAGGTGCATCTGATCCATGTCCACGGCCATCGGCACCCGCTGCCCGGGGGAGACCTCGACCGCGGGGTCGAAGCGGGCGCAGATCTCATGGCCCTGCATCCAGAAATGCAGCAGCGTCTCCATGCCCATCGGCTCCACCACCTCGGGCGCCGCCTCGAAGACCGCGATATTGGCACGGTGCTCGGTCTGGCGGGTCTCGGTCAGGTGCTCGGGGCGGATGCCGAAGAGGACGTCGCGCCCGGCATGCGGGGCATAGCGGGCGGTGCGGGCGGCGGGGATGGGCAGCTTGATGCCATCGGCGAGGTGCAGGGTCAGCGCCGCGCCATTGCCTTCCAGCTTCGCCGGCATGAAATTCATCGAGGGGCTGCCGATGAAGCCGGCGACGAAGCGGGTCCGCGGGTGGTGATACAACTCCTGCGGCGGGCCGACCTGCTCGATGTTGCCGTGGTTCATCACCACCACGCGGTCGGCGAGCGTCATCGCCTCGATCTGGTCGTGGGTCACGTAGATGGTCGTCGTCTTGACCGTCTGGTGGACCTTCTTGATCTCGGTCCGCATCTGCACCCGCAGCTTGGCGTCGAGGTTCGACAGCGGCTCATCGAACAGGAAGACCGCCGGGTCGCGGACGATGGCCCGGCCCATGGCGACCCGCTGCCGCTGGCCGCCCGAGAGGGCCTTCGGCTTGCGGTCCAGCAGCATGCCGATATCGAGGATGCGGGCCGCATTCTCGACCCGCTTCCTGATCTCCGCCTTGTCGAACTTCCGCAGCATCAGCCCGAAGGCCATGTTGTCGTAGACCGTCATGTGCGGATAAAGCGCGTAGTTCTGGAACACCATGGCGATGTCCCGGTCGCGCGGCGGCACGTCGTTGACGATGGAGCCGCCGATGTCGATCTCGCCGCCGGAGATCTCCTCGAGGCCGGCGATCATCCGCAACGTGGTGGACTTGCCGCAGCCGGAGGGTCCGACCAGCACCACGAACTCATGGTCGGCGATGTCGAGGTCGATCCCCTTCACCGCCTGCACGCCGCCCTCGTATTCCTTGACGATCTTCCGCAGGTGAACCTGTGCCATGTGAAGCCCTAGCCCTTGGTGGCACCGGCGGTCAGGCCGGCAATGTAGTAGTCCATGAGGAAGGCGTAGACGACCACCGGCGGCAGCGCCGCCATCAGCGCGCCCGCCATGATCTGCCCCCAGGCGAAGGTATCGCCGCGGATGAGCTGTGAGACGACGCCGATGGTCAGCGGCATCTGGTCCGGCGTGGTGACGAAGGCGGTCGGGTAGACGAAGGCCGCCCAGGAGACGGTGAAGGCGAAGATCGTCGCCGCGATGATGCCGGGCAGCGCCACGGGGATGAAGATCTTGGTCAGCATCTGCATCCAGTTGGCGCCGTCGATCAGCGCCGCCTCGTCCAGCTCCTTCGGGATGGAGGCGAAGTAGCCGATCATGATCCAGGTGCAGAAGGGCACCGTCAGCGTCGGGTAGATCAGCACCAGCCCCCAGATGCTGTTCAGCAGGCCAAGCCCGCCGACGATCTGGTAGAGCGGGATGAACAGCAGCGTGTCCGGCACCAGGTAGGTGAGGAACACCCCCGTCGCCAGCATCTGGCTGCCCCAGAACTTCATCCGCGCCAGGGCGAAGGCCGCCAGCACCGAGACCACCATCGAGATGACGACGACGCAGACGGTGACGATGATGCTGTTCCAGAAGAAACCACGGAACAGCGGATTGTTGATCAGCTCGATGTAGTTCTCGAGCGTCGGCGCGCGCACGATCCAGGGATTGCCCGAAAGGTTGGAGATCTCGGCGCTCGACTTCAGGCTGGTCACCAGCATGTAGAAGGGCGGCGCCAGGAAGATGATGCAGGCGATGATGAGCGAGGCATAGGCGACCCACAGCGCCCAGCGCCGCTCGGACCTGAGGCTGCCGAGCTTGCGCCCGGTATAGCTGGCCGGGATGGCGGTGGCCGACATCACATCTGCTCCTTGTTGCGGCGGTTGATGCCGCGGAGGATGAAGAAGGCGAAGATCGCCAGGACCGGGAACATGAAGAGGCTGACGGCGGCGCCGCGCGGCAGGTTGCCGGACAGGATGCCGACCTGGAAGGCGTAGGAGGCGAAGACCTGCGTCATGTCGCGCGGCCCGCCGTTGGTCAGGACGCGCACGATGTCGTAGTTGGCGAAGGTGACGATCAGGCTGAACAGCACGGTGATGCTGATGATGTTCTGCATCATCGGCAGGGTGACGTAGCGCAGCCCCTGCCAGCCGGTCGCGCCGTCGATCGCCGCGGCCTCGTACAGCTGGTCCGGCACCGACTTCAGCGCCGCCAGGTACATGATCATGAAGAAGGGCGAGCCGTACCAGACGTTCACCATGATGACCGAGATGCGCGCCCACCAGGGCTCGCCCAGCCAGGGCACGGAGGGCACGGCGAAGATGTTGAGGATCCAGTTGATCGAGGAATAGCTCGGGTCGAACATCCACCACCAGCCGAGCGTCGAGAGCGCCGGCGGGATGACCCAGGGCACCAGCAGCATGCCGCGCCACTTGCGCTGCCCCTTGGCCGGGATGGCGTGCAGCATGTGCGCCAGCCAGAAGCCGATCAGCGCCTTGGCCACGACGGCGCCGATGGCGAAGATGCAGGATTGCCAGATGACCGCCCGGAAGGTGTCGTTCTCCAGCAGGATCTCGAAATTGCCGAGGCCGATATTGGCGGTCATCCGCCGGTTCAGCGTCGCCAGATACATCGCATAGGCCGCCGGGTAGGCGACCAGCCCGCCGATGATGGCGATCAGCGGCAGGGTCATCAGGAAGGCGATGGTACTCCGCCGGCGGGCGAAGCGCTGCAGCGTCGAGGCGCGGCCATGCCCGGCCGGCCTCGCTTCGGCGACGACGAGTGTGCCGTCAGCGGCCATGGTGCGATCTCCTCAGGTCTGCAGCGCAGCGGAGGGGCGGCACCGGCCGCCCCTCCCGTAGCCAATCAGCCGCCGCGGACGATGGTGCTCAGCTCGCGCTCCAGCCAGCCGAGCGCCTGGTCCATGGTATCGCCGCCCTGGGCGACCCGGGCGATGACCTTGGTGTTCAGCGCCTGGACGTACATCTGGGCGGCGAATTCGCCCGGTGCCGGGGCGAAGGCGACCGAGGGCTTCGCCATGTGGTGCGCCTTCAGCGGATAGTTGAAGACGGTGCCGGTCGGCGGGCCTTCGGTCTGCCAGATCTTGAAGTCGCTCATGCTCGCAAACGGCGGGATGTCGTAGCCCGCGGTCTGGCTGGTCAGCGCCTCGGCCTGCGGCCGCTCGCTCAGGTGCTCGAGCAGCGCCTTGGCGGTGGTCTTGTTGCGGCCGAAATTCCAGATGCCCGAGGTCCAGGGCAGGTAGGCGAGGAAGCGCCCCTCCGGCCCGGCCGGCATCGGGACGGTCCAGCACTTCTCGGCCACCTGCGGCTGGTCGCGCTTGGCCACCGCCCAGGCGGAGGGCGGGTTGAAGACCAGGGCGGATTTCCCCGAGATCAGCGCCCGGTTGTTGGAGGCATCGTCCCAGGCCCAGACGTCGTTCGGCAGGAACTTCGACAGCTTCACCGCATACTCGATCGCGGCCCGCAGCTTGGCGTTGCCGCGCACGGTGGGCTTGCCCTTCTCGTCCATCATCGAGGCGCCGAAGCTGGCGAACATCGCGCCGACCATGTCCACCGCATCGGTGAAGGCGCCCATCGGCAGGCCGAAGGGCACGCCGGCCTTCTGGCACTTCTCGGCGGCCATCAGGAAGGTGTCCCAGGTCCAGGTCTCGGCGCCCGGGCCGGCCTTGTCCTCGGCCGGCCACATGGCGCGGATGTCGATGCCCGCGTGTTCCTGCAGCAGGTCGTAGCGGACGCAGGCCGGCTTGTTCTGGCTGCCCGAGACCGCCGGGACGCCGCGCCAGGCGCCGTCGCGCTTGGCCAGGTATTCGGAGACGGGGCTGATCGGGCCGTACTTGGCGATCAGCCGGTTGATCACGTCATCCACCGGCTCCAGCACATTGGCATAGGAACCGACGTCCCAGGGCGCGAGGGAGATGATGTCGTGGCCGCTTTTCGATTGCGCCTGGGCGGCGCCGGCGAGCTGGAGCTGGTTGCCCGTGGTATTGATGAAGTCGAGCGTGACCTCGACCCGGTTCTTGTCGCTCCATTCCTTCACCAGCTTGCGCATCGCGTCGTTGCCGGTGGGCACCCAGTGGTCCCAGAAGGCGACCCGCAGGCTGCCGCCGGTGCCCTGGGCATGTACCATCGGCGCCGAAAGCGTGCCGGCCGCGATCACGCCAGCACCCGAGCGCAGCACATTGCGCCGGCTCAATCCTTGGATTGGCATTCTTGTCCGTCCTTCCCACACGGCGGGGTTATCCCCGCCGGCTTCCCTGCATGGACCTGTCCCGGCCCCGGCCGGCAAACTACGCGGGGCAGGGGTGCGCTGACAACGGGTCCTCATCATAGGTGGCGGTATTGTGGGGTTTGCCGGCTCGTGGCAGCGGCGGCGCTGCCTCCGGAGGCCGGGAACATTCCCGGAGGGCCGCCGTTGGGGCGGAAGCACCCGATGCGGAGGAATCAAGACCCCATGCCCACCATCACCGCCCTGTTCGATTCGCGCCCCGAGGCCGAGCGCGCCGTCGAGACCCTGGTCCAGCAGCTCGGCCTGCCGCGGGAGAAGATCCAGGTCCAGGCCGCCGGCGCCGAGAATGCGACGGCCGGCACCGACGAGAAGCGGAGCGAAGCCCATCACGGCTTCAAGGCCGACGGCGGCGCCAAGCCCGGCATCATGGTCTCCTTGATCGTGCCGGACGATCAGGCTGCCGAGGCGAAGGAAGCCCTGACGGGGAACGGCGGCCGGACCGAGAACGCCGGCCCCAGCGCCTAGTCTCCCGCCGCCGGAACCGGGCGGGCCGCTTGCCGGGGGGCCGCCGCGGCGCGACGTTGGCGGGATGGAAATCCAGACCGTCGAGGCCATCGTCATCGGAGCCGGCATGGCCGGCGCCACCGCCGCCGCCCATCTCGCCCCCCGTTTCCGGGTGGCCCTGCTGGAGGCGGAGGAAAGCGCCGGCTACCATGCCACCGGCCGCTCCGCCGCCATCTGGATCCGCAACTACGGCAGCCCGGATGCGCGCATCCTCACCGCCGCCTCCCGCGCCTTCTTCGATGCGCCGCCGCCCGGCTTCGCCGAGGCCCCGCTCATCCAGGCCCGCGACGTGCTGCACCTGGCCCCGCCCGCGCAGGTCGCGCATCTGGAATCGATGATCGCCGGCGGCGCCGATATCCGCCCGCTCGACCTCGAGGCCGCCCGCGCCATGGTGCCGGTGCTGCGGCCCGGCTATGCCGTCATGGCGGCGATCGAGACCGACTGCTTCGACCTCGACGTCGCCGCCATCCACCAGGGCTTCCTCAGGCTCGTGCGCAGCCTCGGCGGCGTGCTGGGGCTGCGCCATCGCGCCGGCCGCATCTGGCGGGAGGCCGGCCTCTGGCATGCCGAGGCCAGCACCGGCGCCACCTTCCGCGCCCCCGTGCTGGTCGATGCCGCCGGCGCCTGGGGCGACGAGGTCGCGGCACTGGCCGGTGTCCGCACCCTCGGCCTGCAGCCGAAGCGCCGCACCGCCTGCATCATCGACCCCGGCGACCACGATTGCGCCGGATGGCCGCTGGTCGGCGACGTCGACCATAGCTGGTACGTCCGCCCGGAAGCCCGCCGCAAGCTGATGGTCTCCCCGGCCGACGAGACCGACAGCGCGCCGCTGGATGCCCAGCCGGACGAGATCGACGTCGCCGTCGCCATCGACCGGATGCAGCAGGCACTCGACATCCCGGTCGGCCGCATCGAACACAAATGGGCCGGCCTCCGCAGCTTCACCCCCGACCGCGGCTTGGCGATCGGCGCGGGCAGCGAGCCCGGCTTCTTCTTCATGCTCGGCCAGGGTGGCTACGGCATCCAGACCGCGCCGGCGGCCGGGCGGCTGCTCGCCTCCCTGGTGGCGGGGGAGGCACCGGACGCCGATGTCGCCGCCGCCGTGCCGCTCTGCGACCCACGCCGCTTCGAAAGGCCCGCCGCATGACCGAGGTCCCGACCTATGCCGATGTGGAGGCGGCCGCGCAGCGGCTGCGCGGCCGCATCATCCGCACGCCGATGCTGCGCCACGCGCTGCTCGACGAACTCACCGGCGGCACCATCCTGGTGAAGCCGGAGCCCTTGCAGCGCACCGGCAGCTTCAAGCTGCGCGGCGCCACCAATGCGGCGCTGCTGCTGGGCCCCGAGGCGCGGCGCGGCGGCATCGCCACCCATTCCTCCGGCAACCATGGCCAGGCGACGGCCTGCGCCGCGCAGATGCTGGGCATGCCGGCCGTCGTCGCCATGCCGAGCGATGCCCCGGCCATCAAGGTCGAGAGCACCCGCCGCTGGGGCGCCGAGGTGGTCTTCTTCGACCGCCACACCACCGACCGCGAGGCCCTGGCGCAGCGCCTCGCCGCCGAGCGCGGCGCGACGGCCATCCCGCCCTTCGACCACCCGGACGTCATCGCCGGCCAAGGCACCCTGGCGATGGAACTGGTGGAGGATGCCGCGGCGGCGGGCCTCGCGCTCGAGGGTTTCGCCGCCTGTACCGGCGGCGGCGGGCTGGTCGCCGGCTGCGCCCTGGCGCTGGAAGCCCTGGCCCCCGCCGCCGAGATCTGGGCGGTGGAGCCCGAGGGCTGGGACGATACCCGGCTGAGCCTGGCCGCCGGGCATCGCATCGCCAATGACGGCACCGGGCCGGGGCTCTGCGATTCGCTGCTCTCGAAGCAGCCGGGCGCCATCACCTTCCCGATCAACCTCGCCCGCCTCGCCGGCGGCGTTGCGGTGACGGAGGCCGAGGTCTTCCGCGCCATGTGCTTCGCCTTCGAGCATCTGAAGATCGTCGCCGAGCCCGGTGGCGCGGTGGCGCTGGCGGCGCTGCTGGCCGGCAAGCTGGATGCCAGGGGGCGCTGCTTCGGCCTGGTCATCAGCGGCGGCAACGTGGACCCGGCGGTCTTTGCCCGCGCCCTGGAGGCCACCGCCGCATGATCCGCTTCGGCCTCCGGCATAGGCCGATCCTGCTGGCGGCCGCGGCGCTGGGCGTGCTGGTGGGCGGCCTGTCCCGGCTGGTCGGGCTGCCCTGGCCGAGCGCGGTGCTGTTCGGCTGGTGCGCCGCGGTCGTCGCCCATGCCGGCTCGACCTTCGTCGTCATGCGGCGCGCCACCCCGGAGTCCATCCGCCGCCGGGCCGAGGCACTGGACGAGGGCGAGGCGGCGGTGCTGGCCGCCACCCTCGCCGCCGCCATCGCCTCGCTCGGCGCCGTCTTCTGGTACCTGGCCTCGGGGGAGGGGCCGGCGACGCCGCGCCAGGTGGTGCTGGCGCTCTGCACCATCGCCCTGTCCTGGGTCTTCGTGCACATGCTGTTTGCCGTGCGCTACGCGCATGAATACTGGCAGGAAGGCGGCCGCGGCCTCGACTTCCCCGGCGACGAGAAGCCGGAGTTCACCGACTTCCTCTACTACGCCTTCACCATAGGCATGACCTTCCAGACCTCGGACGTGACGGTGAGCCAGCGCCTGCTGCGCCAGCTCACCCTGATCCATGCCCTGGTCTCCTTCCTGTTCAATGCGGTGATCCTGGCGGTCGCGGTGAACCTTGCCGCCAGCCTGGCGGGCTGAGGCCGGAATCGGGGCCGGGGTCGCTGTCGGGCGAATTGCCGCCGGGCGCCATGCAAATCCGATATAGGGGCCGCACTCGCATGGGATGGGGCAGTGGGCGTTTCCTTCGTTCTGACGGTCTTCGACAAGCGGCCCTTCCTGCCCCTGGTCCTGCCCGCCATCCTGGCGGAGTGGCGCCTGACCGGCGGCGAGATCATCCTGGTCGATGACGGCTCGGCCGATGGCTCGGCCGCGCTGCTCGAGGATTTCGCCGCGGCCAATCCCGCCGTCCGCCTGCTGCGCCAGTGCAATGCCGGGGTCGCCAGCGCGACCAATGCCGGGCTCGCCGCCGCCGCCTGGCCGCTGGTCCGGCTGCTGGATGCGGATGACGTGCCGATGCCGCGCAGCACCCAGCGGTTGCGGGAGGCGCTGGAGGCGCTGGGCGCCGACCTCGCCTATGGCGGCGTGCTGCCCTATCGCCTCGGCCAGCCGCTGCCCGCGGTGCGGGAGGAAGCCGCCGCCTGGCACCTGGTGCCGCGGCCGCTGCGCGCGGTGCTGACCAACAACGAGATCGTGCCCAGCACCACGCTGATCCGCCGCGCCGCGCTGGGCGCGGTGCTGCCGCTGGTCGAGGGCATCCGCACCGCCCAGGACTTCCAGCTCGCCGCCCGGCTGGCCCAGCGCGGCGGCGTGGCGCGGCTGGAGGGCGCGCCGGTCTGCTGGTTCGCGGCGGAGGCGGCGGGGCGGCTCTCGGCCAGCGTCGGGCGGATGTATGCCGATACCTGCCGGCTGGTCGGCCAGCACCTCGACGGCCCCTTCGCCCTGCCGGCGGCGGAGGCGCAATTCGCCGCCCGCCGCAATGCCGCCCGGGCCCGCCGCTTCGCCCGCCGCCACCTGCGGCTGGGCTGGCGGCGGCGGCTGGACCTCGAATGGCTGGCCTGGCGCAGCCGGCTGCCCTTCTACCGGCCCTGCCGCGCCGACCTCGCCTTCCTCGCCGGGCTTTACGGCGAGTAGCGGCGTTGCGTTGCCATCCGGGCCGCCTTCGCCTGCGCCTTCCCGCGGCGAATTCCCTATGATCCCCCCGATTCGGGCAGGGGAGCAGACCATGGCGCGACCGATGATCGGCCGGACGGTGCGCCGGCTGCGGCAGGAGAAGGGCCTGGCGCAGCAGGCGCTGGCCGCCCGGCTCGGCATTTCCGCCAGCTACCTGAACCTGATCGAGCACGACCAGCGCGCCGTCACCCCGACCCTGCTGCTCAAGCTGACCGAGGCGCTCGAGGTCGATATCGCCACCCTCTCCGGCCTCCGGGAGAAGGCGCTGGAGACCGGGCTGCGGGAGGTGCTGTCCGACCCGCTGCTCGGCCTGGACCAGGTGCCGGAGGACGAGATCTCGATGCTCGCCGGCAGCGCGCCCAATGCCGGCCGCGCCATGCTGGCGCTGTACCGCGCCTGGCGGGTGGCGCGGGAGGACAGCGGCGGCATCGCCCTGCCCACCGGCCGCCGCATCCTGCTGCCGACCGAGGAGGCGCGGGACTTCTTCCACGACCGCGCCAACCATTTCCCCGTGCTGGAGGCCAAGGCCGAGGCCATCGCCGCCGAGATGCGCGTCACCGCCCCGGCCGAGATGAACCATGCGGTGGCGCAGCGGCTGCGCGACACCCATGGGCTGGTGGTGACGGTGACGGCGCTGGCCAGCGCGCTGCGCCGCTACGACCCGGCCGGGCGGCGGCTGGAGCTTTCGGAAGCGCTGCCGCGCGAGAGCCGCGGCTTCCACCTCGCCTTCCAGCTCATGCTGCTGGAGGCCGGGGAGGCGGTGCAGGCGGCGCTCGGCGGCTTCGAGCCGAGCAGCACGGAGGCGGCGGCGCTGATCCGCATCGGCCTGCTGAACTACGCCGCCGGCGCTCTGCTGATGCCCTATGCACCCTTCGTCACCGCCGCCCGCAGCCTGCGGCACGACGTGGAGGCCCTGGCGGCGCGATTCGGCGTCAGCTTCGAGCAGGCCTGCCACCGGCTGACCACCCTGCAGCGGGACGGCGCGCGCGGCGTGCCCTTCTTCTTCCTGCGGGTCGATCCCGCCGGCAACGTCGACAAGCGCTTCAGCGCGGCGGGCTTTCCCTTCGCCCGCTTCGGCGGATCCTGCCCCAAGTGGATCGTCCACCACGGCTTCGCCACGCCGGGGACGGTGCAGGTGCAGCTGGCGCAACTGCCGGATGGCGGCGCCTTCCTGTGTTTCGCCCGTACCGTGCAAGGCGCGCCGACGCGCTGGGGGGAGCCGGCGGCGGTGCATGTCGTCGCCATGGGCTGCGACCTGAACCGGGCGCCGGAAGTGATCTATGGTGACGGCCTCGACCTGGAGCGGGCGATGGTCGGGATCGGCCTGTCCTGCCGGCTCTGCGACCGGCTGGATTGCCGCAGCCGCGCCTTCCCGCCGCTGGAGCATCGGCTGGCGCTGGACCCGATGGTGACCAGCGCGGCGCCCTACCAGTTCAAGCCGGCGAAACGCTGACCGGATCGGGGCAGCGGGATGCGTTCCCGGCAGGATTGATCGCGATTTATGTCCCCGGCACCACGGATATCACGATCTGCCACTTGACCGCGCGACCCAGGACCGCGACCTTTGCCGCTCGTCTCAATCCGGCTTCCGTGAAGCCTTGAGGCAGGCCGCGCACCGAGGATGGGGCGCGGCTCTAGGAGCACCCGAGAGTTTCCGACATGGCCAAGAACGAGAGCTGGCGCCCCCGTAAGCCCCGCAAGCGCGGCTTCGACGACGATACACCCGAATTCGGAGGAAGCAGCGGAGGCTGGGCACCGCCCCCGCCGTCCTTCGCGACCGGCGGTCCCCCGATCATCCGATCGCCTTCGGTCTTCGCCTCCGGGCCGGAGCTGAAGGCGACCGTCAAGTGGTTCAACCCGGAGAAGGGCTTCGGCTTCGTCGAGCTCGGCGACGGCTCGGGCGATGCCTTCCTGCACGTCTCGGTCCTGCAGCGGGTCGGTGCCGATGCGGTGAACCCGGGCGCCGGGCTGCGCATCCGCGTCGGCCCCGGCCAGAAGGGCCAGCAGGTAACCGAGGTGCTGGAGATCACCAGCCAGGGCGATGCCACCCCGGCACCGCGCGGCGCCCCGGCCGGCGGCGGCTATGGCGACCGTGGTGGGGACCGGGGCGGCTTCGGCAGCCCGCGTCCGCCGCGCCCGCCCATGGGCGGCGGTGGCGGCGGCTTCATGCCGCAGGGTGATGCGCAGGAGATGCGCGGCACCGTGAAGTGGTACAGCGCGGAGAAGGGCTTCGGCTTCGTCTCCCCGGAAGGCGGCGGCCGGGACGTCTTCGTCCATGCCACCGCGCTCGAGCGCAGCGGCCTCACGCCCCTGACCGAAGGCCAGGCGGTGAACATGAAGGTCGTGCAGGGCAAGAAGGGTCCGGAAGCGGCGACGCTGACCAAGGACTGAGTGCCTGACCCCCGGGCCGCGCTCACGCGGCCCGGGGCTTCGGCGGTTGCGCCCGCCGGTCCGCCCGGCATATCACGGTCCTGGGACGTTCAATCACCCCGGGGAGTCGCCAGATGCTGCTGCGGCGCGAGAGAGCCATGACGGCCATCGCCATCATGCTGGACGTGGCCTTCCACGCCGGCCGCGCCGAAGCCGTCAGCGCCGCCGATATCGCCGAAAGGCTGGGCCAGGCCCGCCGCGGCATCGAACCCGTATTGCAGGCATTGTCCCGGGCCGGGCTGCTGGACAGCGTCCGTGGTCCGAAGGGCGGCTATCGCCTGGGCCGGCCGCCGCGCGACCTGCGGCTGGCCGAGGTGGTCGCCACCGCGCTGGACGAGGATGCGACACCGGAGGCGCCCGCCGGCCGCCTGCAGGCAGTGGTGGTGGCCCCGCTCTGGGGCGAGATGGAGGCGCTGTGCCGGGACCACCTGACCCGGCTGACCGTGGCCGACCTGATCAAGCGGGCGGCGGCAGCGGGGGTGAAGCGGCCGAGCGTCGAGCCGCTGAATTTCGTCATCTGAAATTCTGCTAAAAGCGGCTCAATTCGCCAAAATTCGGCTCAATTTCCCTCAATTCCATTTATTTTTCGGGCCGTGTCGCTGGATAAGCGCCTGATTTGCTTCTAAATAAAATTTATTGGCGGTGATCCGGTGCCCAACGGCCCCGGCGCCATGCCAAGTTGGGCATTAGGCGAATAATCCTATAATCCGATCCACCGCCGGCCGCAAGGCTTTCGGCTTTGCCGTGCCCGCTCCGGCTGGCGATACTCCGGGCCTGATCCCAGGGAGTATCGCCATGGCCCGCGTTCGCAGCATCGCCCCGGAGGAGCTGGCGCCGGAGCTCGCCGCCATCTACCGCGAATTCGCCGGCGACTACGGCCCCTTCGCCAACCAGGTCGCGGTCCTCGCCCATGTGCCGGCGGCGCTGCGGCACCTGATGCCGATGCTGATGGAGCTGCGTGCGGCGGCGACGCTGCCGAAGCGTTACTTGGAGATCGCCATCGTCGTCGTCTCCAACCTCAATGCCTGCCATTACTGCGTGGCGCATCACAAGCCGTTCCTGGCGGTGACCGGCCTGTCCTCCGAGGGCATCGACCGGATCATGGACTGGCGCGAGCATCCGGAGCTGGATGCGACGGACAAGCTGGTGGTCGAATACGCGATCGCCGCCTGGGAGAATTCCAACCGCATCCCGGAGGCGCTGTTCCGCCGGCTGCGCGGCGCCTTCACCGAGGCGCAGATCGTCGAGCTGACGCTCCGCATCACGCTCTGCGGCTTCTTCAACCGCTTCAACGATGCCATGGGGATCGAGGAGGAGCCGGAGGTGCAGGCGGCGGCCGAATAGCCGGCTATTCGCGGGCCATGCCGGCCTCGGCGGCGATGCGGGCCCAGCGGGCCAGCTCGGCGGCGTTGAAGGCGCCCAGCGCGGCCGGCGTGCTGGTGGTGGAGGCGATGCCCATGGCCGCCATGAAGCGCTTCGCCTCGTCGCTGCCGCCGATCGCCACCACCTCCCGGTTCAGCCGGGCGACCACCGCGGCGGGGGTGCCGGCCGGCATCCAGATGGCGTTCCAGGAAGCGAAGTCGAAGCCGGGCAACCCGGCTTCCTGCAGGGTCGGGACCGCCGGCAGCAGGTCGATCCGCTGCGCGGTGGTGACCGCCAGGGCGCGGATGGTGCCGGCGCGCAGATGCTCCACCGCCGGGCCGAGGTCGACGACCATGTACTGGATGCGGCCGCCCAGCAGGTCCGTCATGGCGGCGGGGGTACCGCGGTAGGTGATCCGTTCGGTGCGGATGCCGGTGGCCGCGGCCAGCAGATGGGCCCCGGCGATGCCGCCGGCATTGCCGGTGCCGTGGTTGAGCTGGCCCGGCCGGGCGCGGGCCTCGGCCAGGAAGCCCGCCAGGTCCTTCGCCGGGAAATCCGCCCGCACCAATAGCGCCAGGGCATTGACCGAGATGAGCGAGACCGGGGCGAAATCCGCGATGGGGTCGTAGCCGGGCTCGCGCAGCAGGTTCGGGTTGGCGGCATGGGTCGAGACGGTGCCGAAGAACAGGGTATAGCCGTCCGGCGCGGCGCGGGCGGCGGCGCGGGTGGCGATGGCGCCATTGGCGCCGCCCATGTTGTCCACCGTGACCGGCTGGCCGAGCACGCGGCCGAGGCGGTCCGCATAGAAGCGGGCCAGGCTGTCGGTGCCGCTGCCGGCGGGGAAGGCGACGATGGCGCGCAGCGGGCGGCTGGGCCAGGCGGTTTCCTGGGCCCTAGCACGGCCGAGCGAGGCGGCGGCGATGAGCGGCGCGAGGCCGCGACGGGGCAGGTTCATGGCGCCCGGTCCTCCCTTTCGTTTCTTGTCCGCCGATCCTGCCAGGACGAGGGACGGCTGCCCAGCGGGCCGGCCATGCCGCGCCGGCGGCTTGCGCTCCCGCGCCGGGTTCCGCAGGCTGCCTTCGCCCAATGCATGGCGATGGAAACGGAATGCCCGAGATTGCCGAAGAGATCACGATTCCCGCGCCGCTCGAGGTGGTCTGGCCGCTGCTGAGCGACCCGGCGACGGTCGCGGCCTGCGTGCCGGGGGCGCAATTGGCCCCCGACAAGGGGGATGGTCTCTGGCGCGGTTCGGTGAAGGTGCGCTTCGGGCCGACCATCGCCACCTTCAAGGGCGAGGCGACGCTGGCCTATGACCATGCGGCGCATCGCTGCAGCATCGACGGGCGCGGCATCGATGGCCGCGGTGCCTCCCGTGCCCTCGCCGCGGCGACGGTGCAGGCGGCGGCGGAGGGCGCGGCGACGCGGCTGGCGGTCGCCGGCAGCTTCACCGTGACCGGGCCGCTGGAAACCTTCGCCAATGCCGGCGGGGTGCATGTGGCGCGCGCGCTGCTGGCCGAGTTCTCCGGCAACATGGCGAAGCTGGTGGCCGAGCGGGCCCCGGCGGCAGCGGCGCCGGCACCGGTCGGCGAGGCGCCCGAGGCGGCAGTCCTCGCGGCGCCATCATCTTCCCCCGCGCCGGCCGCGGCGTCATCGTCCCCGGCGCCGGCCGCGGCGCCTGCCATGGCACCGGCCGCACCGCCGCCGCCGCGGCAGGCGGCCGAGCTCAGCGCCTTCCGCCTGGCCTGGCGCGCCCTGCAGTCCTTCCTCCGCAGCCTGTTCTCCAAAGGGAAACCCTGATCATGGCCGCCAAGCTGTCCGACGTGCTCGCCGAAGCCTTCGCCGCCGAGGGCTGCGAGGTTTTGTTCACCCTGATGGGCGACGCCAACATGTACTGGACCGAGGCCATGTCCCGGCAGCCCGGCATGCAGGTGGTCAATGTCCGGCACGAGCATTGCGCCGTCGCCATGGCCGATGGCTATGCCCGCGCCACCGGCAAGGTCGGCGTCGCCTCCACCACCTGCGGGCCGGGCTTCACCCAGATCATGACGGCGCTGACCATCGCCGCCCGCGCCTCGGTGCCGCTGGTGGTCTTCGCCGGGGATTCGCCGATGCTGGCGGCCTACTACGTGCAGCAGATCGACATGGCGCCGCTGGCCCTGGCGACGGGCGCCCACTACATCGCGGTGAAGTCGCATGACCGCGCGCTGGACAATGTGCGGGAGGCCTTCCAGATCGCCGCGCTGGAGCAGCGGCCGGTGGTGCTCGGCGTGCCGATGGACCTGCAGAAGCAGGCCTATCCCTTCATGGCGGACTACATCCCCTCGGCCGACTACCTGCCGATCGCCCAGGGGCCGCTGCCCGATCCCGCCATCACCGATCGCCTGGTGCAGATGATCGCCGAGAGCGAGAAGCCGATCATCATCGCCGGGCGCGGCGCCAAGCTGGCCCGGGCCAAGGCGCAGATGGAGGCGCTGGCCGAGCAATGCGGCGCGCTGGTCGCCACCTCGCTCCAGGCCAAGGGGATGTTCCACGACAGCCCCTGGAACCTCGATATCGCCGGCGCCTTCTCCTCCGACTTCGCGCGGGAGCAATTCGCCGAGGCCGACCTGGTGATCGGCATCGGCGTCGGGCTCGGCGCCTATACCACCGAGAGCGGCTACCTCTTCCCGAATGCGCGGGTCGTGCAGCTCGACATCGCGCCGCGCGGGTTGTGGCAGGGGCTGCGGACGGCGGACCTGCATGTGCGGGCGGATGCGGCGACGGGGACCGCGGCCATCACCGCGGCACTGCGGGAGCGGGGCATCGCCAAGCCCGGCTTCCGCGCACCGGCGCTGGCCGAGGCGATCGCCGCCGACCAGCCGGACCGCAAGGAATTCGCCATCGCCCCCGGCGTGGTCGATCCACGCAAGGCGATCATGGAGCTGGATGCCATCATCCCGAAGGACTGGGAGGTGGTGATCGGCGCCGGGCATTACTTCGGCATCGCGCTGACGCACCTCCGCGGCCGCGCGGCGGAGCGCTACCACGTGATCGCCGACTTCGGCGCCATCGGCAACGGGCTGCCGGCGGCGGTCGGCGTGGCGGCGGCGCGGAAGGACGGCAAGGTGCTGCTGATCGAGGGCGACGGCAGCCTGCTGATGCATATCCAGGAGCTGGAGACGGTGCGGCGCGAGGGGCACCGCATGCTGATCGCCATCATCAACGACGGCGGCTATGGCGCCGAGATCCACAAGTTCCGCGCCAATGGGCTGGACCCGGCGCTGGTCATCCATGGCCGCGGCGACCTCGCCGGCATCTCCTCCGGCTTCGGCGTGCGGGGCTCGGCGGTGACGAGCCTCGGCGGCATGGGGAAGATGTTCGAGGCGCACCGGGAGTCGAACGGTGCCAGCCTCTGGGACATCCATACCGACGATACGGTGGTCTCGCGCCCGTATCGCCGGATCCACTACGGAGAGGCCTGAGCCGCGTCCCGGAGCGCGCGCCAGACCTTCTGCGGCGTCAGCGGCATGTCGAGGTGGGTGACGCCCAGCGGGGCCAGGGCGTCGAGCACTGCGTGCACCACGGTCTGCGGCGCGGCGATGGCGCCGGCCTGGCCGGAGCCCTTGACGCCGAGCGGGTTCGACAGCGTCGGCAGCTCGCCGAAGGCGATGTCGAGGTCGGGCAGGTCCCCGGCGCGCGGCAGGCAATAGTCCATGAAGGAGGCGGAGAGGAGCTGGCCTGAGCCGGCCTCGTAGGCCATCTCCTCCAGCAAGGCCTGGCCGATGCCCTGGGCGAGGCCGCCCTGGACCTGGCCGGTGGTCAGCATCGGATTGATGAGCCGGCCGTAGTCGTCGACCGCCTGGTAGCGCAGCAGGGTGACGAGGCCGGTCTCGGGATCGACCTCGACTTCCGCGACATGGGCGCCGGAGGGGAAGGTGATCAGTTCCGAGAGGTTCTTCGCCTCGGTATCGAGGCTGCCCGGCGGCTCGGCGGCGAGGATGGCGTCCAGCGTCACCCGGGTCTCCGTCCCCCGCACGGTGAAGGCGCCATCGGCGTAGTCCAGCGCCTCGGGCGCCGCCTGCAGCAGCCGGGCGGCGATGGGGCGGGCCTTTTCCAGCATGGCGTCCATCGCCATCACCAGCGCGGTGCCGCCGACATGCAGGGAGCGGGCGCCGCCATGGCCATTGCCATAGGGCACCTGGTCGGTATCCGCCTGGACCAGGCGGAAGCGCTCCCGCGGCAGGCCGAGACGGTCGGCGGCGAATTGCGGGAAACTGGTCTCGTGGCCCTGGCCGTTGGACTGGGTGCCGAGGCAGAGCGCGATGGTCCCGTCGGCCGGAAAGCGGATCGCCGCCCATTCATGCGGGGCGCCGCGGGAGGTCTCGAGGAAGCAGGCGATGCCCAGGCCGCGCAGCCGTCCGGCGGCGGCGCTGCCGGCCTTGCGGGCAGCGAAGCCGGGGCGGTCGGCCAGCGCCTCCAGGTCATCGAGGTTCGCGGCGAAGCGGCCGGTATCCATCAGCATTCCCGTCGCGCTGCGATAGGGGAAGGCGGTGATCAGGTTCCGCCGCCGCAGGGCGATGGGGTCGAGGCCGAGCCGGGCGGCGGCGGCCTGGACCAGCCGTTCCGTCAGGTAATTCGCCTCCGGCTTGCCGGCGCCGCGATAGGCATCGACCGGGGCGGTATTGGTGAAGGCGCCGGTCACCTCGAGGAAGATGGCGGGGATGGCATAGACGCCGCCGATGGCCGTCGAGACGGAATTGGTCGGGCAGGCCGGACCATTCGCCGAGCAATAGGCGCCCATGTCGGCGGCCATCTCGGCATGCAGGGCGAGGAAGCGGCCATCCGCATCCAGCGCGAGGCGGGCGCGGCCGCGCAGGTCGCGGGCATGGACGGCGGCCTGGAATTCCTCCGTATAGTCCGCCACCCAGGCGACGGGGGTGCCGAGGCGGCGGGCGGCCACCAGCAGCGCGACATATTCGCCGAAGAGGAAGTTCTTCAGCCCGAAGCCGCCGCCGACATCGGGGCAATGCAGGCGGAAGCGCTCCTCCGGCAGGTTGAAGACGGCGCCGGCGAGCTGGCGGCGGATGCCATGGACGCCCTGGCCGGTGAGCAGCAGGTCGAAATTGGTGCCGTCCCAGCGGGCGACGGCGGCGCGGGGCTCGATCGGCGCGGCATGGACGCGGTTGTTGACGAGGTCCAGCTCGATCACATGGGCGGCGGCGGCGAAGGCCGCTTCCGTCGCGGCGCGGTCGCCGCGCTCGAAGCGGAAGACGGCATTGCCGGGGGCCTCGGGCCAGATCTGCGGCGCGCCGGGGGCCAGCGCCGCGCGGCTGTCGACGATGGCGGGGAGGGGATCGTAGCCGACCTCGATGGCCTCGGCGGCATCGCGGGCCTGGGCGGCGGTCTCGGCGACGACGAAGGCGACGGCCTCGCCGACGTGGCGGACGCAGTCGGCGGCGAGCGCGTGGCGCTCGGGGACGATGATCGGGGCGACGGTCGCCACCACGGCGGGGCAGGGCAGCGGGCCGATGCCCTCGGCGGCGAGCTCGGCCTGGGTCAGCACCAGGCGGACGCCGGGCATGGCGCGGGCGGCGGCGGCATCGATGCCGGTGATGCGGGCATGGGCGTGCGGGGAGCGCAGGACATGGCCATGCAGCGCGCCGGGGGTGGCGATATCGGTGACGTAGCGGCCCTGGCCGGTGAGGAAGCGGAGATCCTCGGTGCGGCGGAAGGAGTGGCCGATGGTGCCGTCCGGCATGGGGCGGGTTCCTGGTTGTGCCCCGCCAGTGTCGCTGCTGGTGAGGGCCATTGCTAGGCAAGGGACGTCCCGATCTGAAACTCCCCGGGGCCGCCTGTGGTCGCCGGTGGCAGCCTGACCGGCTTTGGGAGGCAGCGGTGGGCGTGCTTCCGGCGTGGCGGCGGGGCCTCCGTCTGCGCGGCGATCGCGCTGTGGCTGCCATCATGCGCGATTGATCGGGATTGGGTCGTGCGGCCGCGCAGGCGGAGGCCTCGGGGCGACCCGACAACGGTTTCGGGCAATATCGGCTAATAGTTATGTACGTTTCAAAAGCATCCCAAACGGGATAAAATTCCTCTCCTAAAAGAACATAATCCTCAAACAAATTCACTCTTCTGGTTAAAATATGCTCAAACTCTGCCAATTCGATGTAACATTCGCAGTATTAGAGTATTTATCGATAAATTAGACAATTTAAGCCAATAATATCTATGTAAAAATAAAGCTATCGTGATCGCATGACAGGATTCAGTGCCTACCGACCGGCGGGGTGCGCCCGTAAGGTAGATTCCAGGCAAATAATATTCTTAATGTCCTTCGCAGGATCATTGAGGGGAGCTGCAATGTCCTTGCTTAGGGCCAAAAGCATAGCCGCTTGTGCGGCTACGATTTACTGTGGAATTATTGGACATCAGGCGCTGGCGCGCGATCTGGTCTATCAGCCGGTCAGTCCAGCTTTTGGCGGTAGTCCGTTGAATGGGTCCTTCGTCCTTGGCTTGGCGCAGGCGAACAACTCCCGTTACCTCGAGAGCCCCCAGGCCAAGAAGGACCGGCGTGAGAACGCGGCACGAAATGCAGCCAACTCGGCTAGCGATCCCGCATTGCAATTTCAGCGGCAGATCACTGCGAGCCTTCTCAGCCAGATCGCTGGTCAGGTGAGCCAGCAGATCATTGGCGAGAATGCCCGCGACAGCGGCACTTTCAGCTTTGGCGGGACCCAGATTCAGTTTGCTCGGGCCAATGGGCAGATCAACATCGACATCACCGAGAGCGCGACCGGGGGAAGGACCAACATCCAAATCCCCGTGCCGCAGTTCTAGGTCGAGAATTCCAACTTCAATGACCTATCGAACCGCACTTATGGCGATCGGCCTGCTCGGCTTATCCGCCTGCGGGACCTCGCCCGCCAGGATGCTGGCCGAAAGCCCAACCCTTGGCGTTCGCACGGTGAACACCAACGAGTTGCGCAATCTCCCAGCGCCCAAGCGCAAGCTCGACGTTGCTGTCTTTGCCTTTCAGGATCAAACCGGCCAGTACCGTCCAAACAACAATTTTGCCGAGTACAGCTTCGCCGTCACCCAGGGCGGTGCCTCGATCCTGATCAACGCGTTGAAGGATGCCGGGCGTTCACAATGGTTCTCCGTGCTCGAACGGAATCGTTTGCCCGACCTCTTTCAGGAACGGCAGATCATCCGCGCCAATCGCTCAGAGAGCGTTGGTCCCGACGGCCGACCCATGGCGCCCATCTCGCAGCTTCGCAACGCCGGCATCATGGTGACGGGCGGCATCGTCGGTTACGACAGCAATGTCCTCACCGGCGGGGCTGGGGCCAACTTCCTCGGGATTGGCGCCTCGACCGAGTATCGGCGGGATAACGTCTCAGTATTCCTTCGAGCGGTGAGCGTCATGACTGGCGAGGTGCTGGTCAGCATCACCACCGACAAGACGATCTACAGCGTCGGCGTCAACGGGACCGCCAGCAAGTACGTGGGCTTCAACCGGCTTCTGCAAATCGAGGGTGGGGTGACCACCAACGAGCCGCGCCAGCTTGCGGTCCGTCAGGCCATCGAGAAGGCAGTCCACGCCATGGTGCTGGATGGCGCCGAGCGTGGCTACTGGGCCTTTGCCGATGAAAGCCGGGGTCAGGAACTGATCCGCGAGTACCAGGCGTATCGGGATGAAGGCTTGCCCTCCCAGCCCAGCGGCCCGGTGACGGCGACCGCACCGGCCACACCAGAACCCACACCTGCGGCGCCCCCTTTGGCGCCCCGGGCCGAGATTTCGTCACCCGCGGCCAGCCCCGTCGTGCTGGCGGCTGCGGGTGGTGAGCGAGCCTTACGTCCACCGAGCATCGGTAGCCCTCCCGATGCGACAAACAGCGGTGTCCGTACTGATCTGCGGGGGCGGGTGCTTACGACGCAACAAATAATTCGCGTATCCATTGGAGACTTGTAGTCATGCGTAAACTCCTCCTCGCTTCCGTGTTCTCGCTGGTGGCTGGTGTCGCCTCGGCCCAGGTGCAGAACAACGACAGCATCGCCTACATCGAGCAGACGGCGGGTACCACCGGCGTCACCGCGACGCAGGACCAGACCGGCTACAACAATCAGGCCCGCGCCTTCCAGCAGGGCAGCGTCGCCACCTCGTCTATCTCCCAGACCCAGACGGGCAGCGGCGGCGGCGGCGGCACGGGCAACCGCGCAAGGGCAACGCAGAACGGTAATGGCCAGGACAACGCCATCACCCAGACCCAGCGTGGCACCAACAACAAGGTTGAGGCCCTCCAGACGGACGGCCTCAGAAACCGCATTTTCCAGACCCAGGAAGGCACCGCACACGTCTCCTACGCCTATCAGGGCGGTGGCCGGGACAACCTCACTGTCCATGATCAGTCCGGCAACGGTGGCGATTCCAACTTCAACACCGCCAGTTCCTACATGACGAACCAGGTCAGCTCGCAGCAGTACGTGACACAGACTGCGGGCAGCAACACGGCGACGCAGAACATGATGTCGGCCGGCAGCAATAACTTCCAGCAGATCGTCCAGAACGGCCAGGGCGGCACCGCCACGCAGACCCTGCGCTGATCACGTGATCGGGCCGGGCAGGGGAGACTACCCTTGTCCGGTCCACCTTTTTCGGAGTGTCGCCATGCGCAAGCTGTTCGCCCTGCTGACCGCCAGCCTGATGACATCGCCCGTTATGGCTCAGGATACTCCAGCCTACACCGACCAGCCCAGCCGCCAGCGCGTCACCGCATGGCGGGGCAACGGCACCATCGCCGACACCGTTCAGGACGCGGGCAACGGCAACGTGGCCGAGACCATTCAGAGCGGCGGCGCCGGCAATCGCGCCATCATCCGGCAGAGCGGCAACGGCAACAATTCCTCGATCATCCAAAATGGCTCCAACCTGCAAGCCGAGAGCTTGCAGATGGGCAACGGAGCCGGCGTCGCCATCACCCAGCAGGGGGCGGCTGGAGACATTCGGGTCCAGCAATTCGGCGGAGGAGCAGGTGGTGCGATCGTCACCCAGACTGGCCCGGGCAACGTCACGGTCCGCTAGGCTCGCAGCGCTGCTGGCCGTGCTTGCCTGCCTGCCGGCGCAGGCCCAGCAGACCCTTCCAGGTCAGCGCGGCGTTCCGGCGGTGGCCTGTGGCCCCGGCAATGCCTCGGTGGCCTGCCAGCAGCTTCGGCAGGCGCTTCCAGGCCAATCGCTTCCGGGAGTCGTTGCCCGTCCCACGGCACCGCCGCCATTGGCCATGCCGACACCGCCGCGGGCCGACTATGACGACACCCGGAGCCGCCGGCTCATTCCACCCAGCATCATGGCCCTGCTGAACGATCGGCGGGTCGATCCCGCGGTGCGGGCCTATCTGATCGGCATCGCCGGCAAGCAGTCCGCCGAATGGACCATGCATGACCTGGCGACCGTCACCGCGGTGGTACCCAGCCTGACGGTCCTCAACATCAGCACCTCCCGCTTGTCGGAATTCTACGAGTTCATGGGTCTCGACCCTGCCAGCCTGTTCGAGCCGCAGCTCGGGAACGGATGGCAGAACGCGGTTACCGAATTCGATCCGCGCAACCGGTTCCGCCGCGGCTACTGCACCACCCTGTCCCGCCAGAGCCGGGTCGACCCCCAATCCGTCCTCGTCCAAGACCTGCTGACCTGCCAAGATCAGCGATAGGTCCGTCCGGGCAGCGCTTCCTTGCCGGTGCGATGCTTTGGAAAGCAGGCAGGTGCCGGTTGATGGAGCATCCATGTCAGCCCCTGGCCAGCCGCTTCGCCACGAATTCCAGCCGGTCCTGGCCCCAGAAGATATCCTCGCCGATGACGTAGCTCGGCGCCCCGAAGACGCCGCGGCCCAGCGCCGCCGCGGTATCCGCCTCCCGCATCGCCGCCCAGCGCGGATCGTCGGCCAGCGCCAGCACGGCGGCGGGATCGAGGCCGCATTCGGCGATGATGGCGGAGAGCGTCGCGCGCTCGCCGGGATTGCGTTCCTGCTCCCACAGCGCCCGCAGCACGGCGTGCGCCAGCTTGATGGCGGGGGCATCGCCAATCGTCTCCCGCAGGCCGATGACGGCGCTGGTGGAGAGTGCCTCGCTGGTCGGGAAATGCGCGGGGTGGATATGGATCGGCGTACCCGTCGCCTCGCGCCAGCGCGCCAGTTCCTGCAGCCGGTAGGCCTGGCGCTGCGGGCTGCGCTTGGGCAGCGGCAGGCCGCCGGAGCCGGCGAAGATGGTGCCGAAGTCGACCGGCCAGATCTTCAGCGTCGCGTTGTGCTTCGCCGCCAGCGCCTCGATCCGGGCGGCGCCGAGATGGGTCCAGGGGGAGTTGAGCGAGGCGTAGTAGTCGATATGCATCAGGGGGACTCCGTGAGGGGGGCGCCGGTCGCGGCCTGGGCCGCCTCGAAGGTGACGCCGGGGGCGAGTTCGCGGACGGCGAAGCCATCGCCGGTCGGGGCGAACAGGCCGAGGTTGGTGGCGACCAGCGTTACCACGCCGCGGGCGGTGACCGGCAGGGCGCAGTCGCGCAGCAGCCGGGGCTCGCCCTTGCGGGTGCTGTGTTCCAGGATGATGAAGACCCGCTTGGCGCAGGCGGCGAGGTCCATGGCGCCGCCGATGCCGCCGCCCTTGGCGCCGCCGACCTTCCAGTTGGCGAAGTCGCCATTGGCCGCGACCTCGTAGGCGCCCATCACCGTGACGTCGATGCGGCCGGAGCGGATGATGGCGAAGCTGTCGGCGTGGTGGATGATGGCCGCACCCGGGTTCAGCGAGACGTTCTGCCCGCCGGCATTCACCAGGTGCAGGTCCTCCTGGCCGGCGGGCAGCACGGGGCCGTAGCCGATGACACCGTTCTCGGCGTGGTAGATGATGTCGCGGTCGCCGATGTCGGTGTTGGAGCAGAGCGTCGGGATCCCGACGCCGAGGTTGACGATCCAGCCATCCTGGAATTCCTGGGCGAGGCGGTCGGCCATCTGCTGGCGGTCCCAGCCCTGCCGTCCGATGGCTGAAGCGCTCTCGGGCGCGGAGGCCTGAATCGGCCGGCCAATGTTCTCGCTCATTTCGCGCGCTCCTGGCGGCGGATGGTCCAGAGCCCCTCCGGCGCGGGCGGGATCTTCACCAGGCGCTGGACGAAGATGCCGGAGGTATGGATCTGGTCGGGGTCGAGGGCGCCGGCGGGGAGGATCTCCTCCTCCACCTCTACCACGACGGTCTTCGCCGCCATCGCCATCACCGGGCAGAAATTGCGCTGCGCCAGCCTGAATTGCAGGTTGCCCGCCGTATCCGCACGCCAGGCCCGGATGAAGGCGTAGTCGCAGGGTAGGGCGTATTCGAGCAGGTATTCGCGGCCATTGATGACCCGGGTCTCGCGGCCCTCGGCGAGCTCGGTGCCGACGGCGGTCGGGGTGTAGAAGGCGGGGATGCCGGCGCCGGCGGCGCGCAGGCGCTCGGCCAGCGTGCCCTGCGGGACCAGCTCGGCCTCGACCTCGCCGCTGTCGTAGTACCTGGTGAAGGGCAGCACGTCGGTCGGGCGCGTCGCGGCGGTGAAGGCGCAGATGACCTTCGCCACCTGGCCGTTCTCGACCAGCATGCCGAGGTCGGGCATCCGCGGGACATGCGCACCGCCGGTGGTATTGGCGATGCAGGTCAGGCGCTTCGCCCCTTGGGCCAGCAGCGCCTTTGTCAGGTTGTAGGGCGTGCCGGGGCCGGCGAAGCCGCCGAAGGCGATGGTCGATCCATCCGGGATATCGGCGATGGCCTCGGCGAAGCTGCCGATGATCTTGCTGCTGCGGCTCATGGAGCCTCCCCCTCACTCATTCTGCGCAGCGTGGCGCGATGCGGCGGCGGCGTCCAGTTGTCGCCGCGGCAAGGGCGTGGTCGTCTCGGGCGCATGGATCACTCCCTCCGCATCATCGCCGTCGAGCCCTGGCCGCTGCGCCTGCCGCTGCGCCAGCCCATGCGGCTGGCGAGCGAGACGGTCGCCGTCGCCGAGACGCTGCTGGTGCGGGTGGTCGACGACGCCGGCCATGAGGGCTGGGGCGAGGCCGCCACCGCCCCGACCATGACGGGCGAGCTGCTGCCGGGGATGGTCGCGGCGGTGGCGCGCTTCCTCGGCCCGGCCCTGTGCGCGGCGCCGGTCGCCGGGCCGGCCGAGGCGGCGCAGCGGCTGCACCGGGCGATCCGCGGCAATACCGGGGCGAAATCCGCGGTGGAGACGGCGGTGCTGGACCTGGCGGCGCGGCGGGCGGGCGTCTCGGTCGCGGCGCTGCTTGGCGGGGCGCGGCGGGTGCTGGCGCCCGCCATCCGCATGGTGGGGGAGGCGGATCCGGAGGCGACGCTGGAGAAGGTCGCCGCGGCCTGGGGCTGGAGCCATGTGAAGCTGAAGCTCGGCATGGGGGCAGGGCCCGAGGCGGATGCCCGGCTCTGCGTCGCGGCGCGGGGGATCCTCGGGCCGGCGGCGCATCTCTCCGGCGATGCGAACATGGCCTGGGATGCGGCCGGGGCGTTGCGCTTCCTGGCGGCGTTGCCGCCGGGCACCCTGGACTACCTGGAGCAGCCCGTCGCCGACGACGACCTGGAGGGCATGGCCGCCGCCGTCGCCGCCGGGGCCTGCGCGATCTGCGCCGATGAGGGGCTGCACGGCATGGCGGATATCGCCGCCCATGCGGCGCGGCGGGCGGCCGATGGCGTGGGGCTGAAGGCGATCAAGCTCGGCGGGCTGCAGACGACGCTCGCCGCCGATGCGCTGGCCGGGCGGCTCGGACTGCGGACCACGTTGGCCTGCAAGATCGCCGAGAGCGGCATCGGCGCGGCGGCGATGGCGCAGCTCGCTGCGGTGGTGCCGGATGTCGCCTGGGGCGTCAGCCTGACGCATGGGATGCTGGCCGAGGACGTGGTCGCGGCACCGGTCCGGGTCGAGCATGGGATGCTGCGGGTGCCGGACGGCCCCGGGCATGGGGCGGTGCCGGAGATGGCGCGGCTCGGGCGTTACCGATGGAAGGATGCGGCGTGAGGGATGATCTGGTGCTGGCGCTCGGCCGGCTGGGGGCGGAGGCCAATGGCGCGGCGGGGCCGGAGGCGGCGCTGTGGTGCCTGACCCGGGCGGCGCCGGCGCTGCTCGGCGACCCTGGCGCGGCCCTGCGGCCGAATGCCTTCCGGGAGGAGCCGCCGCCGGCGGTGCGGGGCGCCTGCGCGGTCTTCCTGCGGATGCCGGATGGGCGGCACCATCTGGTCGCGGCGCCGGTGAATTTCCCGCCCGAACAGTACCATGAGCGGGTGGCGATCGGGCTCGGCCATCCCGGCGAGGTGGCGCATACGAAGCGCCCGCTGCTGCTGCACGATACCGCGCTGCACCAGGGCTTCGTGAAGATCCTGCAGAGCTTCCGGGCCGGGTCCTCGATGTTCGCGCCGCTGCTGTGGCGGGGCGACTACCTCGGGGTGATGATCTGCGCCAATGCGGCGCGGGGCACCTTCGGGGAGCAGGACCTGGCGGGGCTGCAGGCCCTGGCGGCGCTGGGCTCGGCCTGCTTCGTGGCGCAGGGCGGGCCGGCCTGGCTGGCGGGGCTGGACCTGACCGGGCGGCCGGTGCGGGAGACCGCTACTTGAGCCGGGCCGCCACCGCCGGCGCCGGCCCGGCATAGGCCTGGGCCGCCCGCTCCACAGCGCGGTAGCGGTCGATCAGCGCCTGCCCGGCCGCGGTCAGCGTCGCGCCGCCGCCCTTCTGCCCACCCGGGGCGCGGGTCACGGCGGCGGTGCCGAGGGCGGTGTCCAGCGCCTCCACCAGGCCCCAGGCGCGGGGGTAGGACATGCCCAGCACCCGGGCGGCGCCGGCGATGGAGCCGGCCTCGGCGATGGCCTCGAGCAGCGCGATCTTGCCCGGGCCGACCCGGCCGCCGGAGGGCAGGTCGAGCCGGATGCTGACGCGGACCGGAAGCGGCGCGGTGGGGGGGCTGGGTTGCGACACGGCGCCATTGAAGCCCAGCGGGGGGCCGCTGTCAGCCTGCCGGCGGGGCTTGCCAGTGGGGGCTTGCCAGCCGCCGGGCCGCGGGGACAGGCTCAAGGGGAGGAAACACGGCGCCGCCGGCCGCAGGGCGCGGGCCGGGCCAGGGGAGGACTAGCCATGAACACCACCGCCATGCCGGTGACCGCCGCCGCCCGCGATGCCGCGCCGCGCCCGATGCTGATCGGTGGCGCCTGGGTCGGGGCGCAGGGCGGCGGCACCATCACCGTCGAGAATCCTGCCAACCGCCAGCCGATCGCCAGCGTGCCGCGCGGCCAGGCGGCGGACGTGGAGGCGGCGGTCGCCGCCGCCGCCGCCGCCTTCCCGGCCTGGTCGCAGGTGCCGCCGCGGGAGCGCGGCCGCGCCCTGCTGCGGATCGCCGACCGGATGGAGGCCGAGGCCGAGGCCATCGCCCGGCAGATCGCCGCCGAGACCGGCAACGCGCTCCGCACCCAGGCGCGGCCCGAGGCGCGGGGCCTGGCCGAGATCTTCCGCTACTTCGGCGGCCTCGGCAGCGAGCTGAAGGGCGAAACCATCCCGCTCGGCGAGCATGTGCTGAGCTATACCCGGCGGGAGCCGATCGGGGTGGTCGGCGCCATCATCCCCTGGAACGCGCCGGTGCTGCTGGCGGCGCTGAAGATCGCGCCCGCCCTGTGCGCCGGCAATACCGTGGTGCTGAAGGCCGCCGAGGATGCGCCGCTCGGCGTGCTGCTGCTGGCCGCCATCTGCCACGAGCACCTGCCGCCCGGCGTGCTGAACGTCATCACCGGCACCGGGCCTGAGGCGGGGGAGCCGCTGGCGAAGCATCCGGCGGTGCGCAAGCTTTCCTTCACCGGCTCCACCGGCGTCGGCAAGCTCATCATGGGCTGGGCGGCGGAGCGTATCGTGCCGGTCTCGCTGGAGCTCGGCGGCAAGTCGCCCTGCGTGGTCTTCCCCGATGCCGACGAGGACTGGGTGGTGGAGGGCGTCATCGCCGCCATGCGCTTCACCCGGCAGAGCCAGTCCTGCACCGCGGGATCGCGGCTGTTCCTGCACCGGTCGATCTTCGACAGCTTCCTCGACAAGCTCGCGGCCAAGGTCGCCACCCTGAAGCTGGGCGACCCGCTGGACGAGGCGAGCGACATCGGCACCATCATCAACCGCAAGCAGTTCGACCGCGTCTGCGGCTACGTGCGGGAGGGGATGGCGCGCAAGGATGCGCGGCTGGTGACGGGCGGGCTGCCGCCGACCGAGGGGCCGCTGAGCGAGGGCTACTTCGCCATGCCCACCATCTTCGCCGATGCCACCAACGACTGGCGGCTGGCGCGGGAGGAGATCTTCGGCCCGGTGCTGGTGGCGATCCCCTGGGACGACGAGGCTGACATGCTGCGGATGGCGAACGACAGCCACTACGGCCTCGCCGCCTATGTCTTCACCCGCGACATCGGCGCCGGGCTGCGGACGGCGCATCGGATCGAGAGCGGCTGGGTGCAGGTGAACCAGGCGGGCGGGCAGGTGCCCGGCCATTCCTACGGCGGCTTCAAGCAGAGCGGGCTCGGCCGGGAATACTCCCTGGAGGGGATGCTGGACAGCTTCACCCAGCGGAAGAACGTCAGCGTGAACCTGGAGCTGCCGCCGCGCCGGGCCTGACCTGTGGCCTGACCGGCGCGGCGGCGGTTCCGGCCTAGTCCTGCAGCCAGGCGACGGCGCGGATCGGGCTGCCGGTGCCGCCCTTGATCTTCAGCGGGAAGCCGATGAAGCGGAAGCGGCCCTTGCCCACCAGTTTGTCGAGGTTCACCAGCCCTTCCATATGGGTGAAGCCCAGGTCGCGGCAGACGTGGTGGACCTCGAAATTGCTGCGCCCAGGGCGGCCGGGGCTGGCGGCCTCGACGCCGAACATCATGATGCCCTTCTCGCCGAGCCAGGTGGCGCTGGCCTTGGTCAGGCCGGGGAAGTCGGTGATGTAGCCCTCGGTGCCCCAGGTCCGGCGGTAGTGGTCCATGTGGATGAGCACGGTGTCGCCGCGCCTGATCTCGACGCCGGCGGCCTTCTCCGCGGCCTGCAGGTCCTCGATGCTGATCTCGGATTTCAGCGGCTTGTGCGAGAGGTCGAGGCAGACCGCCTCGGTGAAGAAATTCTCGAGCGGCATCTCGTCGATGCTCGCGGCGCCGGGCTTCTCGTCGAAGTGCTTCGGCGCGTCCACATGCGTGCCGGAGTGGTCGCCCATGTTCAGCGAGGTGACGGCCGAGGAGAAGACGTAGCCATCCGCCTCCCGCTTCTCCTCATGCGTGGTGAAGTCGGAGATGATGACCATGGGATGGTTCGGCAGCCGCGGCATCTTGTGGGTGATGTCGCGGGAAAGGTCGATCAGCGGCATGGCAGGGCCCTTCGGCGGAGAAGGGGCGAGTATGGGCGGTGCGTGCGGGCTGGCAAGCCGTGGCCCCAAGGTGGCACCGGCATTGCTAGGATGGCTGGCCCACCGGGAGGGGCCGATGCCATGATGACCCGCCTTGCGCTGCTCGCCAGCTTGCTGCTGCCTGCCGTGGCCCCGCCTGCCCTGGCACAATCTTTCCCCGACCAGTCTTTCCCCAATCGGCCCATCCGCATCATCGTCCCGATCAACCCGGGCGGCGGCACCGATGTCTTCGCCCGCAAGCTGGCCGAGCTGGCCGCGCCCGTGCTGGGCCAGCCGGTGATCGTCGAGAACCGCCCCGGCGGCAGCGGCACCATCGGCGTGCAGCAGGTGGTGGAGGCGCGGCCGGATGGGCTGACGCTGGGCTTCCTCTGGAACACCCCGGTCACCGCCGCGCCGCATACGCTGGGGACGCGCTACGGCAGCGGCAGCTTCACCTCCATCCTCAGCGTCGGCTACTCGGCCTATACCCTTTGCGCCCAGCCGGATTTCCCGGCCGCCAACCTGGCGGAATTCATCGCCGCCATCCGGGCGCGCCCCGGCGAGTACACCTGGGGCAACGAGGGACTGGGGGGTGCCATGCACCTCGGGGTGGAGCGGATCCTGCGGAAGCTGGACCTCGACATGACCACGGTGCCCTTCCAGGGCGCGGGGCAGACGCTGCCGGCCTTCCTCGGCCGACACATCAGCTTCTACGGCGGCTCGGTGGTGGGGGCGATGCCGGCGATCACGGCGGGGACCGCCAAATGCCTGCTGCTGACGACGGAGGAGGGGCATCCGGGGCTGCCGGCTGCCTCCGGCCTGGGCAGCATCGGCTTGGCGGACCATGCGATCAGCATCTGGTGGGGGCTGTTCGCGCCGAACGGCATCCCGCCCGAGCGGCTGGCGCGGCTCTCGGAGGTTTTCCTCGCCGCGGCGCGGTCCGAGGCCTTCGGCCGGGTGGCGGAAAGCCAGGGCGCGACCTGGCGGGTGCAGGACGGCCCGGCCATGGCGGCGCAGATCGCGCAGGAATACGCGGCGCTCGGCGAGGTCGCGCGGAGCCTCGGCCTGACAAAAGCGCCGTAGCGCATGGCCCGGCCCGACAAACGTCGGGCCTGCGCTGCGCGCGGCTTTGCTGTAAGCCGTGCCCAACCGTCCCACCCAGGACCCGGATCGCTCCATGCCCCTGCACGTCGCCCTGAACCACCGCACCAGCTACCGCTACGACCGGGCGATCGCGCTCGGGCCGCAGACCATCCGGCTGCGGCCAGCGCCGCATGCGCGCACCCCCATCGTCAGTTATTCCCTGACGATCGAGCCGCAGCCGCATTTCCTCAACTGGCAGCAGGACCCGCAGGGCAACCACCTGGCGCGGGTGGTCTTCCCGGAACGGGTGACGCATTTCGAGGTGACGGTGGACCTCGTCGCCGACATGGCGACGATCAATCCCTTCGACTTCTTCCTCGAGCCCGAGGCCGAGACCTGGCCCTTCAGCTACGACCCGGTGCTGGAGCAGGAGCTCGCCCCCTTCCGCCGGCAGGAACCGGCCGGGCCGCTGCTCAGCGCCTTCCTGGCCGAGATCCCGCGCGGCGAGCAGCGCACCATCGACATGCTGGTCGGGATGAACCGCAGGGTGCAGGAACGCACCGCCTATGTGGTGCGGCTGGAGCCGGGGGTCTGGACCCCGGAGGAGACGCTGGGCAACCGCGAGGGTTCCTGCCGCGACAGCGCCTGGCTGCTGGTGCAGGCGCTGCGGCACCTGGGCTATGCGGCGCGCTTCGTCTCCGGCTACCTCATCCAGCTCGTGGCCGACCAGAAGCCGGTGACCGGGGCGGCCGGCCCGACCGCCGACTTCACCGACCTGCATGCCTGGGCCGAGGTCTACCTGCCCGGCGCCGGCTGGGTCGGCTTCGACGCCACCTCCGGCCTGATGGCCGGCGAGGGCCATATCCCGCTGGCGGCCAGCCCGGAGCCGGCCTCGGCGGCGGCGATCAGCGGGCTGGTCGAGCCGGCCGAGACGCAATTCGATTTCGCCATGTCCGTCACCCGGGTGCGGGAGACGCCGCGGGTGACGAAGCCCTATTCGGAGGCGCAGTGGCAGGCGATCCTGGCCCAGGGCGAGCGGGTGGATGCGGCGCTGGTCGCCGGCGACGTGCGGCTGACCATGGGCGGCGAGCCGACCTTCATCGCCGCCGACGACATGGATGCGCCCGAGTGGAACACCGATGCCATGGGTCCGACCAAGCGGATCTATGCCGGGCGGCTGCTGCGGCGGCTGGCCGAGCTCTGGGCGCCGGGCGCGGCGCTGCAATACGGCATGGGCAAGCAATACCCCGGGGAGCAGCTGCCGCGCTGGGCGCTGCATGCCCATTGGCGGCGGGATGGCGAGCCGGTGTGGCGCGATGCGGCGCTGCTGGCCTCGGACGACGACACCGATACCGCGACCGCCGCCGATGCGGCGCGCTTCGCGGCGCTCCTGGCCGAGCGGCTGGGCCTGGATCCGGCGCTGGTGCTGCCGGCGCATGAGGACATCCACTACTACCTCTGGAAGGAGAAGCGCCTCCCGGCCAATGTCATCGCCGAGGATGCGAAGCTGCGCGACCCGCTGGAGCGGGCCCGCATGGCCAAGGTCTATGGCCAGGGGCTGGCGGCCTCGGTCGGCAGCGTGCTGCCGCTGCGGCGGGTGCTGGAGGGCGGCGCGCGGCGCTGGCAATCCGGCCGCTGGTTCTTCCGCGACGGGGTGATGTTCCTGGTCCCCGGCGACAGCCCGGTCGGGCTGCGGCTGCCGCTGGAGAGCCTGCTCTGGGCCGATCCGGCCGGCATCGAGCCGAGCTTCGAGGCCGATCCCTTCGCGCCGAAGCAACCGCTGCCGCCGCATGCATCCTTCGAGCGGCTGTCGCCGCAGGACCCGCGGGCGCACCGCCCGGCCCCGGATGCGGGTGCGCGGCTGCTGGGGCAGCGGCCGGGGGAGGGTGCTCGGGCCCCCGGGGGGCCGACCAATGGCACCTTCGGTGGCGGTACCGAGGCCTTCCGCCCGGCGGCGGAGGATCTCCCCGTCGTCGGCCGCGGCGAGCCGGGGCTGGTCCGCACCGCGCTGGCGGTCGAGGCCCGCGGCGGCAAGATCCATGTATTCTACCCGCCGCTGACCGCGGCCGAGGACTGGCTGGAGCTGACCGCCGCCATCGAGGCGACCGCGGCCGAGGCCGGGCGCAAGGTGGTGCTGGAAGGCTACCTGCCGCCGCGCGACGAGCGGCTGCAGAGCTTCTCGGTCACCCCCGACCCGGGCGTGATCGAGGTGAACATCCATCCCAGCACCGGCTGGGCCGAGCATGTCGGGCGGACCGAGGTGCTCTACGAGGAAGCCCGCCAGCTTGGGCTGGCGGCCGAGAAATTCATGCTCGACGGGCGCCATGTCGGCACGGGGGGTGGCAACCATGTGGTGATGGGTGCGGCCAGCCCGAAGGACAGCCCCTTCCTGCGGCGGCCGGATTTGCTGAAGTCGCTGCTGGGCTTCTGGCACAACCACCCGAGCCTCTCCTACCTGTTCAGCGGCCTCTTCATCGGCCCGACCAGCCAGCATCCGCGCGTCGATGAGGCACGGCAGGACAGCATCGCCGAGCTGGAGGTCGCCTTCTCCAAGATCGCGCCGCACCAGGAAACGCCGCCCTGGCTGGTGGACCGGCTATTCCGCAACATCCTCGCCGACATGACCGGTAATACCCACCGGACCGAGTTCTGCATCGACAAGATGTATGCGCCGGAGAGCAGCACCGGCCGCCTCGGCCTGGTGGAATACCGGGCGCTGGAGATGCCCCCCCATGCCCGCATGTCGGCGGCGCAGATGCTGCTGATGCGGAGCGCCGTCGCCGCCTTCTGGCAGCACCCCTATGAGCGGAGGCTGGTGCGCTGGGGCACCCGGCTGCACGACCAGTTCATGCTGCCGCACTACGTCGAGCAGGATTTCACCGAGGCGCTGGACGAGCTGGGCGCGCTCGGCTTCCCGCTCGATGCCGCCTGGTTCGCGCCGCATCTCGAATTCCGCTTCCCCCGCATCGGCGAGGTGACGCTGCGCGGGGTGGAGCTGGAGCTGCGCCATGCGCTGGAGCCCTGGCACGTGCTGGGCGAGGAGCCGGCCGCCGGCGGCACCGCCCGCTACGTGGACAGCAGCACGGAACGCCTGCAGGCTCGCGTCTCCGGCTGGGTGGAGGAGCGCTTCATCCTCGCCTGCAACGGCCACGCGGTGCCGCTGACCCAAACCGATACCCAGGGCGAGTTCGTCGGCGGCATCCGCTTCAAGGCCTGGGACCCGCCGAGCGCGCTGCACCCGACCATCCGCGCCCAGGGGCCGCTGGTATTCGATATCTTCGACCGCTGGACCGGGCGCAGCCTGGGCGGGATGACCCATCACGTCTCCCACCCCGGCGGCCGCAGCTACGAGACGCTGCCGGTGAATGCCAACGAGGCCGAGGCGCGGCGGCGCACCCGCTTCCAGCCCTTCGGCCATTCGCCGGGCATGATGGAGCCGCCGGCGGCGGTGCCGAACCGGGAAGCGCCGCGCACCCTCGACCTGCGGCGGGCCGGCTAGCTTGGACGCCGTCCCCTCCCGGTCTGCCCCGCTCGACGAGATGGTGGATGGCGCCGGCGGCTTCCGCCCGCAATGGCGGAGCCTGCTCGGGGCGTTGGCCGACCTGGGGCGGGAGGTGCTGGCGGAGCGGGCCGGGCTGCTCGACCGCTTCTTCGCCGACGAGGGGGTGACCAGCCTGCTGGCCGCGCCCGCCACCCTGGGCGACCAGCCGGCGCCCTGGCGCTGCGACCCCGTCCCGCTGATCCTGGCGCCGGCGGAATTCGACGCGTTGGAGGCGGGGCTCGCCCAGCGGGCGCGGCTGCTGGAGGCCGTCCTGCAGGATGTCTACGGGCCGCAGCACCTGCTGGCGGAGGGGCTGCTGCCGCCGGCGCTGGTGCATGCCAACCCGGCCTTCCTGCGGCCCTGCCGGGAGCCGGAGGCGGGGCGGGAGGGCCCCCTGCTGCATCTCTATGCCGCCGACTTGGCGCGGGCGCCGGACGGGGCCTGGCGGGTGGTGGCGGACCGCACCGCGGCGCCTTCCGGCATCGCCCATGTGCTGGAGAACCGCCGGGCGCTGTCGCGCCACATGCCGGAATTCCTCCGCTCGCGGGAGCTGCGCCAGCTCGGGCCCTTCTTCGACATCTGGCAGGATGCGCTGCAGCGGCTGGCGCCGCATGGCCGGGGGGAGGGCGCGGGGGCCAGTCCCGGCGTCGCGCTGCTCACCACCGGGCATACCAACCCGCTGTGGTTCGAGCATGTCATCCTCTCCCGCGAGCTGTCCTGCGCGCTGGTCGAGGGCGGCGACCTGACGGTGCGGGACGGCGTGCTCTACCTGAAGACGCTGCGCGGCCTGCAGCGGGTGGATGTGCTGCTGCGCCGGCAGGATGGCCGGATGATGGACCCGCTGGAGCTGGAATCCAGCATGGCGCATGGCATCACCGGCCTGCTGGATGCGGCGCGCGGCGGTGCGGTGAAGATCGTCAACGACCCCGGCACCGGCTTCGCCGAGGCGCCGGGGCTGGCCGCCTTCCTGCCGGCGCTGGCGCCGCAGCTACTGGGCGAGGACCTGCAACTGCAGGGCGCGCGGACGCTCTGGCTGGGCGATCCGGCGGCGCGGGCGCGGGTGGGGGAGGATTTCGACTCCTGGCTGGTCCGCCGCGCGGTGGATGGCACGGTGTCTTCCCTGCGGCCGGCGGCGCTGGCGCCGGAGGCGCGGGAGGCGCTGGTGCGGCGCATCCGGGCGGCGCCGCAGGACTACGCGCTGTCCGAGGTGCTCAATCCCTCCGTCGCACCCTGCGTCGGGCCGGCGGGGCTGGAGCCGCGGCCGGTGATGCTGCGGCTCTTCCTGGTCTTCGACGGGACCCGGTGGCGTGCCCTGCAGGGCGGGCTGGCGCGGGTGATGGCGGGCGCCGCGGGCGAGGCGGGCGACATCCTCTCCAAGGATGTCTGGGTGCCGGCCGAGGAGGGCGCTTCGATCCAGGGCCCGCGCGGCGCCGCGGTGCCGGCGCTGGCGATCCGGCGGACCTCGGGCGACCTGCCGAGCCGCGTCGCCGATAATTTCTTCTGGCTCGGCCGCTACCTGGAGCGGCTGGAAAGCGCCGCCCGGCTGCTGCGGGCGGGGGCGAGCCGGCTGGGCCGGGCGACGCCGACGCCGCGCGAGCTGGCCGAGCTGAAAAGCCTTTCGGCCTGCCTGGTGCGGGCGGAGCTGCTGGATGCGGAAGTCGCCCAGGGCGGCGTGCATGGGCTGGGCACGCGGCCGCTGACCGGGGCGCTGCTGCGGGCGATGCGGGAGGGCGGGCCGGTGCTCGGCCTGGTCGGCAAGGTCTCCCGCATGACGGAGCTGCTGCGGGACCGGCTGACCGGGGAGATGCAGCTCGCGCTGCACCAGGGGCTGCGCGACCTGGGCGCCCTGCTGCGGCCGCCGGCGGCGCCGCGGCCCACCGGCTGGGAGGAGACCCAGGGCCTCGACCACCTGACCACGGCCAGCAATGCCGTGCTGTCCTTCGCCGCGACCGTCGCCGGGCTGGCGGCGGAGAACATGGTGCGGGGCGGCGGGCGGCTTTTCCTCGACCTCGGCCGGCGGGTGGAGCGGGCCCAAGCGATTGTCGCCGAGCTGGCGCGGGCGCTGGACCAGCCGGGGGCGGCCAGCCAGCCGGCCCGGCTGGAGCCGGGGCTGCGGCTGGCGCTGGAGCTGCGGGATTCGGTCATCACCTACCGCAGCCGCTACCTGACGGTGCTGCAGGCCGGGCCGGTGCTCGACCTCGTGCTGGCGGACGAGGGCAATCCGCGCGGCCTGGCCTTCCAGCTCGTCGCCGCGCGGGACATGCTGATCGACCTGGACGGCGATGCGGAGTCGCCGCTGGCGGCCGCCGCTGAGCAATTGCTGGAGGATGCGCGGGACATGGTGCGGGAGGTGATCGCCTTGGCTGCCAGAGGGGCGGCGCCGGATGGCGCGGGCGCATCCCCGCCGGATGCCATCACCCGCCTGCCGCCGCGGCTGCGGGCGATGGAGGGGGCGGTGGCCGCACTGTCGAACCGGATCGCCCGGCGCTACTTCACCCTGCTGCCGGCGGCGCATAGCCTCGGCCCTTCGGCGCCCGGCGGCCGGCTGCGTGGCGCGGCGTGATCTACCGGGTCCGCCATACCACGCGCTACGCCTATGGCAGCACGGTCGACCTGGCCTCGCACCTGCTGCACCTGAAGCCGCGCGAGCTGCCGGGGCAGAAGGTACTGGCGGCGGAGATCATCGCCGAGCCCGCGGCCTCCCGCCTCCGGGAGGCGCTGGACCATTTCGGCAACCACGCGACCTGGCTTTTCGTCGACGAGCCGCATTCGGTCTTCGAGGTGACCGGGGATGCGACGGTCGATGTCGGCTTCGCCGTGCCGCCGGCGGCGGCCGCGACCCTGCCCTGGGAAGCGGTGGCGGCGCTGGCCCGGGCCGGCGGGCCGGATGGCTGGCAGGCGGCGGAGTTCACCTTCGGCAGCCCGATGGTCCGGGTGGAGCCGGCGGCGGGCGCCTATGCCGCGGCCAGCTTCCCGCCCGGGCGGCCGGTGCTGGCCGGGCTGCTCGAGCTGAATGCGCGGATCCGCCGCGAATTCACCTATCGCTCCGGCGTGACCGATCTCTCGACCCCGGTGGCCGAGGTGCTGCGGCGGCGGGAGGGGGTCTGCCAGGACTTCTCCCATGTGATGATCAGCGCGCTGCGGGCGCTCGGCCTGCCGGCGCGCTATGTCTCGGGCTATATCCGCACCTATGGGCCGCCGGGCCAGCCGCGGCGGCGCGGCACCGACCAGTCCCATGCCTGGGTCGGCGCCTGGATGGGGCCGGAGCACGGCTGGGTGGACCTCGACCCGACCAATGGCGTGGTGGTGCGGGAGGAGCATCTGGTGGTCGGCTGGGGCCGGGACTATGCCGATGTCAGCCCGGTCAGCGGCGTGGTGCTGGGCGGCGGGGCGCATCGGCTGAGCATCGCGGTGGACCTGGAACCGCTGGAGACGGCCGCCGGCGCGGCCGGCTGATCGGAGGCGGCATGGAACCCCATCGGTTCGGGCGCGTCATGCCGGCGACCGGCCATGCGCGCATGGCCATCCCGCGAGGTTCCCCCCCATGAAGCTGTTCCGCTGCCAGGCCTGCGACCAGGTGCTGTATTTCGAGAATACCCGCTGCGAGCGGTCCGGCCACCGCCTGGGCTACATGGC
The DNA here is from genome assembly GCF_979252845.1 of Belnapia sp. AC561. Lineage (NCBI taxonomy): Bacteria > Pseudomonadati > Pseudomonadota > Alphaproteobacteria > Acetobacterales > Roseomonadaceae > Belnapia > Belnapia sp. AC561. The sequence continues at coordinate 135,882 of NZ_CEEDBP010000008.1, forward strand.
CGATCTGGCGACGCTTTCGGCGCTGGAGCCCGAGCCGGGCGGGGAGCCATCGGGCGAGCCGGCCGCCCATTCCGAACGCTGGACGCCGCTGGCCCGGACAAAGGAGGCCGTCGTCTTCTGCGCCAATGCGGCCCATGACGCCTGCAACTGGCTGGTGCCGGCGGATGGGCCGGAGGCGCTCTGCGCGTCCTGCCGGCACAACCGGACGGTGCCCGACCTCTCGGTGGCGGAGAACCTCCTTGCCTGGCAGCGCTGGCAGGTGGCGCTGCACCGATTGATCTATACCCTGCAGCGGCTCGGCCTGCCGCTGGCCAACCGGGTGGACGACCCGGCGCATGGCCTGGTCTTCGACGTGCTGGCCGACCCCGAGGGCGGGCCGAAGGTGCTGACCGGGCACGACGAGGGGGTGATCACCCTGGCCCTGAGCGAGGCGGACGATGCCGAGCGGGAGCGCCGGCGGACCGCCATGGGCGAGCCCTACCGCACCCTGCTCGGCCATGTCCGGCACGAGACCGGGCACCACTACTGGGACCTGCTGGTGCGGGATGCCGGCCGGCTCGAGGAGTGCCGGGCGGTCTTCGGCGACGACAGCCAGGACTACAACGCGGCGCTGCAGGCGCATTACGCCAATGGCGCCCCGCTGGACTGGCAGTCCGCCTTCGTCAGCGCCTATGCGACGGCCCATCCCTGGGAGGATTTCGCCGAAACCTGGGCGCATTACCTGCACATCCTCGATACGCTGGAAATGGCCGGGGCCTTCGGGCTGAAGGTGCGCCCGACCCTGGCCGATTCCGATACGGTGGGGGAGGCGGTCGCCGCCCAGGTGCTGACGGCGGAGGTCGACTTCGACCCCTATGACGCGGCCTCCATCGAAACCTTGATCGACGCCTGGCTGCCGCTGACCTATGCGATGAACAGCCTGAACCGCTGCATGGGCGCGGCGGACCTTTATCCCTTCGTGCTGTCGGAGCCGGCAATCGCCAAGCTGGGCTTCATCCACCGGTTGGTTCGGGGCGACCGGCGGCATGGGGAAGCGCCCGGGTAAGCACCATTGATGGCAGGCTGAGGTATTCCGCCGCCTGCCCAGGTTGTGATACCGAAACTAATCGGCATTGTTGATATAAATATCGCAGTCCGACGATAGTGTTTGGGCGAATGACGACTGCGCTTTACAACCTGTAAGATAAGCAGCAAAGCTTGAAGCGCCATGATCGAGACATTCCGGGAATTCACTTTCGAGGCCGCGCATCAAACCCCGCCATACTCGGGGTTGCACGGCCATTCGTTCCTTGTTCGCATCTATATGCGGGGCATGCCTGACCCGCATTTCGGCTGGTCGCACAACCAGTTCGAGGTCGAACCTGTGGTGGAGGCGGTCCGGCGAGAGCTCGACCAGCGCTACCTGAACGACGTGCCAGGGCTGGCCGTGCCGACGCTCGAGAACGTCGCGCGCTGGCTCTGGGAAAAGCTGGCGGCGGGTGTGCCGGGGCTGCACCGGGTGACGGTGCAGCGCGGCCAGCCGGGCCAGGTCGAGGGTTGCACCTATGCGCCGCCCGGGGTCTTCACCCTGGCCGAACGCGCCGATGCGGGGGAATTTGTCGCTTGAGCATTGCTCTGCACCGGCTGCGCCAACCGCAGCGCGCGAACGAGGCCCTCGAAACCCCGCTGACCGCCGCCGAGCAGGCCGCCATGGTCGGCGCGGCGGCGGCCAAGCTCGAAGAGCTCTTCGACATCCTCAAGATCGACCACCGCAACGACCACAACACCCGGGATACCCCGCGGCGGGTCGCGCGCATGTATATCGAGGAACTGATGGCCGGACGCTTCTCCGAGCCGCCGGCGATCACCGAATTCGACAATGTCCAGCGTTTCAACGAGATGATCGTGATCGGCCCGATCACCCTCCGCTCGACCTGCGCGCATCACCTGATGCCGATCTACGGCGAGGCCTATATCGGCGTGCTGCCCTCGGCCGAGGGCAAGATCATCGGCCTGTCGAAATACGACCGCATCGTCGAGCATTTCGGCGCCCGGCTGCAGATCCAGGAGGAGCTGGTCCAGCAGATCGGCGACTTCATCTGGCAGCGGACGGCGCCGCAGGGCCTGGCGGTGCGGATCAGCGCCGTGCACATGTGCCGCACCCAGCGCGGGGTGCGCGGCAGCCAGCAGGGGCGGATGGTGACCAGCGCCTTCTTCGGCAGCCTGGCCGAGGATCCGGAGCGCAAGCAGGAATTCCTGCGGGAATGCCTCGCGCTGGGCAAGGCGGTCTAGCTCCGTGCCCGGGGTGGCCGGCGCGACGTGATGGAGCGGCGCCCGATCGGTCTCGGCGCGCCACTCCCGCATCCAGGCAAGATCGTATCAGGGATGGAATGGCAGGAGCGCTCGGCGGCTGCCCTGGCCGGACGGCGCTCGCTCCACTGGGGCATCGCCACGGCCCTGGGCGGCTTCCTGGTGCTGGCGGCGCAGGATGCGACGGTTAAGCTGCTGACGGCCAGCCTGACCCTGCCGCTGATCCTGGCGGTGCGGAGCGCGGCGATCCTCGGCCTCAGCCTGGCGCTGGGTGGGCGGCGGCTGCTGCGGTCCGTGTTCCTGAGCCCGCTGCGGCTGCTGCTGCTGCGCCGGGCGCTGGTCAACCTGGTGGCCTGGTCGGCCTATTTCACCGCGGCGCGGAGCCTGCCGCTGGGGCAATTGGCCTCCTTCCAGTTCCTCGCCCCGCTGATCGTGGTACTGGCCTCCGGCTGGATGCTGGGCGAATTCAGCGGGCTGCGGCACCGGCTGCTGGTGGTGCTCGGCACCAGCGGGGCGCTGGTCAGCGGCGGCTCGCTGGGCTTCGCCTGGCAGCCGGCGCTGCTGCTGGCGCTGCTTGCGGCGGTGCTCTGGGCCTATTCGGTGATGCTGACCCGGCGGCTGGCCCGCACCGAGGGGCCGCTGGTGCAGCTGACCGCGACCCATCTGCTGTTCCTGGCGGTGCTGGGGCCGCTGGCGCTGTCCGGGCCGGTCGCGCCGGTGCTGGCGGAGGCCCCGCTGCTGCTGCTGGTCGCGGTTCTGGGCGGGGCCGGGCAATATGCACTGTTCACCGCCGCACGATCGGTGCCGGCGCCGGTGATGGCGCCCCTTGAATACACATCGCTGCTGTGGAATTTCATCCTCGGGTATATGCTTTGGCAAAACGTGCCTGGTCCGATGTTTCTGTTCGGAGCCGGGCTGATCGTCCTAAGCTGCGTCGGCATGGTCGTCGGGCTCAGGGGCGGCAGCGCGACCCTTGCTGGCCGGAACGGCCGCTGACCGACGGAGAGGCGACATGGCGAAGATGCGGCGGTACGTGGTGATGGGGCTGGGGGCCGTGCTGGCGGGATTCGGCCTGGCCACGGCCCAGCCGGCCGGCGGCCCGCTGGCGGAGCCCACGGGGCGCATCATCCTCGCCGTATCCGGCAAGATCAGCGTGACCAACGACGGCGATTCGGCGAAATTCGACCGGGCGATGCTGGAGGAGCTGGGCATGGTTAGCTTCACCACCGCAACCCCCTGGTACGACGGCACGGTGACCTTCGAGGGCGTGCCGATGGCACGGCTGCTCCAAAGGCTGGGCGCGCAGGGCGAAACGGTGCAGGCCATCGCGCTGAACGATTATTCGACCGAGATCCCGGTGGCCGATTTCGCCCGCTGGGGGGTGGTGCTGGCCCTGAAGCGCGACGGCAGCTACCTGACCATCCGCGACAAGGGACCGCTTTTCATCGTCTATCCCTACGATACCAATGCGGAGCTGCGGTCCCCGCGCTATTATGGCCGTTCCGCCTGGCAGGTCGCCAGGCTGGTCGTCCGCTAGGGCTTGATCGGGTGGGGATTCGACCGTCACGCTTCGCCGCGTCCTGCCAGCCACGCGATGGGGCGTGGCAGCCCCTGGCGATTGGGCCCTAGCGCCATGGATCTGCCGCCCGGCCTGACTGTGAACCTGCGGCCGTCGCCCGGCACGTCGCTGTCGCGCTTCCCCCGCTTCGGCTTCTTCGTCGTCATCGCCTTCCTGGCGATCGCCGCGGCCTATACCTCCGTCCTCATCCTCCAGCGGCAGCAGTCGCTGCGCGCCGTCTCCCGCTACAACGTCACCTGGCTGGTCAGCCAGTCGGCGCTGGAGGTGGCGCGGCTGCAGGCGGCGATCGGCAGCTACCGGCTGCAGCCGGACGAGGAGGGGCTGGAGAATGTCCAGCTCTGGCTCGATATCGTCGCCAACCGGTCGCAGCTGCTGGGCGGCGGCGAGGTCTGGCCCTTCATCCGGGCCGAACCGGAACGCGAGGCGACCGTCGCGCAGCTCAGGCGGGCGATCGCCACCGCGCAGCCGATGCTGGAGCGGCTGCGCGAGCCGGCCGTCGCCGACCGGCTGCTGGCGCTGCTGAACGACCTCAATCCGCGGCTGACCCGGCTGGCCTCGGCCTCCTACAGTACCGGCAACGACCAGATCGCCGCGGATATGGAGCATCTGGCGCGGCTGCACTGGATCTTCTCCGGGGTGCTGATCACGCTGCTGCTCTGCTGCTGCGGGCTGATCGCCACGCTGATGTACCACAACCGGCTGGTCCGCAGCGCCAACCGGGAGGTGAATGCCCTGGTCCAGGACCTGACCCGGACCGGCCGGCAGCTCGCCACCGCCAAGGAGCAGGCGCAGGAGGCGATGGGCGAGGTGCAGCAGCAGTACCGCGCGCTGCGGCTGCGCGATGCCGAGCTGAACGTGCAGAATGCCCGTTTCGATGCCGCCCTGAACAACATGTCCCAGGCGCTGTGCATGTTCAGCGCCGAGCGCCGGCTGATCGTCTGCAATACCCGCTTCATCGAGCTCTTCGGCCTGGACGAGGAATTCGCCGGGCCGGGGGCGACGATCGATTCGCTCTTCGCCGCCATGGTCGCCGGCGGGCGCTTCGATGCCGATGTGCTCGGCGCGGTGCGCTCCGCCCAGGACGCGCTGCTGGCCGAGGTGCGGCCGGGGACCTTCTTCCGCGAGGGGCCGGACGGCCGGGCGATCGCCGTCTCCCACCAGCCGATGGCCGATGGCGGCTGGGTCGCCACCTACGAGGACATCACCGATCGCCGCCGGGTCGAGGCGCGCATCACCTTCATGGCGCACCACGACGTGCTGACCGGGCTGCCGAACCGGCTGCTGTTCCGTGAGCGGATGGACGAGGCGCTGGCCTCGCGGCGGGCCGGGGAGCAGAACCTGGCGCTGCTCTTCCTCGACCTCGACCACTTCAAGAACGTCAACGACACGCTGGGCCATCCGGTCGGGGATGCGCTGCTGCGGGAGGTGGCGCGGCGGCTGCGCGCCTGCGTGCGGGAGGGCGACCTGGTGGCACGGCTGGGCGGCGACGAATTCGCCGTCCTCCAGGCACCGAGCCGCCAGCCGGAGCATGCCGCCACCCTGGCGCAGCGGCTGGTCGAGGTGGTCTGCGCCCCCTACGAGCTTTCCGGCTATCGCGCCCAGGTCGGCGTCAGCATCGGCATCTCCCTGGCCGGGATGCAGGGGCGGGACCAGGAGGAAGGGACCGGGCACGGCTATGCCGGGACCGCCGACCAGCTGCTGAAGAATGCCGATATGGCGCTGTACCGCGCCAAGGCGGATGGGCGGCGGACCTGGCGCTTCTTCGAGCGCAGCATGGAAGCCGAGCTGCAGGAGCGGCTGGCGCTGGAGGCCGACCTGCGGGAGGCGCTGCCGCTGAACCAGCTCGAGGTCTGGTACCAGCCGATCTTCGGGCTGGCGGCCAATCGGCTGACCGGCTTCGAGGCCTTGCTGCGCTGGCGCCACCCGACGCGGGGCATGGTCTCGCCCGGGATCTTCATCGAGATCATGGAGGAGATCGGCCTGATCGAGGCGGTTGGCCGCTGGGTGCTGGAGCAGGCGACGCGGGAGGCCAATACCTGGCCGGCGCCGCTGAAGGTGGCGGTCAACCTTTCCCCGCTGCAGTTCCGGGCGCCGGATGTGGCGAGCAGCGTGCTGGAGGTGTTGAAGGCCTCCGGCCTCGCGCCGCAGCGGCTGGAGCTGGAGATCACCGAATCGGCGCTGCTGCAGGCCGATGGCGGGGTGGCGGATATCCTCGCGGCCTTCCGCAATACCGGCATCCGCACCTCGCTGGACGACTTCGGCACGCGCTATTCCTCGCTGAGCTACCTGCGCAGCTTCCCCTTCGACAAGATCAAGATCGACCAGTCCTTCGTGCGGGAGATGGCGACGCGGCACGACTGCCTCGCCATCGTCAATTCGGTGGCGCACCTGGCCAACCAGCTCGGCATGGCGACGACGGCCGAGGGGGTGGAGACGGCGGCGCAGCTCGCGGCGGTGCGCGAGGCGGGCTGCACCGAGGCGCAGGGCTACTACTTCGGCCAGCCGGAGACGGCGACGGAGCTGCGGCGGTGGTTCGAGGAACCGAGCCGGTCGGCGCCCTTCCTGCGGATCGCCTAGGAAGCGGGGTCGGGGAGGGGAAGGGCTCCTCCCCAGGCCGGCTTCAGCCGGCGAAGCCCAGCCGCTCCGCGATCCCCCCCGCCTTGGCCAGCGCGCCGAGCTTGGCCCAGGTAGCCTCCTCGATCTCGATGCCCTCGCTGCCACGCCTGGTTTCCTGCCGGTGCTCGATCTCGCCGGGGTAGAGCACGCCCTGGCTGCCCTTGGCCGGGGGCGTGTCCTTCAGGTAGTGGGCGAAATCGGCGACCTCCTGGCGGAAGGTCAGCAGCGGGCGGAAGGCCTCCACCTTGATGGCGATCAGGAAGCAGCCGTCGTTGTGCCGGCCGCTCGGCTCCACGCCGAAGCCGAGGCCGGTCAGGATGCCGCAGAAGATCTCCCCCATCGCCGCCAGCGCGGTGCCCTTGTAGCCCTCGCCCGGGCCGCCGAGCGGCAGCAGCGCGCCGCCGTTGATGCCCTTGGGGTCGGTGGTCAGGTCGCCCTCCTTGTCCACCACCCAGCCGAGCGGGATCTCCTGGCCGCGCGCCTCGGCCAGCTTGATCTTGCCCATGGCGACGGCGGAGGTGGCGAAATCCATGCAGAAGGGGCCGTCGAGGTCGGACGGCACCGCCATGGCCCAGGGATTGGTGCCGAGCCGGGCGGTGCGGCCGCCGAAGGGGGCGACGCCCTTGGGGGACCGGCCGCTATCGGCCCAGGCCATGCCGATCATCCCGGCGCGGGCGGCCATCAGCGGGTAGCTGGCGAGGCGCCCGACATGGCCCTGGCGGAAGACCGTGGTGGCGGCGATGTTGTTCTTCTCGGCCTTCTCGATGGTCAGGGCCATCGCCTTCTCGTTGGTGACGTAGCCGAAGCCCCAGTTGCCGTCGACGACGGTGGTGGTCGGCGATTCCTGCACGATGGTGAAGGGCGCGCCGGGGACGATATGGCCGACCCGCACGCGCTCGATGTAGTTCGGCAGCATGATGACGCCATGGCTGTCGTGGCCGGCGAGGTTGGCGGCGACGCAGTGGCGGGCGACGGTCGCGGCCTCGTCCGCCGGCACGCCATTGGCGACGAGCAGGGCCTGCCCGATCTCGCGGAGCTTCTCGGCCTGGATCTTCGGCATGGGTTTCTCCCTTCAGCTTTTGCGGCGTGCGGCGACCGCGGTGCGGTAGTCGAGGATGCGTTGTTTCAGGCCCGGGCGGGCGGCGGAGCGGACCAGGGCGGCGAGGTCGGCATCATCCTCGGCGCGGGAGGTCCGCCGGTGCAGGGCGGCGACGGTCTGCGGGTCCAGCCGGGCGGCGGATTCGGCCGCGGCGGCGATGGCGGCGGGGAGTGCCTCGGCATCGAGCGTCGCGGTGGCGAGGCCGGCGGCCAGCGCCGCCGCGGCCGGCACCTCGGCCCCGGCAAGCAGCATGGCCCGCGCCCGGTCGCGGCCGACCAGGTTGGCGAGGCGGTTGGTCCCCAGCACCAGGCCGAAGGCCGGGCCGGGGAAGGCGAAGCTGGCGCCGGTGAGGGCGATGCGGTGGTCGCAGGCGGCGAAGAGGTCCGCCCCGGCGCCGAAGGTGCGGCCGCTGGCGATGGCCATGGTGCCGACCGGCGCGGCATGGATGCGCTGCAGCAGCGCCTCGATCCGCACCACCCGCAGCAGCAGGTCGCCGTCGCTCAGGCTTTCCAGATCCGTCAGGTCGAAGCCGGTGCAGAAGTGCCGGCCCTCGCCGCGCAGGATGACAAGGCGGGCGCCGCCGGCGAGGGCGCGGTCGAAGGCTTCGGTGAGTTGCTCGACCAGCTCGGGGCCGAGGGCATTGCCGCGATCGGGGCGGTTCAGGCTGAGGGTGGTGGCGGTGTCGGTCGTGGTGGTGAGAATCACAAGGGCCAACCTTCCAGAGGCACGTCCACATCGAGCATCGGCGCATGCTGCTGCGCGCCATAGACATCGGTGTCGCCGATGTCGCCGGCCGGGACCAGCCGCGGCAGGGTTGCCTTGAAGGCGCGGCCGGCGGGGTAGGGGGTGAACAGGACATCGGCGGCCTCGACGCCATAGAGCCGGGCGAAGAGTTCGGGGCAGAGCACGCCGCTTGCGCGCACCTGCTCGAAGAGCGCGTCGCTCTCGAAGACCAGGTCCAGGGTCAGGTCGAAGGGGCCGGCGTTCTTGCTCTTGCAGACCTTGGCGATGTCACGGATCAAGGCCATCGCTCAGATCCTCTCGTGCTCGATGGGGAACATCTCATACGGGTCGTCGGGCAGGACGACATGCGACATGCTGAAGCGGAAGACCTCCCCGGCCGAGAGGTCCGACGGCGAGAAGGGGATGGCCATGTTGCCTTCCTTGCAGAGCCGGCCGGGAAAGTCGCTGTGCAGCATGCTGGTGCGGGACAGCGCGACGACCGCCTGCGCCACCTCCTCCGACTGCCCGACGACGTCGAGCACGAAGCCCAATTCATGGCCGCGGATCTGCCGCACCGGCTCCCGCCCGGCCATGACGCCGTCCTTGCCGTAGGTGTGGATGGCCAGCCGGTACTCCTCCGGCGCGATGTCGAGATCCTGCGCCTTGCCGCGCACCAGCTCCCGCACCAGGCCGAGGAAATGGTCGAGCTGGCCGATCAGCACCGGGTCGCGGGTGCCGCAGATGGCCAAGGCCCGGTGGCCGAGCTTTTCCGCCGCCTCGATCTTCACGGTATAGGCCTCGGCCGGTTCCCAGCGCATGCCGGTGACCAGGGTCGCCTTGTCGGAGACCGCCTCGAAGCGGCAGTCGCTGGTATCGAGCGTGCCGCCGGGCTCGACATGGCGGATCGGCGAGGCATTCTCGTGCAGCGAATGGTTGGCGACCGACATCGGCGTGCAGGCCCGGTTGCCCATCGGCTCGCAGATGATGCCGTCCTCCCGCACGATCACATGCAGGCAGTCCGGCCCCTTCGGCAGGGCGGGGGCGGGGCCGCATTCCAGCATCTTGCCGGCGTACCAGGCCGGGCCGGGCGGCAGCTGCGCCCGCATGGCATTGGCGGCGAAGGGCGCGGGGTCGCTGCTGCGGCCGCCGAGCACGACCTGGGCGCCCTGGTCGAGCGCCCGCATGTAAGGCTCCGGCCCGCACATGCCGACGATGCGCGTCGCCCGATCGACCGTCGCGGCATCGAGCGGCGCCATGCGGCCGAGCGGCTTTGTCCGCCCCTCGGCGACACGGCGCCGGATCAGCGCCTTGTCCTGCTCGGCATGGATCAGCGCCAGGTTGAAATGCAGGCCCTCGTCGCGGGCGATGTCGCGGACCATCTGCGCCACGATCTGCAGATGCGGCTCGCCGCCGGCGCCGCCGCAGGTGCCGATGACCATGGGCACCCTGTGGCGGATCGCGGCGATCAGCATCAGCCGCAGGTCGCGCTTCATCGCCCGCAGCGAGACGAAGGGCCTGCCGCTGCCGAGGTAGTAGGGCCCGGGGTCGCTGCTGCCGCCGTCGCAGCCGATCATGTCGACGCCCCGCTCCAGCGCCGCGTTCAGCGAGGCTTCCGGGTAGCCGTAGCCGAGGATGCCGCTGGTCGAGACCATCCGGAATTCGCGCATGTGCTGGCCCTCCTACAGCCGCATCGTCGGCGCGCCGCGCGCGACGGATTTCGGCAGGCCGAGGTTCTCCCGCAGCGTGGTCCCGGCGTAGTCCTGGTGGAAGACGCCGCGCCGCTGCAGCTCCGGCACGACATACCGGGAGAAATCCTCGTAGGCGCCGGGGCGGTGGGTGGCGGCGACGACGAAGCCGTCGCAGCCCTCGCCCTGGTACCAAGCCTCCATCTCGTCGGCGACGTCGCTCGCAGTGCCGCAGAAGACCGGCATCTCGTAGATGGTGCCGCGGCCGCTCTTCTCGATGAAGTGGCGCGGCGTCGGGTTGTTCGTGCCCGATGCGGCGATGATGCGGTCGCGCAGCGCGTGCTGGCCGGTGATGCCGGCCATGTCGGCATCGGTCAGCGCATCGTCGAGCCCGTGCTTGGAGAAATCAAAGTTCAGGATCTCGCCGAGCAGGCAGAGCGCATCCTCCGGCTGGGCCAGGGTCGCCAGATAGGCTTCCTTCTCCTTCGCAATGGCCCGCGTCTCGCCGACCACGGCATAGATCGGCGGGGCGATGCGGACACTGTCGGGGTCGCGGCCGGCCGCCGAGACGGCCGATTTCAGCTCGGCATATTGGGCCTTGGCGATGGCCAGGGTCTTGTAGGAGGCGAAGACCAACTCGCCCCATTTGGCCGCGAACAGCTTGCCGCGGCCGCTCTGCCCGGCCTGGATCACCACCGGCTGGCCCTGCGGCGAGCGCGGCACGGTGAAGGGCCGCGGCTGTTGAAGTACTTCCCCTGGTAGTCCAGGCGATGGACCTTGTTGGGGTCGGCGAAGGTGCCGCCGCGGCGGCGGTCCAGCACCAGCGCGTCGTCCTCCCAGCTCTGCCAATGGCCGAGCACGCATTCGATGAACTCGTCGGCGCGGTCGTAGCGCTCGTCGTGCCCGGGGTGCTCGGTGCGCCCCATGTTGCGGGCTTCCGAGTCGTTCAGGCTGGTCACCACGTTCCAGGCGGCGCGGCCGCCGATCATCAGGTCCAGCGTGGCGAAGGTGCGGGCGACGTGGAAGGGCTCGTAGTAGGTGGTGGAATAGGTGCCGCCGAGGCCGAGGTGCCTGGTCGCCAGCCCCATCGCGGTCAGCAGCGGGATCAGGTCCATCTTCACGCTGCGGATGCCGTATTCCACCGCCGGGCGGTGGTCGTTGCCGTAGATGTCGGGCATCGCCAGCCGGTCGTCGAAGAAGGCCAGGTGGAACTTGCCCTCCTCCAGGGTGCGGGCGATCCGCATGTAGTGCTCGGCGGTGAGGAAGTCTGGGATGGCCTCGGCATGGCGCCAGGAGCCTGGGTAATTCGAGCAATTCTGCGCCTGGAGGAAGGCGACCAGGGTCATGTCGCGGCGCCGGCGGTCGGCCATGGGGTGCTCCCGCGTATCGTTTATTGGGACGTTCGGGCCAGCATGCGACCGGCCCGGCCCGGCGACCACCCCCAAATCGTACGACGGGAGGCAAACATCTAGCTTCCTAGCTATTCGCATGCGGTCTAGCCTTGCCCCATGCGGGACGGCTCGACGCTTGCCCATACCCAGTGGCGGATCGGCATCACCATCGCGCAGATCGCGCGGCGCTGGCGCGGCCGTCTGGATGCGCGCATTGCCGAATTCGGGCTGACCGAGGCGCGCTGGCTGGCGCTGCTCGCGCTGGCCCGGGGCGGCGACGGCATGACCCAGAAGGACCTGGCGCATCGGCTGCTGATCGAGGGGCCGACCCTGGTCCGCACGCTCGACTGGCTGGAGCGGCAGGGGCTGGTCGAGCGGCGGGAATCGACCCAGGACCGCCGCGCCAAGACCCTGCACCTGACCACGCGGGCGATGCCGCTGATCCAGCGGATCGAGGCGGCGGCGACGCTGGTCCGCGCCGAGATCCTGACCGGCATCCCGGAGGAGGAGCTGGCCGGGTGCCTGGCGGTGCTGGAGCGGGTGGCGATCGGCCTGGCTGCCGCCCCGGCCGCGGAGGCCGGCGATGGACGTCGGGCCGGCTAGCAGCCCGAGGGCCGCGCTGCGGCGGCCACTGGCGCGCCGGCTGCGGCCGCTGGCGGCGGGGCTGGCGATCCTGGCGCTGCTGGCGGCGGCCGGCTGGTATGTGCATCGCTTCATGACCCTGGTCTTCGTCGACGATGCGCGGGTCGCGGCCGACATGATCACCGTCTCCTCCCGCGTGCCGGGCTGGGTGGCGGAGGTGAAGGTCATCGCCGGCGACCAGGCGGCGGGCGGCAGCGTGCTGGTCCGCATCGACAGCCGGGAGCAGGCGCTGTTCCTGGCCGAGCTGGAGGCGCGGCTGGCCAGCCTCGACGCCCGGCGGCGGGAGCTGGAGGCGCGGGCGGCCATGGTCGACCTGCAGACCAGCAGCCAGCAGGCCGGAAGCCGGGCCAAGCTGGAAGTCTCGCGCGCCGCGCTGCCCTCGGCCGAGGCGGAGCGGATCTATGCCGAGGCCGAGTTCGGCCGGGCGATGCAGCTGATGAACAGCGGCAGCGGCACCCGCCAGCGCTACGACCAAGCGCGCAGCGGGCTCGATACCGCGCGGCAGAAGGTGCTGGGGGCCATCGCCGAGATCCAGAACGCCGAGGCGCAGATCGCCGCGGCGACCGCGGCGCGGGAGGAGCTGAACGTGCTCCGCCGCCAGCTCGACGGGCTGGACCCGCAGGCGCGGGAGCTGGCGGCGCAGCGCGACCGGGTGGCGCTCGATATCCGCGACCGCACCATCCTGATGCCCTTCGACGGCATGGTGGACCGGGTCTTCATCGACCCGGGCGAGTATGTCGCCGCCGGGCAGCGGGTGCTGATGCTGCACGACCCGGCGCGGGTGCGGGTCGAGGCCAATGTGCGGGAGACGGATATCCGCCACTTCCGCCCCGGCACGCCGGTGCGGGTCACGGTGGATGCCATCCCCGGCCGGGTCTTCGAGGCGGTGGTGGAGCGGGTCGGCGGCGCCGCGACCAGCGAATTCGCCCTGCTGCCGAGCCCGAACCCTTCCGGCAACTTCACCAAGATCACCCAGCGCCTGCCGATCCGCGTGGCGCTGCGGCCGGCCCCCGAGGCCGGGCTGCTGCGGCCGGGGATGATGGTGCAGGTCGAGGCGGCCGCGGTTGAGTGATGCGGCGCCGCCGCGGCGGACGCTCGAGAGCCTCGGCGCCCGCTTCGGCCCGTCCTATCGCTGGCTGGTGACGGTCGCGGCGATGATCGGAACCATCGCCACCATCCTCTCCTCCACCATCGTCAACGTGGCGCTGCCCGACGTGATGGGTGCCTTCGGCATCGGCCAGGACCATGCCCAGCTTCTCTCCACCGGCTTCCTCGCGGCGGTGACGGGCACCATGCTGCTGAATGCCTGGCTGGTGGACAGCTTCGGCTGCCGCGCGACCTATGCCGGCTCGGTCGCGCTGTTCCTGGTGGGATCCGCGGTCTCCGGCCTGGCGCCGAACGAGGGGCTGCTGATCCTGGGACGGATCCTGCAGGGCGCCTCGGCCGGGATGCTGCAGCCGCTGGCGATGCAGATCATCTTCCAGGTCTTCCCGCCGGAGAAGCGCGGCTCCGCCATGGGGATCTATGCGGTCGGCATCGTGCTGGCGCCGGCGCTGGGGCCGACCATCGGCGGGCTGATGGTCGACAACTACGGCTGGCGCAGCGTCTTCTTCCTGGCGGTGCCCTTCTCCATCATCGGGCTGGCCATGGGCCTGGTCTACATGCCGGACCGGGCGGGGGAGGGGCCGCGGCGGCCCTTCGACCTGCTCGGCTTCCTGCTGCTGATCCTGGCGCTGGCGGCGCTGCTGACCGGCCTGTCCAGCGGGCAGAAGGAAGGCTGGGGCGCGCGGCGGGTGGATGTGGAACTGGGCGTGGCGCTGCTGGCGACGCTCGGCTTCCTGGCCTGGGAATGGCGCTGCCCGGCGCCGCTGCTGAACCCGCGGGTCTTCCTCCACCGCGGCTTCGCCGGGGCCTTCGCCGTGGCGCTGGTCTATGGCGCCTGCATCTTCGGCACGACCTACCTGCTGCCTTTGTTCGTGCAGACCGTGCAGGGCTATACCGCGACGCGGGCGGGCATGGTGCTGATGCCGGCCGGGCTCGTCATGGTGGTGGTCTTCCCCATCGCCGGGCGGCTGGCGGACCGGGTGCCGGTCTGGCAGCCGATCGCCGCGGGGCTGCTGCTGTTCGCCGCCTCCTGCTGGCTGCTGCGCGGGGTGCATACGGATACGCCCTTCTGGCAGCTGGCGATCTGGATCCTGGTCGGCCGGGTCGGGCTGGGCCTCGCCATGCCGAGCATGAATGCGGGCGCGCTGCGGGCACTGCCGCCGCGCTTCCTCGGCCAGGGGGCGGGGGGCATCAATTTCGCCCGGCAATTCGGCGGGGCGCTGGGGGTCAACCTGCTGTCGATCTGGCTGGAGCGGCATGCCGAGCTGCATGCCCAGGCGCTGACGGCGACCCAGGACGGCGGCGGCGCGGCGACGCTCGACTACCTCCGGCTCGTCCAGGGGATGCTGGCGCAGGAGGGCGTGCCGGCGACGGAATTGCTGGCCGGGTCCTACGAATATCTCGGCCGGGTGGTGCAGGCCCAGGCGGGGATGCTGGCCTTCCGCGACAGCTTCCTGGCGGTCGCCATCGCCTGCCTCGTGGCGGTGCTGCCGGCGCTGGCGCTGCGGCGGGGCCGGGCGGCGGCCTGATGGGCCGCAGGCCAGCAGGACTCAGGCCAGCGGGCTCAGACCAGGGCGCGCAGCCGGGCGGCGAGTTCGGCCGGGCCGAAGGGTTTGCGCAGCACCGGGACGCCGGCCGGCGCATCCTCCGGCTGGGCCGCGGCATTGCCGCTGAGGATCGCCACCGGCAGGCCGGGACGCCGCCGCGCCAGCTCCGTCGCCAGGGCGCTGCCGGTCATGCCGGGCATGACCTGGTCGGTCAGCACCACGTCGAATTCCTGGCCGGAGCCGATCAGCGCCAGCGCCGCCATGGCATCGGCCGCCTCGGTCACCTGCAGCCCTTCCTCGCGCAGCGCGGTCGCCATCACCCCGCGCACCGGCGCGTCATCCTCCACCATCAGCAGGCGCAGCGACCGTGCCGCCGGCACCGACGAGAGCGGGGGCGGGGCGGCCTCGGCCCCGGTTGCAGCCCCGACTGAGGCCCCGACCTCGGGCAGGAACAGGCTCACCACCGTGCCGCGGCCCGGCGCGCTCTCCAGGGTCAGCGCGCCGCCGGACTGCACCGCGAAGCCATGCCCCATGGCCAGGCCGAGGCCGGTCCCCTTGCCGACCTCCTTGGTGGTGAAAAAGGGCTCGGTCGCCCGGGCCAGGGTCAGCGCATCCATCCCCGCGCCGGTATCGGCCACGGTCAGCTTCAGGTAGTGCCCGGGCGCCAGGCTCGCGGGGCCATCCACCAGCGCATCCGCCGGCTCGGCCGTCAGCCGCAGCGTCCCGCCCTCCGGCATCGCATCCCGGGCGTTGAGCGCCAGGTTGAACAGCACGAGGTCGAGCTGCATGCGGTCCGCCTGGAGCTGCGGCAGCCCGGGCGGCGCCGAGACCTCCAGCCGGATATCCGGCCCCAGCGCGCCGCGCAGCAGCGCCGAGAGTCCCTCGAGCACCGCGGCCGGCGGCACCGGGCCGGCCTGCAGCTGGTCCCGCCGGGCGAAGGCCAGCATCCGCCGGGTCACGTCGGCGCCGCGCTCGGCCGCGGCCAGCGCCGCCGCGGCATAGCGCCGGACCCGCACCGGGTCCTCCGGCCGGGTCTGCACCAGCCGCAGCGCGCCGTTCACCACCTGGAGGATGTTGTTGAAGTCATGCGCCACGCCGCCGGCGATGCGGCCCAGCGCCTCCAGCTTCTGCGCCTCGCGCAGCCGCGTCTCCGACCGGTTGCGCTCGGTGATGTCGAGCAGCACGGCGAAGCTGCGGCGGAAGCCGCCCCCCGCATCGCGTTCCGCCCGGGCCCGCAGCAGCACGTCGACGATCCGGCCATCCTGCCGGATCATGCGGTATTCCACCTCCCGCACCTCGTCACGGCCGTCCGTCAGCGAGGCCCTGGCCACCTCCCAGCGGCTGGCGCTCTCGGCGGTCATGAACTCGGCCGGGGTGTGTCCCAGCACCGCCTCCCGCGCATAGCCGAGGAAGGCCAGCCATTGCGCGCTGACCTCGATCAGCCGCCCCGCCGCATCGCAGGAATGGAAGGCGGCCGGGGTGCGGTCGTAGATGCGGCGCAGCTCGGCCTCGCGCTCGGCCAGCGCCGCGGTGCGTTCGGCCACCCGCTGTTCCAGCGCCGCCTTGGCCTCCAGCAGCAGTCGCTCGGCCCGCTTGCGCTCGGAAAGGTCGAGGACGAAGGCGATCGCCTCCTCCCGGATCGAACCCACCATGCTGAAGCCGACCAGCACCGGGATGCGGCTGCCGTCCGGCCGCTGGTATTCCTTTTCGTAGGGGATGCTGCGGCCGGTGGCGGCGGCGGTGGCGATGGCCGCGTCATTGGCCGCGCGCCAGTCCTCGGGGGTGATGGTGTCCCAGCGCAGCACCCCGGCCTCCAGCGCCGCCCGGTCGCGGCCGATGATCCGCAGCAGCGCATCGTTCGCATCCAGGATCGCGCCATCCCGGGTGGACCGCATCACGCCGATCGGATTGGCCTCCACCATCGCCCGCAGCGCCGCCTCCCGGCTGGCCAGCTCGGTGGCCCGCAGGCGCTGCT
Source organism: Belnapia sp. AC561 (assembly GCF_979252845.1). Taxonomy (NCBI): domain Bacteria; kingdom Pseudomonadati; phylum Pseudomonadota; class Alphaproteobacteria; order Acetobacterales; family Roseomonadaceae; genus Belnapia; species Belnapia sp. AC561. The sequence continues at coordinate 152,532 of NZ_CEEDBP010000008.1, forward strand.
CGGTGACGTCGCGGTTGATGCCCAGCATGCGGACCGGCCGGCCGTCGGCATCCCGCTCGATCCGGCCGGAGGCGGCGATCCAGCGCTCGGCGCCGTCATCGGCGCGGCGGATGCGGAATTCGGCGGTGAAGGTCGGCGGGTCGCAGCGGGTCGCCTGCGCCAGTCCGGGCCGGTCCTCCGGATGCACCATGCGCCGCCATGCCGCCTGGCTCGGCGCCGGGCCCGCCGGGTCCAGGCCATGCAGCGCATATTGCTGGCGCGACCAGAATTGCTCGCCGCTGCGCGGGTCGCAGTCCCAGCAGCCGATGCCCGCGGCTTCCTGCGCGATCAGCAACCGTGCCTCGCTGAGCCGGCATTCCTCCAGCAGCCCGGCGACATCCGCCGCGATGCCATCCAGCTCGGCATAGCCGGTCGGCCGCGGGGTGCCGCCGGAGCGGCGCAGCGAGGCCGCCTGGGCCGCGAGGTCGAGCAGCGGCCGGCAGAGCCGGCCGGCGGCGAGCCAGCCCAGCCCCAGCAGGATCGCCGCTGCCGCCATCCCGCCGAGCAGGGCCTGCGCCAGGAGCGCCAGCAGGGCGAAGCCAGCCAAGCCGGCCGCGAGGAGGAGGCGATAGGACAGGGGGGGGCGTACCAGGACCAGTTGAGGATGGCGCTGCCGCTTCTACCCCTCGATCAACCGTTGCGAAGTCACATGGACGTCAGAGCCGTTCTGGCTACACCGCCGCGCTGTGCCGGCCGGCGCCCTGGCCGAGATAGGCATCGAAGCAGGCGGCGACGTGCCGCGCATGGCGTTCCCCGGCGGCGGTCACCCGCAGCCAGCCGGCTTCCAGCCGCAGGATGCCATCCGCGGCCAGTTCCTGCAGGCGTGGCCAGGCATCGGCCAGCAGCGCCGGGGGCAGGCGGTCCAGCTCGAGCGCGAAGCCGCACATCACCTGCTCGATGCAGTCGCGCCGCAGCCGGTCCTCCGCAGTCAGCGTCCGGCCGCGCCGCACCGGCAGCTCGCCGCGTTCCACCGCGGCCACGTAGCGGCGTTCGTCGGTCTCGTTCTGGGCATAGCCGGCGGGACCGGCGGTGGTGATGGCGCCGATGGCCGAGGCGCCGAGGCCGAGCAGCACCGGCGCGTCATCCGTCGTATAGCCCTGGAAGTTCCGGTGCAGCCGGCCCTCCCGCGCGGCGACGGCCATCGGATCGTCCGGCCGGGCATGGTGGTCGAGGCCGATCGCCTGGTAGCCGGCGGCGGCCAGCGTCTCCTCCGCCACCTCGGCCTGGCGCAGGCGTTCCACCGCGCCGGGCAGTTCCGCGGTGTCGATGGCATTCTGCTGCGGCTTCATCCAAGGCACATGGGCATAGCCGAAGACCGCGACGCGATCCGCCCGCAGCGCCGTCGCGAAGCGGGCGCTGGCGGCGACATGGGCGCGGGTCTGCCCGGGCAGGCCATACATCAGGTCGAGGTTGATGCCGCGTACCCCGGCGCGGCGCAGCAGGGCGACCGCCTCGGCGACGCAATCCTCCGACTGCGGCCGGCCGATCTTCCGCTGCACGGCGGCGGCGATGTCCTGCACTCCGAGCGAGGCGCGGGTGACGCCGGCTTCCGCCAGCGCCGTGGCGATATCCTGGTCCAGCAGCCGCGGGTCCAGCTCGACCGCGATCTCGGCATCCGGCCGGAAGGGGAAGCTGGCGCGCAGGGCGGCGAACAGCATCCGCAGCCCATGGGCGCCGAGCGTGCTGGGGGTGCCGCCGCCGAGATGCAGCACGGCGACGCCGGCATGCGGCGGCAGCGCCCCGGCCAGGGCCGCCGCTTCCTGCCGCAGCGCCGCGCCGTAGCGGGCGATGCGGTCGGCATTGCGGGTGACGGTGGTGTGGCAGCCGCAATACCAGCAGAGCGCGTTGCAGAAGGGGACATGCACATAGAGGGAGAGCCTGTCCGCGGCGCCGATGCCGGCGAGCCAGTGGCGGTAGTCCTCCTCCGCCAGCGGGCCGAAATGCGGCGCGGTGGGATAGCTGGTGTAGCGGGGGAGGTTGGCCAGGCTGTAGCTGGCGGGGATCGGCGCGTTCATGCCGTGAGCCTGTCGCAAGCCACGCCACAGCGCCTTGCGCTGGATCAAGCAGGCGGCAGGTGCACCGCGAGCCAGAGCGTCTCCACCGCCGGGTCGGTCCAGGCCACGCGGTGGCGGCACCCGGCCGGGATCACCGCCCAGTCGCCGGGCGCCAGCGCTCGTTCCGTGCCATCGGCAAAGCCGAGCCGGGCTGCGCCGGCCAGCAGCAGGACGAATTCATCCGCCCCCTGGTCGTACCACGCACCTGGCGGATCGGCCTGGGCGAGGGAGGCGATGCGCTCCACCCGGCCGCCGCCGGCGGCAAGCAATTCGGTGAACGCCTCGCCGCCGGGCGGGGCAGGGGGGCCGTCCCCGATCCGGCCGAAGCGCGGCGTCAGAAGGCGCCCTCGGCGAAGGCGGGCGCCACCGGGCTGGTGCAGATGCCGGCCGCCTCCAGCGCCGCGGCGGCGCGGAACAGCAGCGCCTCGGTCCAGGGGGCGCCGATGAGCTGCACGCCGATCGGCAATGGCCCATCCGCCCGCTGCACCGGCACCGTCACCACCGGCAGGCCGATGCCGCTGATCGGCTGGGTGAAGAGGCCCATGGAGGGGCGGAGCGGCACCGAAATGCCGTCCAGCTCCAACATCTCCTGGCCGATCGGCGTCGCCGGGACCGGGGTGGCGGGGGCCAGCAGCACGTCCCAATCGGCCAGCAGGGCGCGCATCCGGTCCCGCGCCAGGGCACGGACGCGCTGGGCGTGGTGTAGCCAGGCGGCGGGGATCAGCGCCCCTGCCAGCAGCCGGTCCTGGATCAGCGGCTCGTAGTCCTCCAGCCGGGTCCGGAGCGTCGGCAGGTGCAGGGCCGCGCCCTCCGAGGCGGTGATGATGAAGGCGGCGGAGCGGGCGGCTTCCGCCAGGTCCCAGTCCACCACCCGGGTGGCGCCGAGGCCGGCGGCCACCGCCTCCACCGCGCCGCGCGCCGCGGCGGATTGCATCCGGCCGAACCAGCCGCCGAGCCGGGCGACGCGCAACCCGCCGAGCCCGGCGCCGAGCACGGGGGTTACGAGTTCGACCGGCCGCGGCGCCTGGTGGCTATCCGCCGGGTCGAGCCCCTGCAGCGCGTCATAGGCGGCGGCGAGGTCGGCGGTGCTGCGGGCGAAGGGCCCGACATGGTCCAGTGCGTAGACGAAGGGGAAGGACCCGTGCCGGGACAGCCTGCCATAGGTCGGCTTCACCCCGAAGATGCCGTTCAGGGATGCCGGCACCCGGATGGAACCGTTGGTATCCGTCCCCAGGGTGATCGGCACCAGCCCGGCCGCGACCGCCGCGCCCGAGCCGCCGGAGGAGCCGCCGGCGATCCGCCCGAGGTCGTGCGGGTTGCGGGCCGGCCCGTCGTGGCTGTTCTCGGTGGTGAAGCCATAGGCGAATTCATCCATGTTCAGCGCGCCGAGGCAGACCGCCCCGGCCGCATCCATCCGGCGGATCAGGAAGGCATCGGCGGTGGCGGGCGGCGCGTCGCGGCGGATCCTGCTGCCGGCCAGGGTCGGAATGCCGGTGAGGTCGAAGAGGTTCTTCGCCGCATAGGGCACGCCGGCCAGCGGTCCCGGGTCCTCGCCGGCGGCGATGCGCGCATCCACGGCAGCGGCGCTGGCCATTGCCCGCGCGGTGAGCACCGCGGTGAAGGCATTCACCGCCGGCCCGCGCGCCGCCACCCGCGCCAGCGCCGCTTCCGCCACCGCCACCGCCGAGGTCCGGCCGGTGCGGACCGCGGCCGCGATCTCGCAGGCGCTCACGGCCGGAAGACCGGGGCGGGTTCCATCGCGGGCTCCAGCGGCACCGCCAGGGCCGGGGCGGCGATCCGCGCCACCATGGCGAAGGCGGCGGCGACCTGGGCCTGCCGTGCCGCATCCAGGGCCAAGCCGACCAGCGGGGCGGCGGCGGCCACATGGGCAGCGGGGTCGAAGGGCTCGGGCATGCGGTGGCTCCTGGAGGATCGTCCCGGATGGAGGATCGTCCCAGACTGCCATGCCGAATTCATGCCGTTCAATTCCTGGCGCTTGCCGGATGCTCTCGCATGCGTGATCGACACCGATGCCCACCGATCCATTCCCGCGGCGTTGCGCCGCAAGACTGGATGTGGGGGACCGGATGGCGGAGCGGCGTGGCGGCAAGACGAAACAGGCAAAGCGCGCGGCGGCGCCGGAGGTCCAGGCCCCCATTGCCGCCCCGGTTGCCCCCGCAACGGTTGCGCCAGCTCAGGCCGCACCTCCAGCGGCAGCCCCCTCGACCGTAGCGGCCCCGACCATTCCGATGCCCAAGCCCGCGCCGGCGGCGGCGCCCATGCCGGCCAATGATGCGCCGGCGGTGCCGCGCGAGCCGGTGCCGCGCATCTACCTGATGCATCCGCTGCTGGTCGGCGCCCTGCCGGCCTGGGACGCGGCGCTGGAGCGGGTGGCCGGGCTCGGCTTCGACACCGTGCTGCTGCCGCCGCCCTTCGCCCCGGGCAGCAGCGGCAACCTGTATCAGTTGAGCGACCCGGATGCGCCGCATCCGGTCTTCGAGGCCGCCGGCGACAGCCTGGCGCTGCTGGAGACCCTGGCGGGCAAGGCGCGGGCGCATGGCCTGTCCCTGCATATCGACCTCGTGCTGGACCGGGTCGCCACCGATGGCGCCCTGGCCATGGCACAGCCGGGCTGGTTCGCCGCGGAACAGCCGCGCGGTCTGCCGGACCCGCGGCGGGACCCGCCGGACCGTGCCACCCGCCCCGCCCGCTGGGACGAGCCTGCCGCGGCCGCCGCCCTGCTGGACTATTGGGCACCCCGGCTCGGCCGCTTCGTCGCCGTCGGCGTCGCCGGCTTCCGTTGCGATGCCCCGGCCCGGCTGCCGGCCGCGATCTGGCGCCAGCTGATCGCCGCGGCGCCCGGGGCGCGCTTCCTCGCCTGGACCGCCGGGCTGCCGGCCGAGGCGCTGCCCGGCCTGGCCGGCGCCGGCTTCGCCGCGGTCTTCGATAGCCTCGCCTGGTGGGACCTGCGTGCGGATTGGCTGGTGGAGGAGGCGGCCCGGCTGGCCAGCCTGGCCCCGGCCATCGCCACCCTGGAGGCCCCCTTCGGCCCGCGCCTCGCCGCCCGGGACCCGGAGCCGGTGCAGGACCCGGCCCTGGCCGAGGCCTTCGCCCGCCGCCACCTGCGCCTCGCCGCCGGGATCGGCGCCGGGATGCTGGTGCCGATGGGCTTCGAGTACGGCAGCCGCCGGCCGCTGGATCCGGCGCGCGATCGCCCGGCCGACTGGGACTGGCTGGTCGGCCATGCGCCCTATGACCTCTCGGCCGCCATCCGTGCCGCCAATGCGGCGCTGGCGACCCGGCCGATGGGCCCGGCGGAGCTGCGTCCGCTCTCCGGCCCCGGTGCCCCCGTGGTCGCCCTGCTGCGGGCGGCCGGCGCCGATGTGCGCGGCGCCGAGGCGGCGACCCTGGTGCTGGCCAATGCCTCGCTGCAGCGCTCGGCGACGGTGGATGCGACCGCGCTGCTGCCGGGCGCCGGCGGGGCCTTCACCCGCTTCGCCCCCGGCCTGCCGAATTCCGGCGCGGCGCTCTCGCCCGGCCTGGCGTTGCTGCTGCAGCCCGGCGAGGCCCGGCTGCTGGACGCCGCGCCGCCGCAGCCGATCCGCCTGCCGGAGCCGAGCGGCGCCGCCAGTGCCCGGACCGCCGCCGCCGCGCCGCGCATCGGCATCGAGGCCATCGACCCGATGGTGGACGACGGCCGCTTCCCGGTGAAGCGCACGGTCGGCGAGATCGTCGAGGTCGGTTGCGACCTGATCTGCGACGGCCACGACAAGCTCGGCGCCGTGCTGCTCTGGCGCGCCGCGGATGAGGATACCTGGCAGGAGACGCGGCTGCGCCCGCTCGGCAACGACCGCTGGGTGGCGAGTTTCCCGCTGGAGCGGCTGGGCCGCTACGTCTATGCCGTCGAGGTATGGCGCGACGCCTTCGCCACCTTCCGCGACGAGCTCGAGAAGAAGCACAAGGCCAGTGTCCCGGTGGGTCTGGAACTGGAGGAGGGCCGCCTGATGGTCGCCGCCGCCGGCCCGAGCCTCGCCGATCTGGCGCAGCGCCTGGCGACCGCGCCCGAGGCCGAGCGGCTGTCCCTGCTGCTGGCGCCGCAGACCGCCGCGCTGATGGCCGCCGCCGACCCGCGCCCCTTCCGCAACCGCAGCGCCGAGATCCCGCTGGAGGCCGAGCGCACCGGCGCCCGCTTCGCCAGCTGGTACGAGCTGTTCCCGCGCAGCCAGGCCGCGGATCCTGCCAAGCACGGCACCTTCGACGACGTCATCCGCCAGCTGCCGCGCATCCGCCGCATGGGCTTCGACGTGCTGTACTTCCCGCCGATCCACCCGATCGGGCTGAAGAACCGCAAGGGCCGCAACAATACCCTGACGCCGGGGCCGGATGATCCCGGCAGCCCCTATGCCATCGGCTCCGAGGCCGGCGGGCACGACGCCGTGCATCCCGAGCTCGGCACCATCGACGACTTCCGCCGGCTGGTCGCCGCCGCGGCCGAGCAGGGGCTCGAGCTGGCGCTCGACTTCGCCATCCAGTGCAGCCCGGATCATCCCTGGCTGCGCGAGCACAAGGACTGGTTCGACTGGCGGCCGGACGGCACCATCCGCTACGCCGAGAATCCGCCGAAGAAATACGAGGACATCGTCAACGTCGATTTCTACAAGCCGGGCGCGGTGCCCGACCTGTGGATCGCGCTGCGCGACGTGGTGCGCTTCTGGTGCGAGCAGGGCGTGCGGCTGTTCCGCGTGGACAACCCGCACACCAAGCCCTTCCCCTTCTGGGAATGGCTGATCGCCGAGATCCGGGCGCAGCACCCGGATGCCGTCTTCCTCGCCGAAGCCTTCACCCGGCCCAAGGTGATGTATCGCCTGGCGAAGAGCGGCTTCGGCCAGTCCTATACCTACTTCACCTGGCGCAACGAGAAGGTGGAGATCGAGGAATACCTGACGGAGCTGATCACCACGGCGCCGAAGGATTTCTTCCGGCCGCATTTCTTCGTCAATACGCCGGACATCAACCCGCCCTTCCTGCAGCAGTCCGGCCGCCCGGGCTTCCTGATCCGCGCCGCGCTGGCGACCACGCTCTCGGGCCTCTGGGGCATGACCCAGGGCTTCGAGCTCTGCGAGGCCCGCGCCATCCCCGGCAAGGAGGAATTCCTGGATTCCGAGAAGTACCAGTTGCGCGCCTGGCCCGACCGGGCCCCGGGCGACATCGTCGAGGAGATCACCCGCCTGAACGCCATCCGTCGTGCCAACCCCGCCCTGCAGAGCCACCTGGGCCTTGCCTTCCACAATGCTTTCAACCCACAGGTGCTCTGGTACCGCAAGGAGACGCCGGACCGCAGCAACGTGCTGCTGATCGCCGTCAGCCTCGACCCCCGGGCGGCACAGACCGCGACGGTCGAGCTGCCGCTCTGGGAATGGGACCTGCCCGACGACGGGGCATTGGAGGCAGAGGACCTGATGCGCGGCAGCCGCTTCACCTGGCAGGGCAAGACCCAGCAGATCCGGCTCGACCCGGCGGAACTGCCCTTCGGCATCTGGCGCGTGCGCCCGGCGGGGAGCCACTGACATGACCCTTCCCCAGGACCCCCACTGGTACCGCGACGCGGTCATCTACCAGCTCCACATCAAGAGCTTCTTCGACGCCAATGACGACGGCGTCGGCGATTTCGCCGGCCTGCTGCAGAAGCTCGACTACATCGCCGAGCTCGGCGTCGATACGCTCTGGCTGCTGCCCTTCTACCCGAGCCCGCTGCGCGACGACGGCTACGACATCGCCGAGTATCGCGCGGTGAACGAGAGCTACGGCTCGCTGAACGATGCCAAGCGCTTCGTGCGGGAAGCCCATGCCCGCGGCCTGCGCGTCATCACCGAGCTGGTCATCAACCACACCAGCGACCAGCATCCCTGGTTCAAGCGCGCCCGCGCCGCGAAGCCGGGCTCGGCCGCGCGCGACTACTACGTCTGGTCCGACACCGACCAGAAGTACCCGGATACCCGCGTCATCTTCGTCGATACCGAGAAGTCCAACTGGACCTGGGATCCGGAGGCCAAGGCCTATTTCTGGCACCGCTTCTATAGCCACCAGCCCGACCTGAATTTCGACAATCCGCGCGTCGTCGCCGAGGTGCTCGGCGTGATGAAATTCTGGCTGGATATCGGCGTCGACGGCCTGCGCCTGGATGCCGTGCCCTATCTGGTCGAGCGCGACGGCACCAACAACGAGAACCTCGACGAGACCCACGCGGTCCTGAAGACCATCCGCGCCAAGGTGGACCAGTCCTTCCCCGGCAAGATGCTGCTGGCCGAGGCCAACCAGTGGCCGGAGGATACCCAGCAGTATTTCGGCCAGGGCGACGAATGCCACATGGCCTTCCACTTCCCGCTGATGCCGCGGATGTACATGGGCATCGCCCAGGAAGACCGCTTCCCGATCACCGATATCCTGCGGCAGACGCCGGACATTCCCGAGGGCTGCCAGTGGGCGGTCTTCCTGCGGAACCATGACGAGCTGACGCTCGAGATGGTGACGGACCAGGAACGCGACTACCTCTGGTCCACTTATGCCGCCGACAAGCGGGCCCGCATCAACCTCGGCATCCGCCGCCGCCTCGCGCCGCTGCTGCAGCGCGACCGCCGCCGGATCGAGCTGATGAACGGGCTGCTGCTGTCGATGCCCGGCACCCCGGTCATCTACTACGGCGACGAGATCGGCATGGGGGACAACATCTTCCTGCGCGACCGCGACGGCGTGCGCACCCCGATGCAATGGTCGCCCGACCGCAACGGCGGCTTCAGCAAGGCCGACCCGGCGGCGCTGGTGCTGCCGACCCTGCAGGACCCGATGTACGGCTTCCAGGCCGTCAACGTCGAGGTCCAGGCGCGCGACCCGCATTCGCTGCTGAACTGGATGCGGCGGATGCTGGCGGTGCGCAAGCGCAGCCGCGCCTTCGGCCGCGGCTCGATGAAGCTGCTGTATCCGGCGAACCGCAAGGTGCTGGCCTATCTGCGCGAGGAGGGCGAGGACACCATCCTCTGCGTCTTCAACCTTTCCCGCGCGGCGCAGGCGGTGGAGCTGGATCTCTCGGCCTGCGCCGGCCGCGTGCCGGTGGAGATGCTCGGCGGCACCAGCTTCCCCCCCGTGGGCCAGCTTCCCTACCTGCTGACCCTTCCCCCCTATGGCTTCTACTGGTTCGTGCTGGCGACCGAGAAGGCGCTGCCGCCCTGGCATACGCCATCCCCGGAACCGCTGCCCGATCTCCGCACCCTCGTGCTGAAGGCCGACGTGAAAGAACTCCTCGGAGCGGCCGTGCGCCGCGAACTCGAACAGCTCGTGCTGCCGGAATACCTGCCGAAGCGGCGCTGGTTCGCCGCCAAGGGCGAGAAGATCGAGGCCATCCGCATCGGCGCGATCGCCTCGCTGCCGGAGGCCAAGGGCGCCGTCGTCATGGCGGAGGTCGAGGTGCAGCTGCCGGGCCGCACCGAGCGCTATGCCCTGCCGCTGGCCGGCGTCGAGGATACCGAGGGCAGCGGCCCGCTGTCGTCGCAGCTCGCCCTGGCGCGGCTGCGCCAGGTGCGCCGCGTCGGCTTCCTGACGGATGCCTTCGCCGATGACCGCATGCCGCCCGCGGTGATGCAGGCGCTGCAGAGCGGGCTGCGGCTGCCGACCGAGGATGGCGAGATCCGCTTCGACGCGACCTCGCGCCTCGCCGAGGTGGCGATGCCGGAGGCGCCGGAAATCCGCCGCCTCTCGGCCGAGCAGTCCAACTCCTCGCTGATCTACGGCGAGCAGGTGGTGCTGAAGATCATCCGCCGCATCAATGCCGGCATCCATCCGGAAGCCGAGGTGACGCGCTACCTGACGGAAGCCGGCTTCGCCAATATCGCGCCGCTGCTGGGCGAGGTCGTGCGCATCGCCCCCGATGGCACGCCCTTCACCCTGATGCTGGCCCAGGGCTTCGTCCGCAACCAGGGCGATGGCTGGGGCTGGACGCAGGATTGGCTGCACCGCGCGGTCGATGAGGCGGTGCTCACCGAGGATGCGGCCGAGGATGCCTTCGCCGGCTATCTCGCCTTCGCCTCCGCCCTCGGCCAGCGTCTGGCGGAGCTGCATGCGGCCCTGGCCCGGCCGACCGACAATCCGGATTTCACGCCGGAGGTGGCGACCGAAGCCGATCGCCTGGCCTGGGCGAAGGGCGCGCTGGAACAGCTCGAGCCGGCGCTCGACCTGCTGGCGAAGCAGCGCGACCTGGCGGAGGATCTGGCGCCGGTCGCGGCGAAGCTGGTCTCCATGCGCGGCGCGCTGCGGGATGCGGCGCACAAGCTGGCGCTCTCGGCCGATGGCGCGCTGAAGACGCGGGTGCATGGCGACTTCCACCTCGGCCAGGTGCTGGTGGCCCAGGGCGATGCGGTGATCGTCGATTTCGAGGGCGAGCCGGCGCGTTCGCTCGAGGAACGCCGTGCCAAGGGCAGCCCCCTGCGCGACGTCGCCGGCCTGCTGCGCAGCTTCGACTATGCGGCGGCGGTGGCGGTGGCGACCGAGGCTTCCGGTGCCGCGACCGCGGCGCCGATCGAACGCCGTGCCGCGCTGTTCCAGCGCTGGCAGCGCGAGGCCGCGGGGTCCTTCCTCGAGGCCTATCGCACGGTCGAGCATGCGGCGGAGAACCCCTGGGTGCCGGCCGGTGCCGAGGCGGCGCTGCTCGACCTCTTCCTGCTGGAGAAGGCCGGCTACGAGATCCGCTACGAGGCCGCCAATCGTCCGGCCTGGATCGGCATTCCCCTGCGCGGCCTCGCCGCCCTGGCTGATCGGATCACCGCATGATCGACGGAATGGACGCCCTTCTCGCCGGGCAGCACGGCGATCCCTTCGCCATCCTCGGCCCGCATGGCGACGAGGTGCGGACCCTGCAACCCGGTGCCCGCGCGGTCAGCGTGCTGGCGCGCGACAGCGGGGAGGAGATCGGCCGGCTTGAGCCGGTCTCCGGCGGCAGCCTCTTCGTCGGCAAGGTCAGCCGCACCGTGCCCTATCGGCTGCGCATCGACTGGCCGGGCAGCGTTCAGGAGACGGAGGATCCCTACAGCTTCGGCCTCCTGCTCGGCGCGCTCGACCTGCACCTCTTCGCCGAGGGCCGGCATTTCGAACTCGCTAAGGTCTTCGGCGCCCAGGCGATGGAGGTGGATGGCGTCGCCGGCGTGCGCTTCGCCCTCTGGGCCCCCAATGCGCGACGCGCCTCGGTCGTCGGCAGCTTCAACAACTGGGATGGCCGGCGCCATCCGATGCGGCTGCGGCGCGAGGCCGGCGTCTGGGAATTGTTCATCCCCGGGCTGCGTCCGGGCCTGAGCTACAAGTATGAGCTGGTCGGGCCGGATGGCTCGGTGCTGCCCTTGAAGGCGGACCCGCTGGCACGGGCGACGGAGCTGCCGCCGGCGACGGCCTCCCGCGTCATCGACCCGACGCCCTTCCGCTGGACCGACGATGACTGGATGGCGCGCCGCGCCGCACGCCAGGCGCCCGATGCGCCGATGGCGGTCTATGAGGTGCATGCCGGCTCCTGGTGGCGCGATGCGACCGGGGAGGCGCCGGACTGGGACCGGCTGGCGGATCGGCTGATCCCCTATGTGCAGGGGCTGGGCTTCACCCATCTCGAATTCATGCCGATCATGGAGCATCCTTTCGGCGGCTCCTGGGGCTATCAGCCGCTCGGGCAATTCGCCCCGAGCGCGCGCTTCGGCTCGCCCGCCGGCTTCGCCCACTTCGTCGACCAGGCGCATGCCGCCGGGATCGGCGTGATCCTCGACTGGGTCCCGGCGCATTTCCCGACCGACGCGCATGGCCTGTACCGCTTCGACGGTACCGCGCTGTACGAGCATGCCGATCCGCGCGAGGGGTTCCACCAGGATTGGAACACCGCGATCTACAACTTCGGCCGCAACGAGGTGCGGGGCTTCCTGCTCGCCGGCGCGCTGTTCTGGCTGGAGCAGTTCCACGTCGATGGGCTGCGCGTCGATGCGGTGGCCTCGATGCTCTACCGCGACTACTCGCGCAACGCCGGCGAATGGGTTCCGAACCGGTATGGCGGCCGCGAGAACCTCGAGGCGGTCGCCTTCCTGCGCGAGCTGAACACCGTCGTCGCGGAACGCTGCCCGGGCGCCATCGTGGTGGCGGAGGAAAGCACCGCCTGGCCCGGCGTGACGAATACCGTCCCCGACGGCGGCCTCGGCTTCGCCTACAAGTGGAACATGGGCTGGATGCACGACAGCCTGCACTACATCGAGGAGAATCCGGTCTACCGGCAGTACCATCACGACCAGCTCACCTTCGGGCTGGTCTATGCCTGGAGCGAGAAATTCGTCCTGCCGCTGAGCCATGACGAGGTGGTCTATGGCAAGGGCTCGCTGCTCGGGAAGATGCCGGGCGACGCCTGGCAGAAATTCGCCAACCTGCGCGCCTATCTCTCCTTCATGTGGACGCATCCCGGCAAGAAGCTGGTCTTCATGGGCATCGAGATCGCCGATCCCGCCGAGTGGAACCACGACGGCACGGTGCCCTGGGCGCTGCTCGACGATGCCCGGCACCGCGGCATCCAGCAGCTCGTGCATGACCTGAACGGTGCCTATCGCGCCATCCCGGCGCTGCATCGTCGGGACGCCTCGCCGGAGGGCTTCCGCTGGGTGGTCGGCGACGACCGCGCCAACAGCGTCTTCGCCTATCTGCGCTTCGGCGAGGCGGGCGATCCGCCGGCGCTGGTCGTCTGCAACATGACGCCGGTGCCGCGCTACGCCTATCGCATCGGTGTACCGGAAGCGGGCGCATGGCACGAGGTCGTGAACTCGGATGCCGCCACCTACGGGGGAACAAACAACGGGAACGGTGGTTCGGTCACGGCCGAAGCGGTGGCGAGCCATGGCTTCGCCCAATCCGTCTCGCTGCTGCTGCCGCCGCTTTCGGTGCTGATCCTCACGGCCAAGGGGTAATATGCCGCCCGTCCCGACGCGTTTGCTGCCCGGCCGACCTCACGCGCTAGGGGCGAATTGGGATGGTCTCGGTGTCAACTTCGCGGTCTTCTCGGCGCATGCCGAGCGGATCGACCTGTGCCTCTTCGACCCCGCCGGGCGGCGCGAGATCGCCCGGCTGCCGCTGCCGGAATGCACCGACGAGGTCTGGCACGGCTATCTGCCGGAAGCCCGCCCGGGTCAGCTTTACGGCTACCGCGCGCATGGCCCCTATGAGCCGCGCCAGGGCCATCGCTTCAATCCGCACAAGCTGCTGCTGGACCCCTATGCGCGCCAGCTCTCGGGCGAGGTGCGCTGGTCCGACGTGCTGTTCGGCTATCGCGTCGGGGCCGGGCGCGCCGACCTGACCTTCGACCGCCGCGACAGCGCGCCGGCCATGCCGAAATCCGTCGTGGTCGACGACAGCTTCCATTGGGGCGACGACCGGCCGCCCTGCGTCCCCTGGGACCGCACGGTGATCTACGAGGCGCATGTGCGCGGCCTGACCATGCTGCGCGACGACATCGCCCCGCGCGAACGCGGCACCTTCGCGGCCCTCGCCGATCCACGCGTGGTGGACCACCTGCAGAAGCTCGGCGTCACCGCGATCGAGCTCATGCCGATCCATGCCTTCCTGCAGGACCGCTTCCTGGTCTCGAAGGGGCTGAAGAACTACTGGGGCTATTCGACGCTGGGCTTCTTCGCACCGGAGCCGCGCTACCTCATCGAGCCCTGGATGCGGAACGAGCTGAAGGTCGCCGTCCGCCGCCTGCATGCCGCCGGGATCGAGGTCATCCTCGACGTGGTCTACAACCACACTTGCGAAGGCAGCGAGATGGGGCCGACGCTGTCCTGGCGCGGGCTCGACAATGCCTCCTACTACCGGCTCATGCCGGATGATGCGCGTATCCACATCAACGATACCGGCACCGGCAATACGCTGAATATCAACCACCCGCGCGTGCTGCAGATGGTGATGGACAGCCTGCGCTATTGGGTTGAGCACTACCACGTCGACGGCTTCCGCTTCGACCTCGGCACCATCCTGGGGCGCGAGGCAGGCGGCTTCGACCAGGGCAGCGGCTTCTTCGACGCCATCCGCCAGGACCCCTGCCTTTCGAAGGTGAAGCTGATCTCGGAGCCCTGGGACATCGGCCCCGGCGGCTACCAGGTGGGCAACCACCCGCCCGGCTTCGCCGAATGGAACGACCGCTACCGCGACGGCGTCCGCCGCTTCTGGCGGGGCGACAGCGGCACCCGCAGCGACCTCGCCGCGCGCCTCACCGGTTCCGCCGAGCTGTTCGACCGCCGCCGTCGCCGGCCCTGGGCCAGCGTCAACTTCCTGGCCAGCCACGACGGCTACACGCTGTGCGACACCAATGCCTATGAGCAGCGCCACAACGAGGCCAATGGCGAGGACAACCGCGACGGCCATTTGGATAACCACAGCAACAACTGGGGTGTCGAGGGCGAGACCGACGATCCGGCGATCAGGGCGACGCGCGCCGCCGTCTCCCGCGCCATGCTCGCCACCTTGTTCGCCTCCGCCGGCACCCCCATGCTGCTGGGCGGCGACGAGCTGGCCCGTACGCAGGCCGGCAACAACAATGCCTATTGCCAGGACAACGAGATCAGCTGGGTCGACTGGGACCGCGCGGCGGGGCCGGAGGCGCAGGCGCTGCAGCGCTTCACCGCGCGGCTGATCGCCCTGCGGCACCGCCTGCCGCCGCTGCGCCCCGCCGTCTTCCTGCATGGCGGCGCCGAGGTGCGGCCCGGCCTCAGCGACATCGCCTGGTTCGACCAGCATGGCCAGGCCATGACGCCGGATGCCTGGAACGAGCCGGAAGCGCGGACGCTGGCGCTCCGCCGCGCGACGGCCGCGCCCGACCGCAGCGTCGATGCGACCCTGCTGCGGCTGAATGCCGATGGCGCCGCGCATGACTTCGCCCTGCCGCCGCCGGAATTTCCTTGGACCGTCGTGCTCGACACCGCCGTGCCGGAGGCGGAGGACTATCCGCTTTCGGGCAATGCCGTGTCGGTCGGTGCGCATTCGGTCGTCCTGCTTGCCGTGAGGTTGCCGATATGACTCGCTTCGCACAGCCCACCTCCTGGGGGGCAACGGTCCTGGAGACGGGCGGCACCCGCTTCCGCCTCTGGGCACCGGACAGCACCACCGTCACGCTGGAGGTCGAGGGCGAGGCGCCGCGGCCGATGCAGGCCGAGGCCGATGGCTGGCATGGCCTGGAGGCGCCGGTCCGCCCCGGCGCGCGCTACCGCTTCCGCGTCTCGCCGGACCTCTCGGTGCCGGATCCGGCCTCCCGTCTCCAGGCCGGCGACGTGCATGATGCCTCGATCGTCCTCGACCCGCGGGCGCATGAATGGCGGCACGGCGACTGGCGCGGCCGGCCCTGGCATGAGACGGTGATCTACGAGGTGCATGCCGGCGCGATGGGCGGCTTCGCGGGCGTGGAGGCGGCGCTGCCGCGGCTGAAGTCGCTCGGCATCACCGCGGTCGAGCTGATGCCGATCGCGGATTTCCCCGGCGGCCGCAACTGGGGCTACGACGGCGTGCTGCCCTATGCGCCCGACACCTCCTTCGGCACGCCGGAGGCGCTGAAGTCGCTGATCGATGCCGCGCATGGGCATGGACTGATGGTCTTCCTCGACGTGGTCTACAACCACTTCGGCCCCGACGGCGCCTATCTGCATGCCTATGCCAAGGGCTTCTTCAACGAGGGCGTGCATACCCCCTGGGGCGCCGCCATCGACTTCCGCCAGCAGCCGGTGCGCGACTACTTCGAGGATAATGCGCTGTTCTGGCTGCACGAGTATCGCTTCGACGGCCTGCGCTTCGATGCCGTGCATGCCATCGCCGAGGCCGATTGGCTCGATCACCTCGCCGCCCGCGTCCGGCGCGAGATCCCCGATCGCCAGGTGCATCTGGTGCTGGAGAACGAGAACAACGCCGCGCACCACCTGCGGCCGAAGGGCGGCTTCGATGCGCAGTGGAACGACGACGGCCACAATGTCCTGCATCCGCTGCTGACCGGCGAGCGCGAGGGCTACTACGAGGATTTCTCCGACGCCGGCGCGGCCAAGCTCGCCACCGTGCTGGAGCAGGGCTTCCTGTTCCAGGGCCAGCATTCGCCGCATCTCGGGGCGCCGCGCGGCGAGCCTTCCGGCGAATTGCCGCCGACCGCCTTCGTGCTGTTCCTGCAGAACCACGACCAGGTCGGCAACCGTGCCTTCGGCGAAAGGCTCGCGGCTCTGGCCAACCCGGATGCCCTGGCCGCGGCCACCGGGCTGCTGCTGCTCTCGCCGCAGATCCCCATGCTCTTCATGGGCGAGGAATGGGGCTCGACCGCGCCGTTCCTGTTCTTCACCGACCATAACGACGAGCTCGCGCCGCTGGTGCGGGAAGGGCGGCGCAAGGAATTCGCCAAGTTCGCCGCCTTCCAGGATGCCGAGAAGCGCGCCCGCATCCCCGACCCGAATGCGCAGGATACCTATGGCAGCTCGATGCCCGATGCCGCGGAAGCGGAGCGGCCGCCGCATGATGCCATCCTTGCGGCCCATCGCCGGCTGCTGGCCCTGCGTCATGACCGCATCATTCCGCATCTCCCGGGCGCGCGGTCGCTCGGTGCGCATCCGATGGGCGATGCGGCGGTGCTGGCGCGCTGGCGGCTCGGCGACGACAGCATCCTGACGCTGGCCTGCAACCTCGGCCCCGAACCCGTGTCCTGCACGGCACAGGGCAAGATGATTTTCGAAAGCCTTGCCGGTGGCGCGGCGTCGCTGGGCACCGGTTCGCTTCCGGCGCGTTGCACCGTGGCCCTGATCGCCGCGCCCGAGACGCGCGCGACCGCCGATGGGCCGATGATGAAGGGGCCGGGATGAATTCGGACGAGTCCTTGCAGACGCTGGCAGAGGCTGCCGGCATCGCCGCGCGCTGGCAGGACGTGCACGGCGAGACGCAGACGGTCGGTGCGGAAACCCTGCGGGCCGTGCTGGCCGCGCAGGGCCTGCCGGCGGATGCGGAAGAGGCCATGCTGGGGCTCCGCCGCCTGGCGGAACGGCTGCCGCCGCTGCTGACCATGACCATCGGGCCGGAGGGCCTGGCCATTCCGGGCGCGTCGCCGGGGCATCGCTATACCCTCGACATCGAGGGCGGCGACCGCATCGAGGGACGGCTCGAGGCAGGCTGGGGCGGGGAGGCGCGGCTGCCTGCGGTCTCCACCCCCGGCTACCACCGCCTCACCCTCGATGGCGGGCATACCACCATCGCCGCAGCGCCGCCCCGTTGCCTCACCCTGAACGACGTCGGGGCCGAGGTGCATCGTGGCGGTGCGGCCTGGGCGCTGGCGGCGCAGATCCCGTCGCTGCGCCGGCCGGGCGACGACGGCATCGGCGATTTCGGCAGCGTGGCGGACCTCGCCCGGTCGGCCGGGAAGCGCGGCGCCACCGCGCTGGCGGTCAGCCCGGCGCATGCGCTCTTCGCGGCGGACCCCAACAAGTACGGGCCCTATTCGCCCTCCTCCCGCATCATGCGCAACGTGCTGCTGGCGGACCCTTCCGCCGCGCTCGGCCCGCAGCCGGCGCAGCTGACCGATGCGGCAGGGCTGATCGACTGGCCCGAGGCGACCGGCCGCAAGCTCGCCCGCCTGCGCGCGCTGTTCCACCACCACGCCGACCACCCGGGCTTCGTCGACTTCCGCAGCGACGCCGGCCCGGCGCTGGAGGACCACGCCCGCTTCGAGGCGCTGCACGCGCATCTCTACGGCGGCGATCCGGCCCTGTGGCACTGGCGGTCCTGGCCGGAGGAATACCGCACCCCGCACTCCGCCGGCATGCAGCGCTTCGCCCGCGACCATGCGCGCGAGGTCGCCTTCCACGCCTTCTGCCAGTGGCTCGCCGATGCCTCCCAGCAGGCGGCGCAGGAGACGGCGCGGGAGGCCGGGATGCCGGTCGGCCTCATCGCCGATCTCGCGGTCGGCACCGATGGCGGCGGCAGCCATGCCTGGTCGCGCCAGCGGGAGATCCTGCCCGGCGTCACGGTCGGCGCGCCGCCCGACATCTTCTCCCCGCTCGGCCAGGACTGGGGGCTGACCGCCTTCTCGCCGCTCGAGATGCGGGCCGGCGGCTTCGGCGCCTACCGCGAGCTGCTGCGGGCCGCCTTCCGCCACGCCGGCGGCGTGCGGGTGGACCATGCGATGGGCCTCGCCCGGCTCTGGGTCGTGCCACAGGGCATGGGCCCGGCTGAGGGCGCCTACCTCCGCTACCCGATCGAGGACATGCTGCGGCTGCTGGCGCTCGAATCGCATCGCCACCGCGCCATCGTCATCGGCGAGGACCTCGGCACCCTGCCGCAGGGCTTCCAGGGCCGCATGGCCGATGCCGGCATCCTCGGCATGCGCGTGCTGTGGTTCGAGCAGGAGCCGGATGGCGCCTATCGCCCGCCGCATGGCTGGTCGCCCGATGCCGCGGCGATGACGACGACGCATGACCTGCCGACCATCGTCGGCTGGTGGGGCGGCAACGACATCGAGTGGCGCCGCAAGCTTTCGCTCTTCCCCGACGACGCGGCCGCGGATGCCGAGGTCGCCCGTCGCGCGGTGGATCGCAAGGCGCTGTGGGCTGCTCTCCGCGCTAGCGGCGCCACCACCGCGCCGGAGCCGCCGGCCGGGAATGGCGAGGCGGCGGTCGATGCCGCCATCGCCCAGGTCGGCAGCGCTGCCTGCGCGCTGGCCATCCTGCCGCTCGAGGATGCCCTCGCGCTGCCGGAACAGCCCAACCTGCCGGGCACGGTGGAGGGCCACCCGAATTGGTGCCGCCGCCTGCCCGGCGATGCCGCCACCCTGCTCGATGCGCCCGAGGTCGCCCGTCGCATCGAGGCCTTCGCCAGCGCCCGGCCACGAGGAACTTGATGCCCATTCCGCTGACCGCGACCGCGCGACTGCAATTCCACGCCGGCTTCACCCTCGATGACGCCGTCCCCCTCATCCCCTATTTCGCCCGCCTCGGCATCAGCCACCTCTATGCCTCGCCGATCCTGAAGGCGCGGCCCGGCTCCACCCATGGCTACGACATCGTGGATCATGGCCGGATCAACCCGGAGCTGGGCGGCGAGCCGGCGCTGGAGCGGCTGGTCGCGGCGCTGAAGCAGGCCGGGCTCGGGCTCATCCTCGATATCGTGCCGAACCACATGGGCGTCGGCGGGGCCGACAATGCCTGGTGGCTCGACGTGCTCGAATGGGGTCGCCAGAGCCCTTACGCCAGCTTCTTCGACATCGACTGGGAGCCGCCCGACCGGACGCTGCACAACCGGATGCTGGCGCCCTTCCTCGGCGCGTCCTACGGCGAGGTGCTGCCCTCCGGCGACCTGACGCTGCGCTTCGATGCCGAGACCGGGCAGTTCTACGCGCAGTATTTCGAGCATCGCTTTCCGATCGCACCGCAGCACTACACCCATGTCCTGCGTGGGGCCGGGGATCCGGCGCTCGAGGAGCTGGCGCAGGAATTCGGCCGGATCGGCCTGCATCTGCGCGACCGCGTCGCCGCCCGGGCCGCCGCCGCCGATGGCCATGCCAAGCTGCGCGACCTCGCCGCCGATGCGGCCGGCGCCGCCCGGCTGCATGCCGCGCTGGAGGCCTTCGACCCGCTGGAGGACGCCGGGCGGGACCGGCTGCACCGGTTGCTGGAACGCCAGCACTACCGCCTCGCCTGGTGGCGGGCGGCGGCGGACGAGATCAACTGGCGCCGCTTCTTCGACATCACCTCGCTCGCCGGCCTGCGCGTCGAGCTGCCCGAGGTCTTCGATGCGACGCATGAGCTGATCCTGAAGCTCTATGCCGAGGGCGCCATCGACGGCGTGCGCATCGACCACATCGACGGCCTCGCCGATCCGCGCGGCTATTGCCGCAAGCTCTATCGCCGGATGCAGGCGGTGCGGCCGGACCAGCCGCCGCTGGTCTGGGTCGAGAAGATCCTGGCGCCCTTCGAATCGCTCCGGACCGACTGGCTGGTGGATGGCACCACCGGCTACGACTTCATGGATGAGGCGAGCGGCGTGTTGCACGACCCGGCGGGGGAGGAGCCGCTGACCGCGCTCTGGGTCGAGCATACCGGGCGCTCCGGGCATTTCGAGAACGAGGCGCGCGAGGCGCGGCGGCAGATCCTGCGCGACAACCTCGCCTCCGAGCTGAACGCGACCGCCGCGGCGCTGAAGCGCGTCGCCAGCCGGGACCTGGTGACGCGGGACTTCACCCTGACGGCGCTGCGCCGGTCCCTGGTGGAGGTGCTGGTCCATTTCCCGCTCTACCGGATCTACATCTCGACCGGCGGGCGGAATGCCGAGGACAAGCGCATCCTCGACTGGGCGCTGGCCGGTGCCCGCCGCACCATCCGCGCGGCGGACCGGCCGCTGCTGGACCTCCTGGATGGCTGGCTGGGCGGCGAGCCGCCGCGGGCCCTGGCCCCGGCGCTGCGGCGCGAGCGACTTTCCGCCGCGGTGCGCTTCCAGCAGCTTTCCGCCCCGGTCGCGGCGAAGAGCGTCGAGGACACCGCTTTCTACCGCTACGGCCGCCTGATCTCGCGCAACGAGGTTGGCTCCGACCCCGCCCGCTTCGCGGTGACGCCGGGCGGCTTCCACGGCGCGGCCCGGGCGCGGGCCAAGAACTTTCCCCGCGCCCTGCTGGCGACGGCGACGCATGATCACAAGCGGGGCGAGGATGTCCGCGCCCGGCTCGCGGTGCTGTCCGAAATCCCGGAGGAATGGGCCGCCGCGGTGCAGCGCTGGACCCGGCTGAACTCGCAGCTCCGCAAGGAGCTGGAGGATGGCGCCGCGCCGGGCATGAGCGCGCAGCTCATGCTGTACCAGACCCTGGTCGGCGCCTGGCCGCTGGGCCTGTCGCCGGAGGACGAGGAGGGGGTGAATGCCTTCCTCGAACGCGTCGTCGCCTGGCAGGAGAAGGCGCTGCGCGAGGCCAAGCGCCGGACCGAATGGGCGGTGCCCAATGCCGAGTACGAGTCGGCCTGCCGCGACTTCGTCTTCGCCTGCATGGCGGCCGATCGCGCCAGCCACCTGCGAGAGGAGATCGCCGGCTTCGCCGGGCGGCTCGCCCTGCCCGGGGCGGTGAATGGCCTGGCGCAGACCCTGCTCCGCTGCGCCGCGCCGGGCGTGCCCGACCTCTATCAGGGCACCGAGTTCTGGGACCTCAGCCTGGTGGACCCGGACAACCGGACCCCGGTCGATTTTCCGGCCCGCATGGCGGCGCTGGAATCCGGCGAGGCGCCCGAGGCGCTGCTCGGGCATTGGCGGGACGGGCGGGTGAAGCAGGCCATCCTGGCCCGCTGCCTCGCCATGCGCGCCGCCCATCCGGCGGTCTTCGCGGCAGGCGACTACCTGCCGTTGACGGTGGAAGGGCCGCAGGCGGCGCATGTCCTGGCCTTCGCCCGCGTCCACAAGGAGGGGGTGGTGATCGCCGTCGCCACCCGCCTGCCGACGGCGCTGATGGGGCAGGCGGAGCTGCCGCTCGTGCCGGTGGCGGAATGGGGCGGAACCGAACTCGTGTTGCCGCGTCACATTGTGGCGAAGCGGTGGCGGGACGGTTTGACCGGGGCCATGCTCGAGGGAGATCGACTGCCTCTCTCGGATGTCCTCTCCCGCCTGCCGGTTGCGCTGCTGGAGGTGGGATGAGCCGGATCGTCGTCGTCTCCAACCGGGTGCCGGTGCCTTCGGGCAATGCCGGGCATGCGGGTGGACTTGCAGTTGCCCTGCTCGGCCTGATGCAGCGCCGGGGCGGGCTGTGGTTCGGCTGGAGCGGCGCGGTGACGGAGCGGCCGCCCGGCACCACCACCGCGCCGAGCTTCGCCCAGCGCGGCGCCGTGGGCTATGCCACGCTCGACCTGACCGAGGCCGAGCACGCCGGCTACTATACCGGCTATTCCAACGGGGTGCTCTGGCCGACCTTGCATGCGCTGCCGCACCTCATGCAGTTCCGTCGCCAGGACCTCGACACCTATCGCAAGGTCAACCGGCGCTTCGCCCGCTGCCTGACGCCGCTGCTGCGGGACGACGACCGGATCTGGGTGCATGACTACCACCTGATGTCGCTGCCCGGTGCGCTGCGCGGCCAGGGCGTGCGCAACCCGACCGGCTTCTTCCTGCATGTGCCCTTCCCGGGGCCTGAGGCCGTGGCCGTCGCCCCCGGCATCCGCGGCTTGATCCAGGATCTGCTGGAGGCCGACCTGATCGGCTTCCAGACCGCGACCGACCGCGACAATTTCGCCGCCACCGCGATCGAGTTCGCCGGCGCCGAGCGGATCGGCGACCAGATGATGGAGATGGCCGGCCGGCCGGTGCGTTTGGGCGTCTTCCCGGCCGAGATCGATGCGCGGGAATTCGCCGCGACGGCGGCAACCCAGGCGCGGGAGGAGCCGGCGACCCTGCTGGCCAAGTCCCTGCGCGGCCAGGCCCTGCTGCTCGGCGTCGACCGGCTGGACCCGACCAAGGGCCTGCCGGAACGGCTGGAGGCCTTCAGCCGCACCATCGCCCGCCGCCCGGCCCGCAGCGCGACCATGCTGCAGATCGCCGCGCCTTCCCGCGAGGATGTCGCCGCCTATCGCCGGCTGCGCGCCGAGGTGGACAGTGCCGCGGGGGCCATCAACAGCGAATTCGGCGAGCCGGACTGGCTGCCGCTGCGGCTGCTGGCCCGGCCGCAGGCGCGGGATACCGTGGCCGCCTTCATGCGCCTCGCCCGTGTCGGCGTGGTGACCCCGCTACGCGACGGCATGAACCTCGTCGCCAAGGAATATATCGCGGCGCAGGACCCGGCCGATCCGGGCGTGCTGGTGCTCTCGCGCTTCGCCGGCGCGGCGGCGCAGCTCAGCTCCGCCCTGCTGGTCAATCCGCATGATGCGGAGGGCATGGCGGAGGCGCTACACCGGGCGCTCGACATGCCGCTCGCCGAGCGGCGGGACCGTTGGCAGGCCGCCTGGGATGCCATCGCCGGGACGACGCCGGAAGGCTGGGGCGAGGCCTTCCTGCGGGCGCTGACGCCCGAGGGCCTGGCCCGGCTGCCGGTCGCCGGCGCCGCCTAGCCCCGCCCCATAGACGCGGGCGGCAGCCCGGCGGCATCATCCCCGCGACAGCGCGGGAGACGACGATGGCCGATTACGATCTGGTGGTGCGCGGCGGGACGGTGGCCAGCGGCCTCGGCACCATGCGCTGCGACATCGGCATCCGCGGCGGGCGCATCGTCGCCCTGGCCGAAAACATCCCCGGCGGCTCGGCGACCCTGGATGCCGATGGGCTGCTGGTGCTGCCGGGCGGCGCCGACACCCACTGCCACATCGAGGAACCCTCCCGCGGCGGCTATACCAGCGCCGGCGGCGCGCCCGCCACCGAGGTGACGGTGCAGGAGGAGAGCTTCGGCTCGGCCAGCGTCTCCGCCTTCGCCGGCGGCACCACCAGCGTCGTTTGCTTCGTGCCGCAGTGGAAGGGGGAGGGGATCCTGCCCCGGCTGGCCGACTACGAGGCCCGCGCCGCCCGCGGCATGGTGGACTACAGCTTCCACCAGATCATCAGCGATGCGACCGAGGACGTGCTGGAGCGCGAGGTCCCGCAGATCGTCGCCAAGGGCATCCGCAGCCTGAAGGTCTTCCTGACCTATGAGCCGCTGCACCTACCGGACGAGCAATACCTGAAGGTGCTGGTGACGGCGCGGAAGCACGGCTGCCTGGTGACCGTGCATTGCGAGAATTACGCCGCGATCAACTGGCGGACCGAGGCGCTGCTGAAGGCCGGCCTGACCGCGCCGAAATACCACGCCTGGTCGCGCCCGCCGGTGGTGGAGCGGGAGGCGACGCATCGCGCTATCGCCCTGGCCGAGCTGGTGGACCAGCCGATCCAGGTCTTCCACGTGAGCTGCGAGGAGGCGGCGGAGGAGATCGCCCGCGCCCAGCATCGTGGGGTGAAGGTCTGGGGCGAGACCTGCCCGCAATACCTGGCGCTGACCGCCGCCGACATGGACCGGCCCGGCTTCGAGGGCGCCGCCTTCATGTGCAGCCCGAGCCCGCGCAGCGCCGCGGAACAGGCCAAGGTCTGGGAGATGATCCGGCGCGGCACGCTGGACGTCGTCTCCTCCGACCACTGCGGCTTCAGCATGGGCAAGCCCGGCGCCGGCAAGGCGTCGAGCGGCCGCGACGCCAATTTCCGCGACATCCCGAACGGCATCCCCGGCCTCGCCGCGCGGCTGCCGATCCTGTTCAGCGAGGGCGTCTCGAAGGGCCGCATCACGCTCGACCACTTCGTCCGGCTGACCGCGACCAACCCGGCCCGGCTGATGGGCCTGGCGCCGCGCAAGGGGGCCATCGCGATCGGCGCCGATGCCGACTTGGCGCTGTGGGATCCGAAGAAGAAGGTCACCATCACCAACGCGCTGATGCAGCATGCCATCGACTACACCCCCTATGAGGGGCTGGAGGTCACCGGCTGGCCGGTGGCGACGGTCCGCCGCGGCGCGGTGGTGATGCGCGACGGGGTGGTGCAGGCGGAGCCGGGGACGGGCCAGTTCCTCGCCCGTGGCCCCTACGACTTCATCGCCCCGCGCGGGGTGGTGCCGGATGGCTTCGACCCGGCACCGCGCCCTGCCTAGTCCCAGGGCGGCCTGATCAGCCCTTGATGAAGGCGAGCAGGTCCGCGTTGATCTCGGCCGCATGGGTCGTCGCCATGCCATGGGGATAGCCGGGATAGACCTTCAGGGTCGCGCCCTTGATCAGCTTGGCCGAGAGCAGCCCGGCATTGCCGATCGGCACGATCTGGTCGTCGTCGCCATGCATCACCAGCACCGGCACGTCGATCTTGCCGAGGTCTGCGGTGAAGTCGGTGGCGGAGAAGGCCTCGATGCAGTCGTAGTGGCTCTTCACCGAGCCCATCATGCCCTGGCGCCACCAATTGTCCCGCACCGCCTGCGAGACCACGGCGCCCGGCCGGTTGAAGCCGTAGAAGGGCAGGGTGAGGTCCTGGTAGAATTGCGCCCGGTTGTTGGCCACGCCGTCGCGGATGCCGTCGAAGACCGCGGCCGGCAGGCCGTTCGGATAGGCCTCCGTTTTCACCATGATGGGCGGCACGGCGCCGATCAGCACCGCCTTGGCGACGCGGCCGGTGCCGTGCCGGCCGAGGTAGCGGGCGACCTCGCCGCCGCCGGTCGAATGGCCGATGTGGATCGCGCCCTTCAGGCCGAGCGCGGCGGTGAGCTGGGCGACGTCGTCGGCATAGGTATCCATGTCATTGCCCGTCCAGCTCTGGCTGGACCGGCCATGGCCGCGGCGGTCATGCGCGACGACGCGGAAGCCCTGGTGCAGGAAGAACAGCATCTGCGCGTCCCAGTCGTCGGCGGTCAGCGGCCAGCCGTGGTGGAAGACCAGCGGCGTGGCCTCCTTCGGGCCCCAGTCCTTGTAGAACAGCTCGATGCCGTCGGTGGTGGTGATGAAGGGCATGGCGGGATTCCTTGACGCAGAAGGGGGTTTCAGACGGCCCAGCAGAGGCAGCCGAGGGCGCCCCAGAAGCCGCCCTCGTCGCGCACCGGCGCGGCGGGGCGGGCCCAGGCATGGGCATGGCCATGGACGCCGCAGGCGGTGCCGCAGCCGCAGGCCGCGGCCAGCCGGGCGAGCGTCCGGTTCGGGTCCACCGCCTCGGCCCGCAGCCGGGACTTGTAGCCGCCGGTATGCCGCACCGGGGACCAGTCGGGCATCGGCGGCGGCAGCACCGGGGCGAGGGGGGCATAATCCCCGGCGCCATGGACGATGCGGCCGCCCACCAGGGTCAGCAGGCTCTCGATGTCCTGGATCCGGTCCTCCGGCACGCCGAAGTAGTCCTCGGTCAGCACCGCGAGGTCGGCATACATCCCCGGCTGCAGCCTTCCCTTCAGCCCTTCCTCCCGGGTGAACCAGGCGGTCGCCTCGGTCCAGAGGCGCAGCGCCTGGGTGCGGTCCAGCCGGTTGCGCGGGGGATAGAGCCGCTGGCCGCCGAGCGTCATGCCGGTGACCAGCCAGGAGAGCGAGACCCAAGGGTTGTAGCTGGCGACCCGGGTCGCATCCGTCCCCGCCGAGACCGGCACGCCGAGCTCGAGCATCCGCGCGACCGGCGGCGTGCGCTCGGCCGCGGCGGCGCCGTAGCGCTCGATGAAATATTCGCCCTGGTAGGCCATGCGGTGCTGCACCGCGATGCCGCCGCCGAGCCGGGCGATGCGCTCGATGTTGCGGTCGGAGATGGTCTCGGCATGGTCGATGAACCAGTGCAGGCCATCGATCGGGATGTCGCGGTGGACCTTCTCGTAGACATCGAGGGCGCGGGAGATGGTCTCGTCATAGGTCGCATGCAGGCGGAAGGGCCATTTGTGCTCGGCCAGCAGGCGGATGACCGGCTCGAGGTCGGGCTCCATCGCCGCCGGCATCTCCGGGCGCGGCTCGCGGAAATCCTCGAAGTCGGCGGCGGTGAAGACCAGCATCTCGCCGGCGCCGTTGTGGCGGTACATGGCGTCGCCGTCGCCGGGCTTCACCATGCCGGTCCAGCGGGTGAAATCCGCCAGCTCCCCCTTCGGCTTCTGGGTGAAGAGGCTATAGGCGATGCGGACCGTCAGCTCCCCGGCGCGGTGGAGCTGGTCGATGATGCCGTAGTCGTCGGGGAAGTTCTGGAAGCCGCCGCCGGCATCGGCGGCGCTGGTGACGCCGAGGCGGTTCAGCTCCCGCATGAAGTGCCGGGTCGAGTTGAGCTGGTACTCCGGCGGCAGCTTCGGCCCGGCGGCGAGCGTCGCGTAGAGGACCATCGCATTCGGCCGGGCCAGCAGCAGGCCGGTCGGGTTGCCGGCGGCATCGCGCTGGATCTCGCCGCCGGGCGGGTTCGGCGTGTCGCGGCCATAGCCGGCGGCCCGCAGCGCGGCGGCGTTCAGCAGCGCCCGGTCATAAAGGTGCAGGATGAAGACCGGCGTCTCCGGCGCGACGGCATTGATCTCCGCCAGCGTCGGCAGGCGCTTCTCGGCGAATTGGTGCTCGGTGAAGCCGCCGACGACGCGCACCCATTGCGGCGCCGGGGTGCGGGCGACCTGGGCGCGCAGCATGTCCATGGCATCGGCCAGGCTGCGCACCCCGTCCCAGCGGAGCTCGAGGTTGTAGTTCAGCCCGCCGCGGATGATGTGGATGTGGTTGTCGGCGAGGCCCGGGATCACCCGCCGCCCGCCGAGGTCCACCAGCCGCGTCGCCGGGCCGGCCAGCGGCAGCAGCTCGGCATCGCTGCCGGTCGCCAGCACCAGCCCGTCCCGCACCGCGATGGCCTGGGCTTCCGGCTGGCCGGGATTCAGCGTGGTGATGCGGCCGTGGTGCAGGATGAGGTCGGGTGGTGCGGCGGGCGCAATCGGCATCGGGCTGATCCCCTCCAATCCGGCGGCGATCGCCGGCATCGGGCGGCATGATGCGGCGGCGGGGCCGGGCTGGCTTGCACAATGGTGCGCCCGCCGTCGCGCGCCCGGCTTCGCCGCGGAGACCGCAAGCCGGCGCGTCCCGCCGCAATCCGGCGCGAGAGGGGGCATGCCAGGCCAGGCTAGGCTGCCGGGATGAGGCATGGGGCCCGCGGCCGGGCGCCTGCCGGAGGAGCCGCCGCATGGACGCCGACTGCCGCGTGCCTGCCGCCGACCGGCATGTCGTCGCCGTGGCCCTGGCACGGATCCTGGCCGATACGGCGGTGCTCGCCGCCAAGATCCAGGGCTTCCGCTGGAATGCCTGCGGCACCGCCGCGCTGCTGCTGGACGGCGTGCTGCTGGCGCAGCAGCAGGACCTGCAGCAGGCGCTGGAGGCGCTGGCGCGGCGGCTGCGGGTGCTGGAGCATCCGGCGCCCGGATCCTGCGCCGACCTGCTGGCGCTGACCGGCCTGACCGAGGAACGCGGCGTGCCCGCGGCCCTGCGGATGGCGGCGCAGCTCGCCGCCGACCATGCCGCCATCGCCGCCGCCATCCGCTGCGTGCGGGTGGCGATCGAGGATATCGGCGATGCGGCGGCGGTCCGCCTGCTCGACCACCGGCTGGCGATGCATGAGGAGGCGGCGGCGCTGCTGGCCCGGCTGGAAGCCCCGGCCTGGAGCGACGGCCCCGGCACCGGGTCGATCCTGGCGAGGCTGGAGCAGGAGGGCGGGCTCGAGGTCGAATGATCCGGATGATGAGGGAAAGTTCAACGTTGCGCAGTTTTCATGAACACCCCGACATCGGCCGCCGCAGAATGTTCCGAACGGGGCGTGGCATGCCGCCGCGGGGGACGTGACTGCGCCCCTCGCCATCGTCGCGGTGCCAGGCCGCATTGGTGCATCCGGCGGAGCATCCACCGAGAATGGCAATTGCGTCTCCCTTCGCCGATCCCCTGCTCTGGGACCGGCCCACGCCGGCCGGCGGCATCCGGCTGCATCACCTGGTGCGGCTCAGCGGCGGCTTCCCGCTGGCCCTCGGCCGGCATGACCACCTCGTCTTCCTGCCCACGGCCGGCGGCGGCCGGATCGGGCTCGGCGTGCGCCCGGCGCCGCTGCTGCCGAGCGAGATCCTGGTCGTGCTCGGGCCGCAGCCGGCGCCGCCGCAGTGGTTCGGCGCCAGCGGCATCCTGCTGCTGATCGGGGATGCGCCGCTGCGCACCATGCTGGCGCAGCTGGAAGGCCAGCCGCTGGCCGGCGGCGCCACCCTGCGGATCCGCGATCCCCTGCTGGTGCCGCTGATCCGCGGGCTGGCGGAGGCGGTGGAGCGGGGCGACCGTGGCCCGGTGACCGGGCCGCTGGGCGACGCTCTGGTGGCGCGGCTGGCCGATGCGATGCTGGCGCGGGTGCCGGTGGCCGGCAACGACGGCGGCGGGCTGGCCGCCTGGCGGCTGCGCCGGGTGGAAGCCTTCGCCGCGGAGAACCTGGGCCGCACCATCCGGCTGGCCGAGCTGGCGGCGGTCGCCGGGCTCAGCGTCTTCCACTTCAGCCGGGCCTTCAAGCAGACCACGGGCCATGCGCCGCAGGCCTGGCTGATGCGGCGGCGGCTGGAACGGGCGCAGGCGCTGCTGGCCGATGCCAGCCTGCCGCTGATCGATGCCGCGATCGAGGCCGGCTTCTGTTCCCATGCGCATCTGACCGCCACCTTCCGCCGGCTGCTGGGCACGACTCCCAGCGCCTGGCGGGCGGCGCTGCTGGACCAGGCTGCGGCGGAAGGGGCCGCGGTGGATGCGGCGGGGCCGGCCGCCCTGCGCACCGGCGGGCCGCCGGTCCGGGACCGCCTGCCGGAGCCGGCCGCCACCACCGCCGGCTGACGTCACCCATGAATGGTCCCGCACCACCCGCCTCCCTGCCGCTGCGGGACAAGGCACCGCCCCGCGCCCTGCCCGGGGAGGAGCCGGACCGGGCCGCGCCGCTCGCCGCCCGGCAGCGCACCCTGGACCGCGCCCTGGCGCGGCTGGCCGGCGTGGTCACCGGCCCGGGCCTCGCGCGGCCGGGGCTGGCGGCCGAGCCGGGGTCGCTCGGCCTGTTCCTGGCGCCGGAGATGGCGCGGGGCCCGGCCGAGGCCTTCCTGGCGGAGACCGAATTCGCCCGGCTGCAGCCGTTGCCGGACGGCAGCCTGCTGTTGCCGCTGCCTGCCGCCTGGCACCAGGCCGCGATCCGCATGCTCTGGGCGGTGCCGCATCCGGCGGCGGGGCGGCGCGGCCTCCCGCCCGGCCTGGTCCTTGTCGCCGCGCCGCGCCAGGCGGCGGAAGCCGATGTGCTGGCCCGGCTGATCGAGGTGGCCTGGGACTGCGCCCGCGGCGGCATGACCTGAACGAAACCCCGGCGGCCAGGGAATGACAGCACGAAAGGACAAGAGGCCCGGATCATTTCAGCGCAACCTCGGGCTGTCCGACGCAACCGGGTGCAAGCGCCCCGGTCCCCCCGGGGACGATGATCGGGCAGCGAAACACTCACGAAGGACGCCGCCATGATCTCCCGGATTGCCCTCTTCGCCGCGCTGGTCGCGCTTGCCGCCTGCGCCGATGTCTCGGCGCCCTCCGGCCCGCCGATCGCCGGGGAAAGCCGTGGCACCGCCGCACCGCCGCTGCGCACCGAAGGCGCCGCGCAGCCGCATAGCGCCAATGCTTCCGCCGGCACCGCCACCATCACCGGCAATACCGGGGAGGGCCGCCCGGTCGTCACCCGTTCCGGCATGCCGGGCACCGATGTCGGCGGCGTGCAGCCGCTGCCGCGCATCCCCGCCAGCAAGCCCTGAGCGAGGCATCCTGAGCCGGGCCATCTTGCGCCGGGCCATCTTGCGCCGGGGCCGAGGTCGGACGCGGGCGGGCATGGCGCCGCCCGCGGCGGACCGCCGAACCTCGGCCCTGCGCGGGATCCCGGCTGCCCCGCTGCTGGGTCTGGCACTGCTGGGGCTGGCGCTGCTGGCGCCGGCCGCCCGGGCCCAGCAGCCGCCCGTGGTGACGGTCGGCCAGCCGGTGCAGCGACGGGTGATGGATACCGACGACTACACCGGCCGCTTCGCCGCCGCCGAGCGGGTGGAGGTACGCGCCCGGGTGGGCGGCGCCCTGGCGGGCGTGCATTTCACCGATGGCCAAGTGCTGCGGCGCGGCGACCTGCTGTTCACCATCGACCCGCGCCCCTACCAGGCGGCGCTGGCCGAGGTGCAGGGACGGCTGGCCGAGGCCCGCTCGCGCGCCGATCTCACCATGCGCGAGCTCGGCCGGGCCAACGAGCTGCGGCGCAGCCAGGCGGTGCCGGAGGCGACGGTGGACCAGCGGGCCGAGGCGGTGCGCTCCGCCCAGGCCGCCATCGCCATCGCCGAGGCGCAACTGCAGCGGGCCGCCCTCGACCTCGAATGGACGCGGGTGACGGCGCCGATCGGCGGCCGCATCGGCCGGCACCTGGTGACGCCCGGCAACCTTGTCGCCGGCGGCGATGCCGGGGCGACCCTGCTGGCGACCATCGTCTCGCTCGACCCCATCGAGGTCTATTTCGACGTCGATCAGGCGGCCTTCCTGCGCTACGTGCGGCTGCGGGTGGATGCGGGCCAGCCTTCCTCGCGCGACAACGCGACGCCGATCCTGCTCTCGCTCGGGGACGAGACCGCCTATCGGCACCGCGGCGCCATCAACTTCGTCGACAATGTCGCGGATGCCAGCACCGGCACGGTGCGCGCCCGGGCCCGGCTGGCCAATCCGAACGAGCTCTTCACCCCCGGCATCTTCGCCCGCATCCGGGTGCCGGCGGGGCTGCCCTATGAGGCGCTGCTGCTGCCGGATGCCGCCATCGGCACCGACCAGACCCGCAAGGTGGTCTTCGTCCTCGGCCCGGGCAACGTCGTCTCGATGCGGGAGGTGCAGCTCGGCCGGCTGATCGACGGGCTGCGCGTGGTCCGCCAGGGGCTGGCGGCGGGGGATGTGGTGGTGACCAATGGCCTGCAGCGCATCCGCGTCGGCCAGCCGGTGACGCCGGACCGCCAGCCCATCCCGGCGCCGCCGCCGGCCGAGACGATGCTGACCGGGCCCGCCCCCGCCGGCATGGCCCGTTGACGGGACCGGGGCGGTGAACGGTCTCGGTCAGCTCGGCATCCGCCAGCCGGTGCTGGCGATGGTGCTGTCCATCCTGCTGATGATCATCGGCGGCATCGCCTATGTCACCCTGCCGGTCAGCGAATACCCGGATGTGGCGCCGCCCACCATCGTCGTGACGGCGGCCTATCCCGGCGCCTCCGCCCAGGTGGTCGCGGATACCGTGGCGACACCGCTGGAGCAGGAGATCAACGGGACCGAGGGCATGCTCTACATGTACTCGCAGTCCACCAGCGACGGCCGGGTGACCCTGACTGTCACCTTCAAGCTGGGCACCGATCTCGATAAGGCGCAGGTGCTGGTGCAGAACCAGGTCGCCATCGCCACGCCGCGGCTGCCCGAGGAGGTGCGCCGGCTGGGCCTGACGACGCGCAAGAACGCGCCCGACCTGCTGATGATCGCCTTCATGCTGTCGCCCGACGACAGCTACGACCAGCTCTATATCTCGAACTACGCGCTGCGCCAGGTGAAGGACCGGCTGAACCGGCTGGACGGCATCGGCGACATCACCATGTTCGGCGCCCGTGACTATGCCATGCGGCTCTGGCTCGACCCGGAACGCATCGCCGACCTCGGGCTG
The DNA here is from genome assembly GCF_979252845.1 of Belnapia sp. AC561. Taxonomy (NCBI): domain Bacteria; kingdom Pseudomonadati; phylum Pseudomonadota; class Alphaproteobacteria; order Acetobacterales; family Roseomonadaceae; genus Belnapia; species Belnapia sp. AC561. The sequence goes on from NZ_CEEDBP010000008.1 coordinate 184,799, forward strand.
ACGGCCGGCGACATCGTCGCCGCCGTCCGGGCGCAGAACGTCCAGATCGCCGGCGGCACCATCGCCGAGCCGCCGATCGCCGACCAAGCCTTCCAGCCGAGCCTCACCTTCCTCGGCCGGCTGATGGAGCCGGAGCAATTCGGCGAGCTCATCATCAAGGCGAGCGAGACCGGCAGCGTGGTGCGGCTGCGCGACGTGGCGCGGATCGAGATCGGCGCGCTGACCTACACCACCAACAGCTTCCTGCACCGCAAGCCGGCGGTGGCGCTGGCCATCACCCAGCGGCCGGGCTCGAACGCGCTGGCGACGGCCAAGCTGATCCGCGCCGAGATGGCGGCCATCGCCGCGGAATTCCCGCCCGGCCTCGGCTACGACATCGCCTATGACCCGACCCGCTTCATCGCCGAGAGCGTCAGCGGGCTGATCCACACCATCTTCGAGGCGGTGGGCCTCGTCGTCGTGGTGATGATCCTGTTCCTGCAGCGCTGGCGCGCGGCGATCATCCCGGTGCTGGCCATCCCGGTCTCCCTCGTCGGCACCTTCGCGGCCATGGCGGCGCTGGGCTTCTCGGTCAACAACCTGACGCTGTTTGGCCTGGTGCTGGCGGTGGGCATCGTGGTGGACGATGCCATCGTCGTGGTCGAGAACGTCGAGCGGCACCTCGACGGCGGCGAGACGCCGCGGCAATCCGCCTCCAACACCATGAACGAGGTGGGCGGGGCGCTGGTCTCGATCGCGCTGGTGCTCTGCGCCGTCTTCGTGCCGACCGCCTTCCTGCCGGGGATCTCGGGCCAGTTCTTCCGCCAATTCGCGGTGACCATCGCGGTCGCCACGGCCTTTTCCTGCTTCTGCTCGCTGACCCTCTCGCCGGCGGTCGCCTCGCTCATCCTGCGCTCGCATGCGGCGGCGAGGCCGGTGCCCTCCTGGAACCTGGCGGCGCGCGGGATGCGCTGGTTCTTCGGCCGCTTCAACCGCGGCTTCGACCGGCTGGCGCAGGTCTATGCCGGGCTGGTGCGGGTGGTGGTGGGCCTGCCCTGGGTGATGCTGCCGGCCTATGCGCTGCTGATCGGCGCCGCCGGCTGGCTGCTGGCCACCGCGCCGCGCGGCTTCATCCCGGCGCAGGACCGCGGCTACCTCATCGTCTCGGTGCAGCTGCCGGGCGGCGCATCCCTGGCGCGGACGACGGAGGTGGTGCAGCGGGTCGAGGCCATCCTGCTGGAGACGCCGGGCATCACCGGCGCGCCGAGCTTCGCCGGTTTCTCGGGTGCGACCCGCACCGTCGCCTCCAATGCCGCGGCGCTCTTCCCGACCTTCGCGTCCTGGGAGGAGCGCGGGCCGCGCGGCCTGACCGCCACGGCCATCACCGCCGATATCCGCCGGCGGCTGGCCGAGGTGCGGGAGGCCTTCATCATCGTCATCCCGCCGCCGCCGGTCCCCGGCATCGGCACCGGCGGCGGCTTCGCGCTGCGGCTCGAGGACCGCGGCGCCCGCGGCACCGCGCTGCTGGCGGCCAGCACCGAGGAAATGGTCGCGGCGCTGCGGGCGACCCCGGGTCTGACCGCGGTCTTCTCCCCCTTCACCGTCGATACGCCGCAGGTCTTCGTCGACATCGACCGCACCCGGGCGCGCATGCTGGGCGTGACCGCGGCCGATATCACCGATGCGCTGGAGACCTATTTCGGCTCCTCCTACGTCAACGACTTCAATACCCTCGGCCGGGTCTTCCGGGTGACGGCCCAGGCCGACCTCGGCTTCCGTCGGGTGCAGGAGGATCTGGGGCGGCTGCGGGTGCGGAACAGCGCCGGGCAGATGCTGCCGATCGGCACCATGATCCAGGTGCGGGACCTGGCCGGGCCGGACCGGGTGCCGCGCTACAACCTCTACCCCACCGCCGAGATCAGCGGCGAGCCGATGCCCGGCGTCAGCACCGGCACGGCGCTGGCGACCGTCGCCCGGCTGGCGCGGGAAAGGCTGCCGGACGGGCTGGATTTCGAATGGACCGACCTGTCCTTCCAGCAGGCAACCGAAGGCAACGCCGGGCTGCTGGTCTTCCCGTTGTGCGTCCTGTTCGTCTACCTCGCGCTGGCGGCGCAGTACGGCAGCTGGAGCCTGCCCTTCGCGGTGCTGCTGATCGTGCCGATGTGCCTGCTGGCGGCGACCTTGGGCGTGCGGCTGGCCGGGCAGGACGTGAATATCCTGACCCAGATCGGCTTCGTCGTGCTGGTCGGGCTGGCGGCGAAGAATGCCATCCTCATCGTCGAATTCGCCAAGCAGCTCGAGGACGAGCACCTGCTCGACCGGGTGGATGCGGTGGTGGAGGCCTGCCGGCTGCGGCTGCGGCCGATCCTGATGACCTCGCTCGCCTTCATCCTCGGCGTGCTGCCCCTGGTGCTCTCGGCCGGCGCGGGGGCGGAGATGCGGCAATCGGTCGGCGTCGCGGTCTTCTTCGGGATGCTGGGGGTGACGCTGTTCGGCCTGGTCTTCACGCCGGTCTTCTACGTGCTGATCCGCGGACTGGTCGCGGGGCGGCGGGCGGCGGAGCCGGGGGAGCCGGGCTGAACTCAGCCATCCTCCACCGCCGGCCGTCCGGTGACGAAGCGCCAGTGGTGCCAGAGCAGCCGCGCCGCCAGCGACCGCCAGGGCGACCAGCCCAGTGCCAGCGCCGCCAGCGCCTTCGGCCCCGGCCGCGCCTCCAGCCCCAGCAGATGCGCCGCGCTGGCCGCCAGCGCCAGGTCGCCGCTCGGGAAGATATCCGGCCGGTCCTCGGCAAATAGCAGATGCACCTCGGCGGTCCAGGGGCCGAGACCCTTCACCGCGGCGATATGCGCGACCGCCGCCGCATCGCCCAGCGCCCGCAGCCCGGCGAAGTCCAGCCGGCCGTCGAGGCAGGCGGCAGCCAGCGAGCGGGCATGCGCCGCCTTGGGCCGGGATAGGCCGGCGATGCCGCAGAGCGTCGCATCATCCAGCGCCAGCAGCCCGGCCGGCTCCAGCGCGCCGGGCAGGGCCGCAAGGCGCCGCCAGATGGCGCCGGCCGCCTGGTTGCTGATCTGCTGGCCGCAGATGGCCCGCAGCAGGCCGGGGAAGCCCGGGGCGCGGCTGCGCCAGGGCAGCGGCCCGGCGGCGGGTTCGATGGTGGCGAGCCGCGGGTCCTGCGCCGCCAGCGCCAGCAGCCCGGCCCGGGCCCAAGGCGGCGGGACGGGGATGGGCGCCGAGGGGGAAGGCGCCAAGGGGGAAGACGCCA
>NZ_CEEDBP010000009.1:0-166434 GCF_979252845.1 Belnapia sp. AC561
GGCCCAGGCGGCGGGGGCGGGCGGGTGGACCTGGCGGGCCTATCTCAGCACCAGCGGCGCCGGCGGGGTGAACGCGCGGGACCGCATCGGCCGCGGGCCCTGGCGCAATGCCAAGGGCGAGGTCATCGCCAATAGCGTGGCGGAGCTGCACGGCAGCAATGCGCTGACCCTGCAGACGGCGCTGACCGAGAAGGGGGAGCCGATCAACGGCCGGCGCTCCACGCCGAATACCCATGACGTGCTGACCGGCTCGCAGCCCGATGGCACCGCCTTCGCCGGGGCGGAGGACCGGAACTGCCGCAACTGGACCTATTCGGGGGCCGAGGGCGCGGCGATGGTCGGGCACCACGACCGCGAGGGGCTGCGCGACGACGATGCCTCGAAGTCCTGGAATTCCTCCCACCCCACGCGCGGCTGCGGGCAGGAGGCGCTGAAGACCACGGGCGGGGCCGGATTGTTCTACTGTTTCGCCGCGGATTGACGTCGAATCGAATCTGTCACGCGGCCCGCGCTTGACGGCCGCGCGGGCCTGTCCTACATCGCTGGCACTCCTCCGGGGGGAGTGCTAGCGGGCCGCTGGGCGGTATCCGCGGGTCACCACGACCGGTGGGGGAAACCCTTGATAGAAAGACAGGAGAGGACCGCATGAGCTTCCGTCCCCTGCATGACCGCGTTCTTGTCCGTCGCGTGACGGCCGAAGAGAAGACCCGCGGCGGCATCATCATTCCCGACACCGCCAAGGAGAAGCCGCAGGAGGGTGAAGTCATCTCCGTCGGCTCCGGCACCCTGAACGACAAGGGCGAGCTTCGCGCACTCGACGTGAAGGCCGGCGACCGCATCCTGTTCGGCAAGTGGTCCGGCACGGAAGTGAAGCTCGATGGCGAGGAGCTCCTCATCATGAAGGAGTCCGACATCATGGGCATTCTCGACACCCCCGCCGTCGCCAAGGCCGCCTGAGCTTCACGCTCAAGCCTGCGACGATCGTCAACATCGGCGGTCCGGACCGCGCCGTGGGTAGCGATACCCCCGGCAGCGACGGACGGCCCCATCCAATGAGGTACGCACATGGCTGCGAAGGACGTTAAGTTTGGCGCCAGCGCCCGTGACCGCATGCTGCGCGGCGTGGACATTCTCGCCGACGCCGTGAAGGTGACGCTGGGCCCCAAGGGCCGCAATGTCGTCATCGACAAGAGCTTCGGCGCGCCGCGGATCACCAAGGACGGCGTGACCGTCGCCAAGGAGATCGAGCTGGCCGACAAGTTCGAGAACATGGGCGCGCAGATGGTGCGCGAAGTGGCCTCGAAGACCAACGACCTGGCCGGCGACGGCACCACCACCGCGACCGTCCTGGCCCAGGCGATCGTCCGTGAGGGCGTGAAGGCGGTTGCCGCCGGCATGAACCCGATGGACCTGAAGCGCGGCATCGACAAGGCCGTGGCCTCGGTCGTCGCCGAGCTGGAGTCCAAGACCCGCAAGATCTCGACCTCGGCCGAAGTGGCGCAGGTCGGCTCGATCTCCGCCAATGGCGAGACCGAGATCGGCGAGATGATCGCGCAGGCGATGGAGAAGGTCGGCAACGAGGGTGTCATCACCGTCGAGGAAGCCAAGGGCATCCAGACCGAGCTCGACGTCGTCGAGGGCATGCAGTTCGATCGCGGCTACGTCTCCCCGTATTTCATCACGAATGCGGAGAAGATGATCGTCGAGATGGAGAACCCCTACATCCTCATCTTCGAGAAGAAGCTCTCGGGCCTCCAGCCCATGCTTCCGCTCCTCGAGGCCGTGGTGCAGTCGGGCCGTCCGCTGATCATCGTCGCCGAGGATGTCGAGGGCGAGGCCCTGGCCACGCTCGTCGTCAACAAGCTGCGCGGCGGCCTGAAGGTCGCGGCCGTGAAGGCGCCGGGCTTCGGCGATCGCCGCAAGGCGATGCTCGAGGACATCGCCATCCTGACCGGTGGTGAGGTCATCTCCGAAGACCTCGGCATCAAGCTCGAGAGCGTGACCCTCGCCCAGCTGGGCAAGGCCAAGATGGTCCGCATCGAGAAGGAAAACACCACCATCGTCGATGGTGCGGGCGAGAAGTCGGCCATCACCGGCCGCGTCGAGCAGATCAAGGCGCAGATCGAGGAGACCACCTCGGACTACGACCGTGAGAAGCTGCAGGAGCGCCTGGCGAAGCTGGCCGGCGGCGTCGCCGTCATTCGCGTCGGCGGCAGCAGCGAAGTCGAGGTCAAGGAGCGCAAGGATCGCGTCGACGACGCGCTGCATGCGACCCGCGCCGCGGTTCAGGAAGGCATCGTCCCCGGCGGCGGCGTCGCCCTGGTGCGCGCCTCGCAGAACCTGAACAACGTCAAGGCCGACAACCACGACCAGCAGGTCGGCATCGACATCATCAAGCGCGCCATCCAGGCTCCGCTGAAGCAGATCGCCGAGAATGCCGGCCAGGACGGTGCCGTTGTCGCCGGTGAGGTGCTCCGCACCGCCACCTACGAGTACGGCTACGACGCCCAGTCCGACACCTACAAGGATCTGGTCGCGGCCGGCATCATCGACCCGACCAAGGTCGTGCGCACGGCGCTGCAGGATGCGGCCTCGGTGGCATCGCTGCTGATCACCACCGAAGCCATGGTGGCCGAGCGTCCGGAGCGTAAGGCTGCGGCCGGTGGCCCGCCGGGCGGCGACATGGGCGGCATGGGCGGCATGGACTTCTGATCCAGACTGGATCGGAAGGCTGACAAAGGGGGGCGGGGCCGCAAGGCCTCGCCCCTTTTTCTACGCATGGCGGCTCACGGAATCGCGTATGCGCGATCGTTGACTTGGTCCGGGCGTTTCGTGTCCACTGGTTGGGCCAGCCGTCCTTGGCCCGCCTTGCCGTGCCCTCCCGGAACAGATCCGGGCGCCTTCAAGCCGTTCCAGCCCGGTGGCTCCGCGCGGGCGATCGGCGTCCGCGCCTTGGGAGAGGAGGGTGCATCGCATGGCGATCGGCACCGTGAAGTGGTTCAACGCGACCAAGGGCTTCGGCTTCATCGTGCCGCAGGACGGCGGCAAGGATGTCTTCGTGCACATCACCGCCGTGCAGAAGGCCGGCCTCCAGGGCCTCAACGAGAACCAGAAGGTCAGCTACGACGTGGTGATGGAGCGCGGCAAGGCCGCCGCCGCGAACCTCAAGCCGCTCTAGGCCGGCGGCCCCGGCGCGGGCCGTTCAATCCAGCCTCGCCCCGCTGCGGCGGACGATCTCCGCATGGCGGCGCAGCTCCTCGGCGAGATGCGTGGCCAGCCGTTCCGGCGGGCCGCCATAGGTTTCCATCCCGGCATCGCCCAGCCGCTGGCGGGCCGCCGGATCGGCCAGGACCTCGTTCACCGCGGCGTTGCAGCGGGCGATGATGGCCGGCGCGGTGCCATGCGGCGCCAGCACCCCGAACCATGTCCCGAAGACCAGGCCCGGCAGGCCGAGCTCGGCCGTTGTCGGCACCTCTGGCAATTGCGGCACGCGGCGGTCGGACAGCACCGCGATGGGCACCACTTCCCCGGCGCGGATCTGCGGCATGGCGCCGGTCACCAGGTTGAACATCAGTTGGATGCGGCCCGAGAGCAGGTCGGTCACCGCCGGGGCAGGACCGCTGTAGGGGACATGCACGAGGTCGGTATTGGTGCTCTGCCGGTAGAGCTCCCCGGCCAAGTGCATCGAGCTGCCGTTGCCGGTGGAGCCGAAATGCAGCCGGCCCGGCTCGGCCCTGGCCAGGGCGGTGAATTCCTCCAGCGACTTCGGGCCGAGGGTTTTGTTCACGACGAGGATGTTCGGCACGTTGCCGACCAGCGCCACCGGGTCGAAATCCTTCACTGGGTCGAAGGGCAGGTCGCGGTAGAGCGCCGGGTTGGTCGCCAGGGTGCCGGCCCAGCCCCAAAGGAAGGTGGTGCCGTCCGGCGCGCTGCGGGCCGCGGCGGCGGCGCCGATATTGCCGTTGGCCCCGGCGCGGTTCTCCACCAGCACCCGCTGGCCCAGCCGCTTCTCCAATTCCAGCGCCACGATCCGCGCCAGGGTATCGGCCGTGCCGGCACCGCCCAGGGTCGGCACGACGAGGCGGACCGGGCGGTCCGGCCAGGCGGGCTGGGCCCGGGCGATCGCCGGCAGGGCGAGGGCGGGGAGGGCGAAGGCGGCGCGGCGGGGGATCATCCTGGGCTCCGGCGGGGATCGCCGGAGTGTGGCGCAGGACGACCGGCCTGTCAGTCCGTGGCTTTTTGGCGCCAGACCCGGGCGGCGCCGCAGGCGTTCAGCAGTTCCTCGGCCTTGGACAGCTTCTCCGGCGTATCGGCATGCACCATCAGGATGCTGCCAGCCGCCCCGACCGTCTTGTCGTCCGAGGTGACGCCATCGGGAGTGGCGGCGGCGCCGGCGGCCTCGCCCACCACGGCGGTCGCGCCGCCGGCGGAGGCGGCGGCGGCGATCGCCGGCAACGCGGCGCCGCCGGTGGCGATCACCACGCCGGCCGCGGCCATGGCCGTGGCGGCCGCGGCGGTGCCGACGCCGAGCTGGCGCAGGTTGCGGGCATCATCCTCCCGCACCGGGTTCTCCTCGCTGGACTGGCTGGCGCGGTCTTCCTGACCGGGCTTGCGGACCGAAAGGTCGGCGCGCTGGAACAGGCTGCCTTCCAGCCGGGACAGGGCTTCATCCAGCTGCTTCTGGTCGTGGAATTCGCCGCAGACCTGGGTGGGCTCGGCATCGCCGGTCCAGTCGGCGCTATTGAGTTCGATGGCCATGGCTGGATGCTCCGCTATTCTTGGCCCTAACCAACGCCGGCATCCCGCAGGCGTTCCGAAAGGCACCCGTGCCGATGTTCGACCTTGCTGGCCTGGAAGCCGCCGCGCGGCTGGTCCAGGGCGTGTTTCCCGGCACGCCGCAATACGCCTGGCCGCTGCTGGCCGCCCGGACTGGGGCGGAGGTCTGGGTGAAGCACGAGAACCACACCCCGACCGGCGCCTTCAAGCTGCGCGGCGGCCTCGTCTACATGGAACGGCTGCGGCGCGAGCGGCCGGAGGTGAAGGGCGTGGTCTCCGCGACGCGGGGCAACCATGGGCAGAGCCTGGCCTTCGCCGGGGCCCGCTTCGGCGTGCCGGTGACCATCGTCGTGCCGCGCGGCAACAGCCTCGAGAAGAACGCCGCGATGCGGGCCCAGGGCGCGCGGCTGGTCGAGGCCGGCGAGGATTTCGACGCCGCCCGGGCGGTGGCGAGCGCCATGGCCGTGGAACAGGGCCTCGAATTCGCGCCGAGCTTCGCGCCCGACCTGGTACGCGGCGTGGCGACCTATGCGCTGGAGCTGTTCCGCGCGGCGCCGGCGCTGGATGCGCTGTATGTGCCGATCGGCCTCGGCAGCGGGATCTGCGGCTGCATCCTGGCGCGGGACCTGCTGGGGCTGCGGACCGAGATCATCGGGGTGCAGAGCACGGGGGCGGCGGCCTATGCCCTGTCGCTGGCCGCCGGCCGCGTGGTGACGACCGAGGCGGCGGTGACCCGGGCGGATGGCATGGCGACGCGCATCCCCGACCCCGGCGCCTTCGAGATCATCCGTCGCGGCGCGGCCCGCATCGTGACCGTGACGGACGCCGAGGTGGCCGCGGCGATCCGCGCCTATTGGCAGGACACGCACAACCTGGCGGAGGGCGCCGGCGCCGCCCCGCTGGCGGCGCTGCTGCAGGAGCGGGAGCGGATGTCCGGGCGCCGGGTGGCGACCATCCTCTGCGGCGGCAACATCGACCTGGCGCTGTTTCGTGACTGGATTCTCGCCGACTGAAACGACGCGGGCTTGGCAGGACCCCCGGGTTCCGTGCGAGGCTGCCCCGAGCACTGGCGGATAAGCCGGGCTTGGGGGAACGACGGATGGCCGGCTCGGGACGGGTGACGCGGCGCATGGCGCTGGGGCTGGGGATCGGTGGGCTGGCGGCGCCCGCCCTGGCGCAATCCGCCATCTGGCCCGCTGGCCCGATCCGCTTCATCGGCATCTTCCCGCCCGGCGGCGGCACCGACATCCTTTCCCGCCTCTGGTGCCAGAAGATGGGGGAGATCACCGGCGAGCAATTCATCGTCGAGAACCGCAGCGGCTCGGCCGGCAACATCGGCACCGAGGCGATCGCCCGCAGCGCGCCGGATGGGCGGACCATCGGCCTCGGCAGCGTGGCGCCGCTGGCGATCGGGCCGACCCTGTACAAGCGGCTGCCCTTCGATGCGGTGAAGGACTTCAGCCATATCGGCGGGCTGTGGCAGCTGCCGAACCTGCTGGTGGTGAACAACGACGTGCCGGCGCGGACGGTGCCGGAGCTGATCGCGCTGGTGAAGTCGAAGCCCGGGCAATTCACCTATGCCTCCTCCGGCTCGGGGACCACGGTGCATCTCTCGGGCGCGATGTTCGCGGCGATGGCGGGCCTCGAGATGGTGCATGTGCCCTACCGCGGCGGCGCGCCGGCGCATGTGGATCTGCTGGCCGGGCGGGTGCACATGATCTTCGACAATATCCCCCAGGCCCTGGCCGAGGCGAAGGAAGGCCGGGTGCGCGCCCTGGCGGTGACCGGGGCGAAGCGCAGCCCGCAGGCGCCGGAGATTCCTGCCATGGCGGAATTCCTGCCGGGCTTCGAGATCACCTCCTGGGGCTCGGTCGCCGCGCCGGCCGGGTTGCCGGCGGCGATGATCGAGCGGATCGGCGCGCTGACCCGCCAGGCGCTGGCGACGCCGGAACTGAAGGGCCGCTTCGAGGAGAATGGCGCGACCACCTGGCCGATCGGCCCGGCCGAATTGCTGGCCTTCCGGGCGGCGAACGAGGCCGCCTTCGCGCCGGTGATCCGGGCGGCCGGGGCGCAGGTGGATTAGTGGGACTGGAGGAAACGAACATGACCGATACAACTCGGCTGTCGCGCCGTGGCGCGCTGGGGCTGCTGGCCGTACCCGCGCTTGTGGGGCGGGCCGCGGCCCAGGCCGGTGAATGGCCCAACCGGCCGGTGCGCTACATCAACCCCTATCCGCCGGGCGGGCCGACCGACACGCTCTCCCGCCTGTATTGCGCGCGGATGAGCGAGATCACCGGCCAGCAATTCGTGGTGGAGAACCGCAGCGGCTCGGGCGGCAACGTGGGTGCGGATGCGATCGCGAAATCCACCGCGGATGGCTATACCATCGGGCTCGGCGGCGTCGCCTCCCATGCCATCGCGCCGACGCTCTACCGCAGCCTGCCCTTCGACCCGGAGAAGGATTTCACCCTGGTCGCCGGGCTGTGGCAGCTGCCGAACCTGCTGGCGGTCCACCTCGACCTGCCGGCGCGGACCGTGCCGGAGCTGATCGCGCTGCTGAAGGCGAACCCGGGGAAATACACCTTCGGCTCGGCCGGGTCGGGGACGACGCTGCATCTGGCCGGGGAGATGTTCAAGCAACTCGCCGGGGTGGACATGGTGCATGTGCCCTATCGCGGCAGCGCGCCGGCGCAGCTCGACCTGGTGGCCGGGCGGATCTCCATGATGTTCGACAATATCCCCGGCACCTTGTCGCTCTCGCGCCAGGGGCAGGTGCGGCCGCTGGCGGTCACTTCGCTGGCGCGCAGCCCGGTGGCGCCGGAGATCCCGGCGCTCAGCGAATACCTAGCAGGCTTCGACGTGGTTTCCTGGACCTGCGTCTGCGGGCCGGCGGGGGTGCCGGCGCCGGTGGTGAACCGGATGTCGGCGCTGACCAAGCAGGCGCTGGAGACGCCGGCGCTGATCCGCGCCTATGCCGATCTCGGGGCGAGTGCCTGGTGGACCAGCATGGAGGATATGGCGAGCTACCGGACGGCGCAGAAGGACCGGCTGGCGCCGCTCATCCGGGCCTCGGGCGCGCAGGTGGATTGAGCGCTGCGGGGCGGGCTTGCGCAGGTCGCGCTTGTCCCGCCCCCCGGCCGCGCCGCACAATGGAGGGATGGCCTCCGTCCTTCCCCTCGCCCCGAACGATCCCGATCCGAGCTTCGCCGAGCTTCTCGCCGGCCGGCCGCACCTGTCGATGCATGTCCTGGATGGGCTGCTGGTGGAGGGCGTGCCGCTGGCGCGCATCGCCGCGGTCGCCGGCACGCCCACCTGGGTGACCTCCGCCGGGGCGCTGCGGCGGCGGGCGCGGTCGCTGAAAGCAGCGCTGGCCGGGGCCGGGCTGCAGGCCGGCATCCATTATGCGGTCAAGGCCAATACCGGGCTCGCGGTGCTGCGGGTGCTGGCGGCCGAGGGGCTGGGCGCCGACGTGGTCAGCGAGGGCGAGCTGCGGGCGGCCCGCGCCGCCGGCATCCCGGCCTCGGCGATCGTCTTCTCGGGCGTCGGCAAGACCGAGCGGGAGCTGCGCCTGGCGCTGGCCGAGGACATCGCCCAGATCAACGTCGAGAGCGCCGAGGAGGTCGAGATGCTCTCGGCGCTGGCGGCCTCGATGGGCCGGGTGGCGCGGGTGGCGCTGCGGGTGAACCCGGACGTCGATGCCAAGACCCATGCCAAGATCACGACGGGCCGGTCGGAGAACAAGTTCGGCGTGGCGATCGACGAGGCGCCCGCGCTCTATGCCCGGATGGCGGCGCTGCCGGGGCTCGAGCCGGTCGGCGTGGCGACGCATATCGGCAGCCAGATCACCAGCGGCATGGCGGCCTATCGCGCCGCCTATGCCAGACTGGCCGAGCTGGTGGTGGCGCTGCGCGCCGCCGGGCTGCCGGTGAAGCACGTGGATTGCGGCGGCGGCCTCGGCATCCCCTACCGGGACGAGCCGGCGCCGAACCCGGAGGCGCTGGCGGGCGCCATCAAGGCGACGCTGGGCGGGCTCGGCCTGCCGGTGATGCTGGAGCCGGGGCGCTGGATCGCCGGGCCGCCGGGGCTGCTGCTGGCTTCCGTCGTGCTGCAGAAGCAGGGGGCGGCGCGGCGCTTCCTGGTGCTGGATGCGGCAATGAACGACCTCGTCCGTCCGGCGATGTATGAGGCGTGGCACGGGATCCTGCCGGTCTCGCCGGTGGATTACGTGGCGCCGGTCGGGCCGGCCGACGTGGTCGGGCCGGTCTGCGAGACCGGGGACACCTTTGCACGCGGCCGGGCGATGCCATCTCTCAGGCCGGGCGCCCTGGTCGCCTTCCTCGATGCGGGAGCCTATGGCGCGGCGATGAGCAGCACCTACAACATGCGTCCCCTGGCGGCGGAGGTCCTGGTCGACGGCGACCGCTTCGCCGTGGTCCGCGACCGGCAGAGCTACGAGGCGATGCTCGGCGGCCAGCGGTTGCCGGAGTGGCTTGTCCGGGAAGGCGGGGCGGAATGAGCCCGCCGGGCGGGCCGCGCGACCTGGTCTCGGCGCTCGGGCGCCGGCGCCGGCTGGCGCGGCTGGCCCTGTGGTGGGAAGCGGTCTGGCCGCGGGCCTGGCCGGTGCTGGCGGTGCTCGGCATTTTCCTGATCCTGGCGCTGCTGGACGTGCCGCGGCAATTGCCGGGCATCCTGCATATCCTGCTGCTGCTGGGCTTCGCGGCGGCGCTCGGGCTGGTGGCCTGGCGGGCCTTCCGCGGGTTCGTCGTGCCCGGGGCGGCGGCGGCGGAACGGCGGCTGGAGAGCCAATCCGGCCTGCGGCACCGGCCGCTGGCGGCGCTGGCGGACAAGCCCGCGGGCGACGACCCGGCGGCGCTGGCGCTGTGGCGGGTGCATCAGCAGCGGGCGGCGGCGCAGATCAGCCGGTTGAAGGTGGGCACGCCGCGGCCGGGGCTGCCGGCGCGGGACCCGCGGGCGCTGCGCGGCGCGCTGGTGCTGGGCCTGCTGGCGGCGCTGGTGGTGGCCGGTGGCGAGGTGGGGGAGCGGCTGCGCCGGGCGGTCAGCCCGGCCTTCGCCGGCTCGGCCCCGGTACCCGGCATGCGGCTGGAAGCCTGGGTGACGCCGCCGACCTATACCGGCGCGGCGCCGGTCTTCCTCGACCCGGCGGGCGGCGCGGCCACGGTGCCGGCGGGCAGCCGGTTGCAGGTCTCGCTTTCGGGCGGCAGCGGCGGGGTGCCGGAGCTGCTGGCGGATGGGGAGGCCGCGGCCTTCCGGGCCTTGGATGGCGCCAGCTTCGCGGCGGAGCGGGCGCTCGACCATGGCACCCGCCTGGTGGTGCGGCGGGGCGGGGCGGAGCTGGCCCGCTGGGCGCTGACGGTGCAGGCGGATGCGCCGCCGACCGTCGCCTTCGCCGAACCGCCGGGACGGGCGCAGCGCGGCCTCGGCACGCGGCTGCCTTGGCGGGCGGAGGATGACTGGGGGCTGGCCGCCCTCACGGCCGAGCTGCGGCTGAAGCTGCGGCCGGAGGCGGCGCCGCTGGTCCTCGACCTGCCGTTGCCGGGCGCGGCGCCGAAATCGGCCAAGGGCACGGCGCAGCCGGATCTCTCGGCGCATCCCTGGGCGGGGCTCGAGGTGGCGGTGGTGCTGCGGGCGCGCGACGGGGCCGGGCAGGAGGGGGCCTCGGAGGCCGCCGGCCTGACCCTGCCGGAGCGCAGCTTCAACCACCCCGTCGCCAGGCTGCTGATCGGCGTGCGGCGGGAGCTGTCGGTGGCGCCGGACCGTCGGGCACCGGCGCGGCGGGCGCTGGAGGAGATCGGCCGGGCGCCGGAAGCCTTCGAGCACGACGTGGCGACCTACCTGGCGATCCGCGTCGCCCGCACCCGGCTGGCGACCGATCGCCGGCCGGAGGCGGTGGGCGAGGTGCAGGACCTGCTCTGGGAAGTGGCGCTGGCGCTGGAGGAGGGCCGCGACGGCCGGACGCTCCGCGCCCTGCAGCAGGCGCGGGAGGCGCTGCGCGAGGCGCTGGACCAGGCCGAGCGGCAGCAGCAGGAGAACCCGCAGACGCCACAGGAGCAGGCCCAGGACCCGGCCCAGCAGCAGCAGCGGGCCGAATTGCAGCGCCGCATCCAGGAATTGCGCGATGCCATCCGCCAGCACCTGGAAGCGCTGGCCGAGCGGCTGCAGCGCGAGAATGCCGAGCAGATGCCGGAAGGCGCGCAGAACCGCCTGATGGACCAGCGCGAGATGGACCGCCGCACCCGCCGGATGGAGGAGGCCGCGCGCGAGGGGCGCACTGAGGATGCGCAGAAGGAGCTCGCCGAGCTGGAGGAGATGCTGAAGGCGCTGGAGGAGGGCCGCGCCCAGCGCGCCGAGAGCCCGGAGCGGCAGCAGCGCCGCGAGCGCGGCCAGCAGCAGATGGGCGTGGTGCAGGACATGGTGAAGCGGCAGAGCGAGATGCTCGACCGCAGCCACCAGCGCAGCGAGCAGGGCGAGCGCGACCGGACGCAGCGCAGCCGGCAGCAGCGCAGCCAGCAGCAGTTCCGCTGGCCGCAGGAGCCGCCGGCCCCGGCCCAGCCGCTAGGTGCCGCGGACCCGCAGGCGCAGCAGCAGACGCAGCAGGATGGCCGCACCCAGCGCGCCCTTCGCCGGGCCCTGGGCGAGCTGATGCAGCAATTCGGCGACCTGACCGGGGAGATCCCGGAAGGGCTCGGCCGGGCCGACCAGGCGATGCGGGATGCCCAGGAATCGCTCGGCCAGGGCGGCGATGCGCGGGATGCCCAGCAGCGGGCGCTGCGGGCCCTGCAGGAAGGCGGCCGGCAGATGGCGCAATCCATGCAGCGCCAGTTCGGCATGGGCATGGATGGCGAGGAGGATGGCGACCCGCAGGACATGGCCGGGGAGAACCAGCCCGGCGGCGAGGGCCAGGACCAGGCGCGGGGCCAGGGCGAGGGGCGGGATCCGCTCGGCCGCCGGTCCCGCGACGTGAACGGCAATGCCGACAACGGCGCCGATACCCGGGTGCCGGAGGAAGTCGAGATGCTGCGGACCCGCCGGCTGCAGGATGAGCTGCGCCGCCGCGGCGCGGAGAAGGAGCGGCCGCCGGAGGAGCTGGATTATATCGACCGGCTGCTGAAGCGCTTCTGATGGCCCGGCGTTGGCTCGGCAGCCACGGTGAAGGGGCGGCCGCGCCCCGGCCGGTGGCGTAGGAGCCAGCATGGCCGGACACCACGACCACGATCACGGCCATGACCACGCCGGCCACGACCATGCGGGGCATGGCCACGCAGGACATGGCCACGCAGGGCACAGCCATGGGCCGGCGCCCGAGGAGCGGGGCTTCGCGTTGGGCGTCTCGCTCAACTTCGGCTTCGTGGTGCTGGAGGTCGTGGCGGGGCTGATGGCCGGCTCCGTGGCGCTGCTGGCGGATGCCGGGCACAACCTTTCCGATGTCCTGGGGCTGATCCTCGCCTGGGTGGCGGTGCGGCTGGCCCAGCGCCGGCCCGGCGGGCGGCGGACCTATGGCTGGCACCGCGGCACCATCCTGGCGGCGCTGGGCAATGCGATGCTGCTGCTGGTGGCGGTCGGGGCGATCGCGCTGGAATCCATCCAGCGGCTGTGGGAGCCGGCGCCGGTGGCGACCGGCTTCATGCTCTGGGTCGCGGCGGCGGGCATCGTGGTGAACGGCGGCACGGCATTGCTGTTTGCCGCCGGCCGGGCCGCCGATATCAACCGGCGCGGCGCCTATCTGCACATGGTGGCGGATGCCGGGGTCTCGGCCGGGGTGGTGGCCGGGGCGCTGCTGATCCGGGCGACGGGCTGGACCTGGGTCGATCCGGTGCTCGGCCTGGTGATCGCCGGGGTGATCCTGGCCGGGACCTGGGGGCTGCTGCGGGACTCCATGGACATGGCCATGGATACGGTGCCGGCCGGGATCGACCCCGAGGCGGTGGCCGCCTGGCTGGCGGCGCAGCCGGGGGTGGCGGAGGTGCATGACCTGCATATCTGGCCGATCTCGACCACCCGGACGGCACTGACCGCGCATCTGGTGCGGCCCGGCGCGGCGGTGGACGACGGCTTCCTCGCCGCGCTCTGCCAGGGGCTCGGCAGCCGTTTCGGGATCGGCCATGTCACGGTGCAGGTGGAGGCCGGCGATCCCGCGCATCCCTGCGTGCTGGCGCCGGCCGAGGTGATCTAGGGCGGCGCGCAGTAGCCATTCCGCCTGCATCGCACAACCGAGGCCGGTACATTCGCGTTCGACCCGTGAGGGGACCGGTTCGCGGGCCCGCGGGAGGCTTCGATGCGCGCACTACGTTGGCACGGCAAACACGATATCCGCTGTGATACTGTTCCCGACCCGAAGATCGAGCATCCGCGCGATGCCATCATCAAGGTTTCCGCCTGCGCCATCTGCGGCTCGGACCTGCATCTCTACGACGGCTTCATGCCGGGCATGGAGAGCGGCGACATCATGGGCCATGAGTTCATGGGCGTGGTCGAGGAAGTCGGCTCCGAGAACAAGGCGCTGAAGCGCGGCGACCGGATCGTCGTGCCCTTCACCATCACCTGCGGCCAGTGCGAGCAGTGCCGGCGGGGCAATTTCTCGGTCTGCGAGCGGTCCAACCGCAACAAGGCGATGGCCGACAAGGTCTTCGGCCACAGCACGGCGGGGCTCTTCGGCTATTCCCACCTGACCGGCGGCTATGCCGGCGGCCAGGCCGAATACGTCCGCATCCCCTTCGCCGATACGACGCATGTGAAGGTGCCGGATGGGCTGACGGACGAGCAGGTGCTCTTCCTTGGCGACATCTTCCCGACCGGCTGGCAGGCTGCGGTGCAATGCGACATCCAGCCAACCGATACGGTGGCCATCTGGGGCTGCGGTCCGGTCGGGCAATTCGCCATCCGCTCCGCCGTGCTGCTGGGCGCGAAGCAGGTGATCGCGATCGACCGGGTGCCGGAGCGGCTGGCGATGGCCGAGGCCGGCGGCGCGACGACCATCGATTTCTCCAAGGAGAGCGTGGTCGAGCGGCTGAACGAGCTGACCCAGGGCAAGGGGCCGGAGAAGTGCATCGATTCGGTCGGCATGGAGGCGCATGCGACGGCGACGATCGACAGCGTCTATGACCGGGTCAAGCAGGCGGTGATGCTGGAAAGCGACCGGCCGCATGTGCTGCGGGAGATGATGTACGTCTGCCGCCCGGCCGGCACGCTCTCGATCCCCGGCGTCTATGGCGGGCTGATCGACAAGGTCCCCTTCGGCATGGCGATGAACAAGGGGCTGACCTTCCGCATGGGCCAGACCCATGTCGCCCGCTGGACCGACGACCTGCTGAAGCGGATCGTCGATGGCCAGATCGACCCGAGCTTCGTCATCACCCACACCGTCGGGATGGAGCAGGGGCCGGAGATGTACAAGACCTTCCGCGACAAGGAAGACGGTTGCATCAAGGTGGTGATCAAGCCATGAGCGGGGTGCCCCAAACCGCCACGCAGACCGCCACCCCGCGCCGGACCCGCGGGTCCGATCAGGCACTGGCCCTGGCCCAGGGCCTGGGCTGGTTCAGCATCGCCCTCGGCGTCGCCCAGGTGGTGGCGCCACACCGGGTCACCCGCGCCACCGGCCTCACCGGGCATGAGCGGCTGATGTCCAGCTATGGCATGCGGGAGATCGCCACCGGCATCGGCCTGCTGACTGCGAAGGACCCGACCCCCTGGGTCTGGGGCCGGGTGGGCGGCGATGCGCTGGACATCGGCACCCTGGCCGCCGGGGTGGCAGGGCCGGAGCGGGAGCGGTCCGGCGCGGCGATGCTGGCGACGCTCGGCATCGCCGCGCTGGATCTCTGGTGCGCGCTGGCCCTGCAGCGGCCGCGCCCGACGGCGATGGCGGCCTTCCGCCAGCGCAGCGGGTTGCCGAAGCCGCCTGGGGCGATGCGCGGCAAGGCCAGCGATTTTACCGTGCCGGAGGATATGCGTACCCCAGCGGCGCTGCGGCCCTGGGTCGGCGGCAAGCCGGCCTGACTACTGCGCCCGGCCGGTGGCCGGGCGATCCGCTTCAGATGAACTGGCCCCGCAGGAAGCCGAGTGCCGGCAACGGGGTCCATTTCCGCGGCAGCTCGGACCGAGAGATCGGTGCCACGCTGTAATGCGGCACCGGCTGGCGGGAGCGGCGGAGGAAGTCCTCATAGGCTTTCACCTGCTGCGCCCGCCATTCGCGGTCGGCGAGCGCGGCGGCGCGGCTGCGATAGACATCGGCCACGCGGTTGGTGCGGCCCACGGTCGCATAGACCGCCCAGAGCTGGTCGTCGTCGCCGCGGCTGACGGGGGCAAGGTCCCTCACCCCATCATGGTCCTAGTCGCGCAGGGCCTCGTCAAGCCTCCTCTGCGCCCAGCTCCCGCCGGGCGGCATCGAGGGCGGCGCGGTTCTCGGCCGAGACCTTGGGGTAGTGCAGGTCGAGGTCCTCCAGCGCGCCGGCCAGGGCCTCGGAGACCACCAGGCGGGTGAACCACTTGTTGTCCGCCGGGACGACGTACCAGGGCGCATCCGCGGTGGCGGTGGCGCGGATGGCCTTCTCGTAGGCGGCCTGGTAGTCGTCCCAGTGGCGCCGCTCGGCGACGTCGCCCAGGCTGAATTTCCAGTTCTTCTCCGGCTCCTCGATGCGCTTCAGGAAGCGGCGGCGCTGCTCGTCCTTGCTGACGTGCAGGAAGAATTTCAGCACCACCAAGCCCTGGCGGCCGAGGTAGCCCTCGAAGGCGGCGATATCCTCCAGCCGCTGGTCCCAGAGATGCTTGCCGCGGAGTCTCGACGGCAGCTTCTGGCGATCGAGGATCTCGGGATGGACGCGGGCGACCAGCACCTCCTCGTACCAGGACCGGTTGTGGATGCCGATCACGCCGCGGGCGGGCAGGGCGACGGCGTGGCGCCAGAGGAAATCATGGTCCAGCTCCACCGGGCCGGGGGCCTTGAAGCTGGTGACGTGGCAGCCCTGGGCATTGACCCCGTTGAAGACATGCTTGATCGCGCCGTCCTTGCCGGCCGCATCCATCGCCTGGAAGATGCAGAGCACGCCCCAGCGGTCCTGGGCATAAAGCTTGTCCTGCAGGATCGAGAGGCGCTCGGCGCTTTCGACCAGCAGGGCGGCGCCAGCATCCTTATCGAGGTCGAGGCCGGCGGTATCGCCCGGATCGTGGTCCTTCAGGTGGAAGCCCTTGCCGGAGTCGATCCGGTATTGGGACACCAGCTTGCGGCGTCGCTTCGGCTCCATGGCGGCAATCCCCCTATCCGGCCGTGATCCGCGCTGACAGAAGCGCGGATCACGGTCCAGCTTATTGTTTTGTCGCATGATTCACGTCCTTCGGTGATTCCACCTCGGACGATCACGCTTTAGACTCCGTGCCGCAGGCGCGGGGCGAGCCAGAACCAGGCCACCGTCACCACCTGCCCGGCCAGGGTCAAGCCCAGTGCCCAGGAATAGCCCGCCGGGTCCCAGCCACCGGCGGCGGTGCGCGGCCAAAGGTCGAGGATGAGGCCGATGAGGCTCTGCAGCAGGAAGACCAGGGCCAGCATGCTGCCGTTCAGCGCGGTGGCGACGCGGCCGGTCATCTCCGGCGGGAAGCGCTGGGCCAGCACCGCATAGGCGACCGGGCCGGTGGAGCCGACGCAGGCGAAGCCGAACCACAGCACCGACAGCAGGGTGGTGCCCTGCGGCCCGGCGAGCAGCAGCGCCTGCATCACCGCCATGGCGCCGATGCCGGCGAAGGGCACCAGCATCGGGTCGAGCCCGCGCTTGTGCAGGGCGGAGGCGATCTGGCCGCTGACCAGCTGCCCGGTCATCATCCCGAGCGAATAGAACAGCAGCACCCCGGCGCGGGCCCCGGCCTCCAGCCCGCCGACGTCGCGCAGCCAGGGCCCGGCCCAGAGCCCTTGGTAGGTGAAGACCAGGCCGGAGCAGAGGGCGAGCGCCGGCATGTTCCGGGTGAACTCCGGGTGGCGGAAGATTCGGCCGAACTCCAGGACCTCGACCAGCAGGCGGCGGCGGACCGGCGGCCGGGCGCCGGGCGGGGCAAGCGGCACCGAGAGCCGGACCCAGAGGGCGATGAGCGTGGCCAGCGCCGCGAGGCCGAGGAAGATGCCGCGCCAGCCGGCCAGCGGCAGCAGCGCCTGGACCGGCACCGTCGCCGCCAGCCCGCCGGCGGCGCCGATGAAGACCGCGACGCCATTGACCGCCGGCAGCCGCTGCGGCGGGTACCACTGGGAATTCGCCTTCATCAGCCCGATCAGCGCCCCGGCGATGCCGAGCCCGGTGACGAAGCGGCCGATGGCGAGCAGGCCGGGGTCGGGCGCCAGGGCGCAGGTGGCGAAGCCGATGGCGGCGACAAGTGCGAGCACCGTCTGCACCCGGCGGGCGCCGTGCAGGTCGATGGCGAGGCCGATCGGCAGCTGGGCGAGGGCATAGGCGGCGAAGAAGATGGCGGCCAGGGCGCCGAGGCCGCTGGCCGAGAGACCGAATTCCAGCGCCATCACCGGCCCGACCGTCGCCACCACGGTGCGGGAGGCCTGGTTGATGAAGCCGACGGCGGCCAGCGGCAGGCTGACGCGGAGGAAGACGTTCACCGCTATTCCGGCTGGAAATTGGCGAAGCGGAGCAGGGCGGCGTTCTTCTCGACATCGGCGGCGATGAAGCGGGCGGTCTCGGCGGTGGATTCGGCGATGGGTTCCAGGGCGAGGCCGGCGAGGCGCTGGATGGTCGCCGGCTCCCGCAGCCCGGCCTGGAGGATGGCGTTCAT
This sequence comes from Belnapia sp. AC561, assembly GCF_979252845.1. NCBI lineage: Bacteria > Pseudomonadati > Pseudomonadota > Alphaproteobacteria > Acetobacterales > Roseomonadaceae > Belnapia > Belnapia sp. AC561. Next base: position 17,557 of record NZ_CEEDBP010000009.1, read on the forward strand.
CCGCTCCACCTGCTCCCGCGCCATGCCGCGGGCGGCCCAAACGCCGTACCAGCTGGCGAATTCGAAACCGGGCAGGCCCTGCTCGATGGCGGTCGGCACGTCGGGCGCCAGGGCGGAGCGGTCCCGCGCGGTGATCGCCAGGGCGCGAACATTGCCGCTGCGGGCGGTGGGCAGCAGGGCGGCGGCGCTGTCGAAGAGCAGCTGGATGTTGCCGGCCTGGACATCGACCAGCGCCGGGGCGGTGCCGCGATAGGGGATGATCTCGATCCCGGCGCCGGTCGCCTGGTTGAAGGCGACGGCGGCGAGATGGCCGGAGGCGCCGAGGGAGGAGGTGGCGAAGCTCCAGGCGCGGGGATTCGCCTTGGCGGCGGCGACCACCTCGGCGAGTGAGCGCTGCGGCCGCCTGGGGTCCATCACCAGCATGGCGGGCGCCCGGCCGGTGCGGGCGACGGGCTGGAAATCCGCCAGCGGGTCGTAGCCCGGCGCCTTCAGGACCAGGTGCTGGAGCACATGGGTCGAGGCGGAGCCGAGGATGGTATAGCCATCGGCCGGGGCCTGCAGCACCGCCTGGGTGCCGATGACGCCATTGCCGCCGGGCCGGTTCTCCACCACCACGGTCTGGCCGAGGCCTTCCCCCAGCGTCTGCGCGGCGAGCCGGGCCATGGCATCGGTGGCGCCGCCCGGCGTGTAGGGGATGATCAGCCGCAGCGGGCGGCTGGGCCAGGCGCCCTGCGCCTGGACGGCCGGGCCCGCCAGGGCCGCCAGACCCGTGGCCAGTATCGCGCGCCGCTGCATCGGTATCCTCCCGTTCCGGCCGGATGGTTGCACCACCGGCGCGACGGCGGAAGCCGTTACGGCAGGCGGAGGCGGAGGCTGACCGGGCAGTGGTCCGAGAGGCGCTCGCGGTAGTCCTGGCCGCGTTCGGCATAGACCAGGACGCGCAGGCTGTCCGGCACCAGCCAGTCCCGCGCCGGGCCGCCGAGCAGGATATGGTCGATGAAGGACCGGCCGCCGCGGCCGCTGGCCCAGCAGGGGTTGGAGGTGCCCTCGGTCGCCCGCAGCAGCGGGGTGGTGGCGGTCAGGCTGCGCCAGAGCTCGTCGTTCGGATTGGTCATGGTGCGGTTGAAGTCGCCGAGCAGGGCGAAGGGGATGCCCTCGGCACGGCGCGCGGCGATCCATTGGGCGAGGATTTTGCCCTGCCGGATGAGCTGCGCGCAATCATTGTCGTCGCGGCCGTTCGAGCCGGAGGCGCAGCCGCTTTTCAGGTGGAGCGAGAGCAGGCGGATGCGGGCGCGGCCCGAGTCGACCGTGATGTCGGTGCCGCGGCGGAGTGAGAAGCGGGCCCCGGGATTGAGGTCGAGCGCCTCGAGGTCGCGGTTCTGGGTGACGCGCAGGCCGTGGCGGATGGCGAAGCCCGAGCGCTGCAGGTCGTCCTCGTCGGGGAAGTAGAAGGCGTAGCGGCGGGGGTCGATGACCCGGGCGGCGGCCTCCGGCCCGTCGATCTCCTGCAGGGCGAGGATGTCGGCGTCCAGCCGCTGGGCATAGCCGGCCAGCAGCGCGAGGTCGGCCGGCCGGCGCTGGGTCCGGTCGCGCGGCAGCAGGTGGTCGCGGTCGGTGAGCCAGGCGATGTTCCAGGTGGCGAGCTTGAGCTCGCCCGGTTGGGCCGGTGTCTGCGCCGGCCTCTGGCTGCTGCGGCCGGCGGGGTGGTGCTTCGGGGCGGGCTCGTCTGGAGTCAGGGTCCGGTAAAGGCCGAGGGCGATGAGCAGGGCGGCAAAAAGGGCGATCAGGCGCATGCGGGCGACCTTGCCGGTTGGGGAGGAGGGTGCCTAGCCTGGAGCATGATGCGCATCCTCCTCGCCCTGTCGCTGCTGGCGGTGCCGGGCCTCGCCGCGGCCCAGCCGGCACCCAACCAACCGGCACCCAACCAGCCGGCACCCAAGTTGCCCGAGACCCCACTGCAGCTGATCGCCGCCTTGCCGGAGCTGGCGGCGGGCTGGCGGCGGGGCGAGGTGACCGATTTCGAGGCGCGGCCGAACGGGGCCGGCCTCGGGGCGGCGGCGGAGTACCGGCCGGCGGCGGGTGGCCCGGGGGTGGCGACGGTCTATCGCTACGATCGCGGGCTGGAACCGGCAGCGGCCGTGGCGAGCCTGGAGGCCGAGCTGTCCCAGGCGGTGCGGGAGGTGGAGATCCTGGGGCCGCAACGCCGTTATCGCGTGGACGGGCGGCTGCCGGCGGAGCCGGTCCCCGGGCCGGATGGCCAGCCGGCGCTGCGCTGCGAGGCCCTGGGCCTGGCCTTCGAGGGCGGCAACCGGGCGGAGGGCTTCCTCTGCCTCGGCGTGGTGCGGGGCCGCTTCCTGAAGCTGCGGATGACCCTGCCGCTCGGGCCGCCGGGCGCTGCGGCGCAGCTGGTGCAGGCCTTGGGGCGGGAGGTCGTGGCGGCCGCCGCCCGCTAGACGATGGATCAGGGAGGATCGGGAATGCAGGCGAATACGGCGCCGCTGACGGTGCGGCTGGATGGGTTGCGGGTGGCGATCACCGCCGGGGCAGGCGGGATCGGCCGGGTGCTGGCCGACGGCTTTGCCGGCTGCGGTGCCCGGGTCTTCGTCTGCGACGTGGACCGGGAGGCCCTGGCGAGCTGCCCCTATCCCTCGATGACGGCCGACATGGAGACGGTGGAGGGCTGCGAGGGCTTCGTCGATGCCGCCGTCGCCAGGCTCGGCGGGCTGGATGTACTGGTGAACAATGCGGGCATCGCCGGGCCGACCGCGCGGGTCGAGGATGTGACGCCGGAGGCGCTGAGCCGCACCCTCAAGATCGACCTCGAGGCCATGTTCCATTGCGCCCGGCGGGCGGTGCCGGCGCTGCGGGCGGCCGGCGGCGGGTCGATCGTCAACCTCTCCTCGGCGGCGGGGCGCTTCGGCTTTCCGCTGCGCAGCCCCTACGCGGCGGCCAAGTGGGGCGTCATCGGCTTCACCAAGTCGCTGGCGATCGAGCTGGGCGGGGACGGCATCCGGGTGAATGCCATCCTGCCCGGGCTGGTCGCCGGCGACCGCATCCGCCGGGTGCTGGAAGCCAAGGCCCAGGCCCGCGGCTGGAGCTTCGCCGAGCAGGAGGCCGATGCGCTGAAGAACGTCTCGCTGCGCTGCTACGTGACGCCGCAGGACATCACCAACATGGCGCTGTACCTCTGCAGCCCCTTCGGCGCGACCATCAGCGGCCAGTCCATGGCGGTCGACGGCGACATGCAATCCCTGATGTGAGTGACCATGGACCCCATCGAATCATTCGACGCCCTGACGGTCGGCCAGGAATTCGACTTCGGCCGCCTGGTGATGACGCGGGCGGAGATCCTCGACTTCGGCCAGCGCTTCGACCCGCAGCCGATGCATGTGGATGAGGCGGCGGCGGCCGAGGGGCCCTTCGGCGGGCTGATCGCCAGCGGGCTGCATACCCTCTCGGCCTGCTTCGCGCTGATGATCCGCACCGGGGTCATCGCCAAGACCTCGCTGGGCGGGGCGGGGATGGAGGTGGCCTGGCCGGCGCCGGTGCGGCCGGGGGACGAACTGCACATCACCGGCCGGGTGGAGCAGCTGACGCCGAGCCGGAGCAAGCCGGACCGGGGGATCGCCAGGTTGCGCTTCACCGGGCGGCGGGTGGCGGATGCGGTGGTGGTGCTGGATGTGCTGACGACGGTGATCCTGCGGCGCTAGGCCGGATCAGGCCACGGCCAGCGGCACCCGCAGCACCACCCGGCCGCCCTTGGCGCTGCGGTCGACATCCAGCCGGCCGCCGGCCTGGCGGGTGAGGGTGGTCGCCACCCGCATGCCGAGGCCGCGCGAGGCATTGGGGTTGAAATCCGTGGGGAAGCCCGGCCCTTCGTCCTCGACCGCCAGCTCGAGTTCCGCTGCCGCCCGTTGCAGCCGGAGCGTGACGGTGCCGCCGCCGTATTTCAGCGCATTGGTCATCAGCTCCGTCGCCACGATGCCGAGCGGCGCCAGCCGTTCCAGCCCCGGCCGCAGCCCGGGCTCGGCGACCAGCAGGATGTCGCGGCCGGCACTGCGGTCGGCGAACGACCGGCGCAGATCCTCGACCAGCCCGGCCATGTAGCGGCCGGCGTCGCCGCCATCCTGGGTGTCATCCTCATAGAGCCGGCGATGCACCGCGGCGACGGTGGAGACCCGCCCGGCAGCCTCCCGCAACTGCATCGCCGCTTCGGGGGAGGCGCGGCGGGCCTGCAGCAGCAGCAGGCTGAGCACGAGCTGGAGGCTGTTCTTGACCCGGTGGTGGATCTCGCCGGCGAGGAATTCCTTCTGCGCCAGCAGCGCTTCGCGGTCCTGCTCCAGCGCGCGCCGGGTGGTGACGTCGATGAAGGCGCCCAGCACCAGCCTGGTCCCATCCGGGGTGGCCGGCAGCAGGCTGGCCTGGGCGCGCAGCCAGCGCAGCGTGCCATCCGGCCGGCGCAGGCGGAATTCAACAGCCGGCGGTTCGGCCTCGGCCAGGATGCCGGCGATGGCGGCATCCAGCCCGGCGCGATCCGCGGGCAGCACCAGCCGGCGCAGGTGGCGATAGGCATGGCCGGTGGAGGACCCACCCGCCATGCCCAGCAGCGCGGCCATGCCATCCGACCAGCGGGCCCTGTCGCTGGCCGCATCCCAGGCCCAGACGCCGACCTCGCCGGCCTGCTGGGCGGCTTCCAGCCAGGCGCTGCGGTCGCGCAACGCGGCTTCGGCGGCATCGCGGGCGGCGCGTTCGGCGGCGAGGGCGTTGCTCAGCTCGGCCATCTCGCGCAGCTCCGGCTGGGCGGCATTGGGCTGAGCGAGGCCGCGGAGCGACTGGGCGAGGCGATGGGCCAGCAGCAGGGCCAGCGCCACGCTCAGCCCGACGATGGGCGCCACCACGGAGGCCAGCCGCAGCATGGCCGTCCAGCGCAGGGCTGCGAAGGAAGCCTGCGAGGCGCCAATGGCGACCCGGTAGCCGGAGAAGGGCGCCACCGAGAAGGCGACCAGGACCTGCTCGCCCTCCATGTTGACGCTGTCGGGGATCAGCCCCTCCGTCCGGTCGCCCATGCGGGCGGCCACCGCCTCGGGGGTGCGCTGGCCGACCCAGATCTCCTCCGACCGGTTGCGGGCGACGAGGGTCAGGACGCGGTCGGAGACACTGGCGGCCCAGCCTTCGGGCATCTGCTGTTCGAGCAGCGCGGCGGTCAGCCGCTCGCGCGGCAGGATCAGCGCCAGGGCATAGAGCACCGGCCCATCGCGCCCGGCCCGGACCGGCACGGCAACCAGGATGCGGGGCTGCTCCGCGGCGGAGCCCTCGCTGAAATTGCTGATCTCGGTGCGGCCGGAGCGGAAGACGCGCATGGCCTCGGGCGCGGCCGGCAGGCCCTGGGCCAGCCGTTCGTGGGTGGCCATGGTGCTGGCGCGCTGGCGGCCATCCGGGCCGGCAAGCGCCATGTCCGGCAGGCCGAGGATGTCGCCGGCGATGCGGCCGCTTTCGATGAAGCCGGTGAAGTCGCCGTCGCGGATCGACGGCATCAGGGCGAGGCCCTGCAGCAGCGCCTCGGCCCGGGCGAATTCGCGGTCCACCACACGGGCCATGGCGCGGGCGGTGGCGAGCAGCTGGTTCGCAACCTGATCCTGCGCCGTCGCATAGGCCTGCCACAGAGCGATGCCGGCCAGAGTGCCCATGGCCAGCGCGAGGGCGAGCACCAGGGAGAGGATGCGGCTGCGCAGGCTGGACGGCACTCTCAGGCCGGGGAGGAGCAGCCGCGCAGCGGCGCGATTAGGCAAGGCAACGGTTCCATCACGAATTACGCAGCAGTATACCGCATTTTCGCGAGGGCCGTGAGGCCGATATCACCCCTGGGGTGATTGCAGGCGGCGGATCACCCCCGTGGTGGAGCGGCCCGGCAACAGGTCGAGCAACAGGACCTCGCCCCCGGCGGCCTGGACCTCGGCCGCACCGACCACCTGATCGATGCGGTAGTCCGCGCCCTTGATGAGCACGTCCGGCAGCAGCAACCGGATCAGTTCGAGCGGCGTCGGCTCGCCGAAGGCCACCACGGCATCGACCGAGGCGAGGCCGGCGATGACCGCGGCGCGGTCGCCCAAGGCATTCACCGGGCGGCTCGGTCCCTTGAGCCGGGCGACCGAGGCATCCGTGTTCAAGGCCACCACCAGCCGGTCGCAGCGGCGCCGCGCGGCGCGCAGCATGGCGACATGGCCGGCGTGGAGGATATCGAAGCAGCCATTGGCGAAGCCGACGCGGAGGCCATGCGCCTTCCAGTCGGCGACCAGCCGGGCGGCGGCGGCGTGGTCCAGCAGCATGCCCTCGTCGGTGCCGGCACCGCCTTCGGCCCGCAGCGCATGCGCCAGCTCATCGGCGCCGACCGTCGCGGTGCCGAGCTTGCCGACGACGATGCCGGCGGCGGTATTGGCGATGCGCATGGCCTCCGCCAGCGGATGCCCGGCGGCATGGGCCAGCGCCAGGGTGGCGATGACGGTATCGCCGGCGCCGGAGACATCGAAGACTTCCCGCGCCAGGGCCGAGACGCTTTCGGCGGTCCCGGCCTCGACCAGGGTCATGCCCTTCTCGGCCCGGGTGCAGAGCAGGGCCGGGGCCGCGGCGGCGGCCATGACGTGGCGGGCGGCGGCGATCACCTCGGCTTCCGTGCCGGCCGGCATCCGGGCGGCGCGGGCCAGCTCCCGCGCATTGGGCGTCAGGCAATCGGCGCCGCGGTAGCGGCTGAAGTCATCCGATTTCGGGTCGGCGAAGACCGGGATGCGCAGCGCGCGGGCGGCGGCGATGGCGGCGGCGATCACCTCCGGCGCCAGGACGCCCTTGGCGTAGTCCGAAAGGATCAGCGCCTGGCAGCCGGGCAGGGCGGCGGCGGTGGCGGCGACGAGGGCCGAGGCTTCGGCGGCATCGGCCGGGCGGGTGGTCTCGTCGTCCAGCCGGGCGAGCTGCTGGGTGCCGGCGATGAGGCGGGTCTTGCAGATGGTCGGGCGGGCGGCGCTGGCGACGGTCGCATCGGCGATGCGCGGGTCATCGGCCAGCAGGGCGCGGAACTCGGCCGCGGCCGGGTCCTCGCCCAGCAGCCCGACCAGCACCGCCTGGCCGCCGAGGGCGGAGATGTTGCGGGCAACGTTCCCGGCGCCGCCGGGCATGGCGATGGTCCGGCGCAGGCGCATCACCGGGACCGGGGCCTCCGGCGAGATCCGGTCCACGTCGCCGTAGAGGAAGCGGTCGAGCATCACGTCGCCGAGGACGAGGATGCGGCAGCCGGTGAAATTCAGCATGGAATCGCAATAAACCTGTCGGGGCCGGAATTGCAAACGGCGCGCGGGAGGACCCGCGCGCCGTCGCCTTTTAGCCTGGGTAGGCCGGGATCAGGCGGACTTCGCCATGATCTCGTCCGCGATGTTCCGCGGCACCGGGTCGTAGTGGTGGAACTGCATCGAGAAGGAGGCGCGCCCCTTGGTCATGCCGCGCAGGTTGGAGATGTAGCCGAACATCTCCTTCAGCGGGACATGGGCCCGGACGATGACCGAGGTGCCGGCCATGTCCTGCGACTGGATCACGCCGCGGCGGCGGTTGAGATCGCCCACCACGTCGCCGACGTGATCCTGCGGGGTGGTCACTTCCACGTCCATGATCGGCTCGAGGATGACCGGACCGGCCTTCTTCATGCCTTCGCGGAAGCAGGCCTTGGCGGCGATTTCGAAGGCCAGCGCCGACGAATCGACGTCGTGGTACTTGCCGTCGACCAGGGTGTAGCGGAAATCGACGGTCGGGAAGCCGGCGAGCACGCCGGTATCGGCCTGCACCTTGATGCCCTTTTCCACGGCCGGGATGTATTCGCGCGGCACCGAGCCACCGGTGGTGCCGTTGACGAACTCGATGCCCTCGTTCCGCTCGCGCGGCTCGAACACGATCTTGACCTCGGCGTACTGGCCCGAACCGCCCGACTGCTTCTTGTGGGTATAGGTCTCGGTATGCGGCTTCGAGATCGTCTCCCGGTAGGCGACCTGCGGGGCGCCGATATGGGCGTCCACGCCGTATTCGCGCTTCAGGCGGTCGATGATGATCTCGAGGTGCAACTCGCCCATGCCGGACAGGATGGTCTGGCCGGTCTCCTGGTCGGTCTTGAGGCGCAGCGAGGGATCCTCGCCGGCCAGCTTCTGCAGGCCGAGCGTCATCTTCTCGACGCCGTCCTTGGTCTTCGGCTCGACGGAGATGTCGATGACCGGGATCGGGAAGGCCATGCGCTCGAGCACCACCGGATCCGCCTGGTCGGCGAGCGTATCGCCGGTGCCGGTGTCCTTCAGCCCGACGAAGGCGGCGATGTCGCCGGCGAAGACTTCCTTGATTTCCTCACGCTTGTCGGCGTGCATCTGGAACATCCGGCCGATGCGTTCCTTGTGGCCCTTGGTCGTGTTCATGACCATGTCGCCCTGCTTGAGGACGCCGGCATAGACGCGGACGAAGGTCAGGTTGCCGTACTTGTCGTTGATGATCTTGAAGGCCAGGCCGGCGAAGGGCAGCTTCTCGTCGGCCGGGATGATGCGGCGCTCGACGCTCTCGTCCTCGCCTTCCTCGGCGGCGACCTTGATGCCGGGGATGTCGATCGGGCTCGGCAGGTAGTCGATCACGCCGTCGAGCAGGGGCTGCACGCCCTTGTTCTTGAAGGCGGTGCCGCACATGACCGGGCGGAAGGTGCCGTCGATCGTGCCGCGCTTGATGGCGCGCTTCAGGGTCTCGACCGAGACGTCGCCCTTCTCGAAATACTCCTCCATGCCGGCGTCGTCGACGGACAGCGCTGTATCGAGCAGGATCTGGCGGTACTCGGCCGCCTTCTCCTTCAGATCCTCGGGGATGTCCTCGTAGTGGTAGGCGGCGCCGAGCTCGTCGCCCTCCCAGATGATCGCCTTCATCTCGACCAGGTCGACGACGCCCTTGAAGGTGTCCTCGATGCCGATCGGGAGCTGCAGGGTGATCCAGGTGATGCCGAGCTTCTCGGTCAAGGTCGCCGCGGCGCGGTAGAAGTCGGCGCCGGTGCGGTCGAGCTTGTTGATGAAGATCAGCCGGGGGACGTTGTAGCGGTCCGCCAGGCGCCAGTTGGTCTCGGACTGCGGCTGCACGCCGGCCACGCCCTCGATGATGAAGACGGCGCCGTCGAGCACGCGCAGCGAGCGGTTCACCTCGATGTTGAAATCGATGTGGCCGGGGGTGTCGATGACGTTAATCCGGTAGTCCTTCCACACGGCGGTCACGGCCGCGGAGGTGATGGTGATCCCCCGCTCGCGCTCCTGGTCCATGTAGTCGGTGGTGGTGTTGCCGTCGTGGACCTCACCGATGCGGTGGGACTTGCCGGTGTAGTAGAGAATCCGCTCGGTCGTCGTGGTCTTGCCCGCGTCGATATGCGCGGTGATGCCGATATTGCGGATTCGGTCGAGCGGGGTGCGCGCCACGGTAGGGCCTCCAAAGGCAAAAGCGGGCCCGGCCGCGGATTGGTTTCCGCACCGCCCGCCGAGGTCTGACTGGTTCAATCTGGTATCGCGGGGGAAATGCCCCCTCCGGCCGGGATTTGCAAGCGGGTTTCCTGCAGGGAGGGCACCAGGGGTGGGAACGGCCGACGGGAAATTCGTTTCACTATACGCGTTACCGTTAACGCGATCGCAAACCCGGGGGGGGTAAAGCCGGCCTGCCCACCATTCCCGGCCCCCGGTTTCAGGAGCGTCCCCGCATCATGCTGTCCCTGTTCAGGAACACGCGCCTTTCGGTCAAGATCATGGTCCCGCTGGCAATCCTCGCCGTGGTGGCGATCGGGTCCGGGGGATTCGTCAGCCGGACCCTGATTGTCACGGATGCCAAGTATTCCCAGCTGCTGGGCCGGGAAAGCACGGCGGCGCTGTTCGCGGCCCGGCTCAACATCCTTGCCGTCGACCTGGCCCGCGCCGTCTGGCGCAGCGTCGCGGTGGCCGATCCCGCAGGCACGGCGGCCTCGATCCGCGAGGTGAGCGCGATGGACGCCGCATTCTCCAACCGGACCGGTCCCATCCGCGCAGTGGTCGCCCGGACCGCGCTCGACGTCATCCTGACCGACATGGAAAAGGATTTCCTGGCGCTGCGGCTGGTGGCGCTGAACGGGTTGCGCCTGCAGCAATCCGGCCAGCTCGACGCAGCCCGGACCCTGCTCACGACGAGCTTCTACCGGCAGGTCAACGACCTGCGGGCGAAGAACCAGATCCTGACCGAAACCCTGGAGGCGGCGGCGGCCCGGCGGTCCCAGGCCCTCTCGGCGGAGACCGACGTGGCGGCGCTGACGTCGATTCTGATGCTGGGCCTCGGCGTGGCGCTGAGCCTGGTGCTGGGCATCTGGCTGACTCTCTCGACCACCGTCAGGCCCCTCGGCCGGCTGCAGGGCAGCATGCGGCGCCTGGCCGACGGCGATCTGACGACCGAGGTCGGCGAGACCGAACGGGGTGACGAGATCGGCGCCATGGCCCGCGCCCTGCAAGGCTTCGCCACCAGCCTGCAGGCGGGCGAGGCGCTGCGGCTCGAGCAGGAGGCTATGAAGATCCAGGCCGAGGTGGATCGCAAAGCCGCCCTGGTCGGGCTGGCCGGCAACCTGCAGCAGACGGTGGGCGGGGTGATCGATGGCATCGCCTCGGCCGCATCCGAGCTGAATGCGGCGGCGACCTCCATGGTCGGCATCGCCGATGCCACCAGCAGCCGCGCCGGCGTCGTCAGCACCGCGACCGCGGAAGCCAGCGGCAACGTCAATACGGTGGCCGCCGCGACCGAGGAACTGGCCGCCTCCGTCGCCGAGATCAGCCGCCAGGTGGCCGATAGCGCCCGGATGGCCGCCGGGGCCGTGGAGCAGGCGAACCGCACCAATGCGACCGTGGCCAACCTGACCGAGGCGGCCGCCAAGATCGGCGAGGTGACGCGGCTGATCGGCGATATCGCCGGGCAGACCAACCTGCTGGCGCTGAACGCCACGATCGAGGCGGCGCGGGCCGGCGAGGCCGGCAAGGGCTTCGCGGTGGTGGCGAGCGAGGTGAAGGCCCTGGCCAACCAGACTGCCCAGGCCACGGGCAGCATCGCCACCCAGATCCAGGCGATGCAGGCCGCGACCCGGGAGGCCGCGGCCGATATCGGCGCCATCCGCGAGAGCATCACCGGCATCAACGAGGTCACCGCGGCCATCGCCGCCGCGGTGGAGCAGCAGGGGGCGGCGACCCGCGATATCGCCCAGAACGTCCAGCGCGCGGCGGTCGGCACCAACGAGATCGCCGGGGCGATCGATGGGGTGACGGCGGCGGCGGCGGAGACCGGCGGAGCAGCGGGGCAGGTCCAATCGACCTCCTCCACCCTCGCCACCCAGGCCGCGACCCTGCGGCATGAGATGGGCGAGTTCCTCGGCCGGGTCCGCGCCGCCTGATCCGCCGCGGCGGAGGTCTCAGCCGAAGAGCTTCGCCGTGATCTCCGCCACGTGCTTGCCCTGGAAGCGGGCCATCTCCAGCTCGTTCTCGCTGGGCTGGCGCTCGCCCTTGCCGCCGGCGATGGTGGTGGCGCCATAGGGGGTGCCGCCGCTCACCTCGTCGATCCGGGTCAGGCCGGCGGCGCTATAGGGCAGGCCGACCTGCACCATGCCGTGGTGGAACATCATGGTATGCATGGCCATCAGGGTCGTCTCCTGCCCGCCATGCTGGCTGGCGGTGGAGGAGAAGGCGCTGCCGACCTTGCCGACCAGCGCGCCACGGGCCCAGAGGCCGCCGGTCTGGTCCCAGAACTGCGCCATCTGTGCCGCCATCCGCCCGTAGCGGGTCGGGCAGCCGATGATGATGGCATCGTATTGGTCCAGCTCCTGCGGGCTGGCCTCGGGCGCGGCCTGGTCCAGCTTGGCATGGGCCTTCTCCAGCACCTCTCGCGGGGCCAGTTCCGCCACGCGCTTCACCGTGACGGTGGCGCCGGCGGCGCGGGCCCCTTCGGCGACGGCGCCGGCCATCGTCTCGACATGGCCGTACATCGAATAATACAGCACCAGAACACGCGCCATCAGGGCCTCCTTTTGTCGCGGCCCATACGCGCCGGCCCTGGTGGCGTTGCCTTACCAGACCATTCGTTCCGCCTCGGCGTCGGTCGAGAGCCGGCGGGCGAGGTCGGCATGGCCGGCTTCCGTCGCCAGATCCGCGGCGGTGCGGCCGGCGGGGTCGCGCAGCGCCGGGTCGGCGCCATGTTCCAGCAGCAGCGCCACCGCATCCTGTTGCCCGGCGCTGGCGGCCGCCATCAGCGCCGTGGGTGCCTCGCGCGGGTCGCCCTCCGCCGCCTCCATGGCGCCGCGTTCGAGCAGCAGGCGCAGCACCGCGAGATGGCCGTGGCGGGCGGCGAGCGCCACCGGGTCGGCCACCTGGCCGGAGCGCGGGGCGGCCAGGGACGGATCGGCCGCAAGCATGGCGGCGACCGCGGGCGCATCGCCCTGGCCGACCGCGGTGAGGAAATCCGGCTGGTCCATTCCTGTGCCTCCCGCCTGTGACGGGCGGGAAACGCTCAGGACCCCCGGTAGGTTGTATAGCTGAAGGGCGAGCAGAGCAGCGGCACGTGGTAATGGCCCTGGCCGGCGCCGAGGCGGATGCGGACCGGGACCACCTCGAGGTAGCCCTCGGCCGGGGTCAGGCCGCGGCCGTGGAAATAGGCGCCAACGGCGAAGCGCAGCTCATGCAGGCCGGGGACCAGAGCGGCCTCCGGCAGCAGGATGGCCTGGTTGCGGCCATCCGCCGTGGTGACGGTCCGGCAGAGCAGCACCGGCTCCGGCTCCAGCCGCCACAACTCGATGCCGACGCCTTCGGCGGGGCGGCCCTCGGCGGTATTGAGCATATGGGTGCTGAGGTAACTGTCGTGCTGCGCCATCGCCGGCCTTTCGATGCAGGTGGAACGACCGCCAGGGTGGGGCCGCTTGACGCCGGGCGGCAAGGCGCGGTTTAGCCCTGGCAGCAGTGAAAGTGAGCCCCGCGGCATGACCGAGACGACGATCGCCCCGAATGCCGTTGCCGCCGTCAGCGAGGCCCGGCAGTGGGACCGGCTGATGGAGATGGCGAAGCTCGGCGCCTTCCGCGGGGTGGATGGGGCGGAGGGGGTGAACCGCGCCTGCCTGACGCCGCTGGACCGGGAGGCGCGGCGGCTGCTGATCGGCTGGGGCGAGGCGATCGGCCTCTCGCCCTCCGTCGATGCGCTCGGCAACCTGTTCCTGCGGGCCGAGGGCAGGGTGCCCGGCCTGGCCCCGGTGCTGGCCGGCAGCCACATGGACAGCCAGCCGGCGGGCGGCCGCTTCGATGGCATCTGGGGCGTGGTCGCGGCGCTGGAGGCGGTGCAGGCGCTGCGCGAGGCGGGCGTCGAGACCCAGCGGCCGATCGAGGTGGTCGCCTGGACCAACGAGGAAGGCGGCCGCTTCGCCCCGGGCTGCATGGGCAGCATGGCCTATTCCGGGCATAGCGCGCCGGAGACCTGGGATGCGGTGACCGACAGCCAGGGCACGACCTTCGGCGAGGCCCTGCGGGAACATCTGGCGGCGGAGGCGGACCTGCCGCGCCGGGCACTGGGCGGTGCGCCGCATGCCTATGTCGAGGCGCACATCGAGCAGGGGCCGCAGCTCGAGGCGGCCGGGCTCGACATCGGCATCGTCACCGGCATCCAGGGCAGCCGCTGGTTCCTGGTGGAGCTGCTCGGCGCCAGCGCCCATGCCGGGACGGCGCCGGTCTCGATGCGGCGCGATGCGGTGCAGGACATGGTCCGCGCCATCACCGCGCTGAATGCGCTGATGGCGGACCCGGACGACGTGGTCCGCTTCACCGTGGCGAAGATCGAGGTGGAGCCGAATTCCTCGAACAGCGTGGCGGAGCGGGTGCGCTTCACCATCGACTTCCGCCATCCCGAGGCGGCGGTGCTGCTCGGCCGCGGCGATGCGATCGAGGCGACCATCCGCGGCGCGGTCAAGCATTGCGCGGTGGTGGTGACGGAGCGCTTCCATGCGCTGCCGGTGGAATTCCATCCCGCCGTGACCGGCGTGGTGGAACGGGCGGCGGCATCCCAGGGGCTGGGCGCGGTGCGGATGCCCTCCGGTGCCTTCCACGATGCGCAATTCATGGTGCCGCTATGCCCGAGCGGGATGATCTTCATCCCCAGCCACAAGGGCATCAGCCACAATCCGGCGGAGTATTCCTCCCCGGAGCAGCTGGCCAAGGGGACGCGGGTGCTGGCCCAGGTGCTGGCGGAGCTGGCGCGGGACTAGCCCAGCGCGCCCGCCAGCCAGTAGGTGAGCGCGGCGATCACCGCCGCGGCCGGCAGGGTCACCACCCAGGCGATGACGATATTGCCGGCGACGCCCCAGCGCACCGCCGTGGTGCGCCGTGCCGCGCCGACGCCGACGATGGCGCCGGTGATGGTATGCGTCGTCGAGACCGGGATGCCGAGCCAAGTCGCCAGGAACAGGGTCAGCGCACCGCCCGTCTCGGCGCAGAAGCCCTGCACCGGGGTCAGCCGGGTGATGCGCGAGCCCATGGTGCGGACGATGCGCCAGCCGCCGAACAGGGTGCCGCAGGCCATCGCCGCCTGGCAGGACAGCACGACCCAGTAGGGCACGTGGAACTCACCCTGCAGCAGCCCTTGGGAATAGAGCAGCACGGCGATGATCCCCATGGTCTTCTGCGCGTCGTTGCCGCCATGGCCGAGGGAATAGGCCGAGGCCGAGATGAACTGCAGCGTGCGGAAGCGGGTGTCCACCTTGAAGGGGGTGGTATGGGCGCAGGCCCAGGAGACGATCAGCACCAGGACCAGCGCCAGCAGCAGCCCGACCAGCGGCGAGAGCACGATGGCCGCCAGCGTCTTGCCCAGCCCCGACCAGACGATGGCGCCGACCCCCGCCTTGGCGACGCCGGCGCCGAGGATGCCGCCGACCAGCGCATGGGAGGAGGAGGAGGGGATGCCGAGGCCCCAGGTGATGAGGTTCCAGGCGATGGCGCCCATCAGCGCGCCGAAGATCACCTGCGCGTCCACCACCTGCGCCGCGACGATGCCGGTGCCGATGGTCTGGGCCACGTGCAGGCCGAAGAACAGGAAGGCGATGAAGTTGAAGAAGGCCGCCCAGGCGACGGCGTACTGCGGCTTCAGCACCCGGGTCGAGACGATGGTGGCGATGGAATTGGCCGCGTCATGCAGCCCGTTCAGGAAGTCGAAGGCGAGCGCCACGGCGATCAGGCCGACCAGCAGCGGCATCGAGAGGGCGGCGGCGTCCACTAGACGTGCTCGACCACGATGCCCTCGATGGCATTGGCGGCATCGTCGAAGCGGTCCACCACCTTCTCGAGCTGGTCGAGGATCTCCCGCGCGGCGATGAAGGCGAGCGCCGCGCCGGGATCGGCCTGGCGGAACAGGGTGGCGACGCCGGCGTCGTGCACGTCGTCGGCCTCGCCCTCGACCTGGCGGATCTGCTCGCAGAGCAGGTTGATCTGGGTGGCATTGGGGCTGATGCGCGCCAGCAGGGGCACCGCCTCGCGCAGCAGCTCGGCGCTGCGGACGACGGCGTCGCCGAGGCTGCGGGCATCCTCGCCGAAGTCGGTCAGGCCATAGAGCGCCATGGCCTTGGCGGTCTTCTTCATCTGGTCGAGCGTATCGTCCATTCGGCCGATCAGGGTCTGGATGTCGCTGCGGTCGAAGGGGGTGACGAAGGTGCGGCGCACCGCCTGCACCACCTCCCGGGTGATGGCATCGGCGGCATCCTCGGCGGCCAGCACCGCGGTGTAATGGTGCTGGACGGTGGTGCCGCCGGCCAGCATCGCCTGCAATTCCTTGGCGCCCAGCAGGATGGTATCGGCATGGCGGGCGAAGAGCTCGAAGAAGGCGTCCTCGCGCGGCATCAGGCGGCGGAACCAGGCGAACATCGGGAAAGTCCTTGGAACGGGCCGGGAGACTCGATGTCACCGGTTTGTCACAAAGCCGGCCAGCATGCCAAGCCGGCGGCGGTCAGCCGGCCGGCAGTTCCAGCGTGGCGCCGAAGGGCAGGGTGGCGAAATCCTCCGTCGCCAGCCCGGCTTCGGCGCGGGCCTCGGCCAGCCAGGTCTCCGGGCCGTCGATCGCCTCGTCGGTCAGGCCGGCGAAGGTGCCGAAGTGCATGCCGATGCTGCGCCGGGCGCCGAGGATCTGGTGGGCGCGGACCGCCTCGCCCGGGTCCATGTGCTGGGTGCGCATGAACCAGCGTGGCTCATAGGCACCAATCGGCAGGAGGGCGAGGTCGATGCGGGGGAAGGCGCGGGCGATCTCGGCGAAATGCGGGCACCAGCCGCTATCGGCGGCGAAATAGACGGTGGCCTCCCCGGCCTGGATGACGAAGCCGCCCCAGAGGCTGTGGTTGCGGTCGAAGGGGGTGCGGGCGGAGAAATGCTGGGCCGGGACATAGGTGATGCGCAGCCCGGCGGCCTCGGTCGATTGCCACCAGTCCAGCTCCGGCACGGCCCGGAAGCCGGCCTTGGCCAGGTGGCGGGCATTGCCGAGGCCGGTGACCGCGGGCGGCGACCAGCGGCGGCGCACCGCGCGCAGGGTCGCCAGGTCCAGGTGGTCGTAGTGGTTGTGGCTGACCAGCAGCAGGTCCACGCCGGGCAGCGCCTCCAGCGGCTGGCCGGGGGCGCGGACCCGCTTCGGGCCGGCGAAGCTCAGCGGGCTGGCGCGGGGCGACCAGACCGGGTCCAGTAGCAGGCAGCGGCCGCCGATCTGCAGCAGGAAACTGGCATGGCCGATGAAGGTGACGGCGATGCGGCCTGCAGCCACCCGTGCGGGCGGCGGCTGCGGCGGGTCCTCGATCCAGCGGGGCCAGGGGATGCGGTGCGACTGGCGCCGCCAGGCCAGGACATCGGCCAGCGTCTTGTCGGTTCGGTCGTGGACATTGTGGAAGACCCGACCGTCGAAATGGTCCGAGCGGGCCGGCGTCACTTGCAGTCGATCACCCGCAGGTCATAGACCGGATGCTCCAGCATGTTCACGCCGGGGGCATTGGCGAACATCCAGCCACGGAAGACGTCCTGGAAGCCATTGGCACGGCGGCCGTCGCTGACCTCGATGAAGGCGCTGGCATCCGGCACCTCATCCGGCGGCCGCGCATTGCAGGCGGTGACGCGGATAGTCAGCGTCCCGACCCGGGTCGCCTGGCCGACCGGGGCACGCAAAGTCGAGATCCGTGCGGTGACCTTGTCGAGCAATTGCAGCTCGGCCATGGGCTTCGGCACCCAGTCGCCGCTGCCCTGGGTTTGAGCCTGGGCCTGGGCCTGGGACTGAGCCTGGGCGATCACCGGGACCAGCAGCAGCGCAGCGAGGCAGAGCCTCATGTCCGGGCGCGCTTCGGGCTGGGCAGGCCGGCGACCAGCTCGCCGAGGATGCGGCGCATGGCGGCTTCGTCGACGCCCATGAGGACGGCATCCTCGAAGGCGTCGCGCATCATCTGGGCCAGCTCGGCATGGTTCTCGGCCAGCACCTTCAGCTTCTCCCGGCAGGACACCGGGGTGCCATCGGCGCCGGGCCAGTGCTCGGGCAGGGCAGTCATCGGGCCGGCGGGGCGGGAGCCGGTGCGGGAGCGGAGGGCGCGGCCTCGCCGCCGGCATTGGGCTGGGAGCTGTTCATCTGCGTGACCGAGAAGATGAAGCGGCCGAGCAGCGATTCAAGGCTGACGGAACCCTGGGTCTCGGTGATGCGGCCGTTGTCGGCGAGGAAGCGTTCGCTGCCGCCGGGCACCAGGGAGACATACTTGCCGCCGAGCAGGCCTTCGGAGGTGATCTCGGCCGAGGTATCGCTGGGCAGCTTCAGGCTGCGGTCCACCCGCAGCGTCAGGACTGCGCCGAAGCTGGTGGGATCGATCCGGCTATCGGTCACGCTGCCGACCTTGACGCCGGCGATGCGGACATCGGCGCCGTTCGAGAGCCCGTCGATCTTGTCGAATTGGGCGGTCAGCTGCAGGCCGTCGGTATTGGAGGCGCCGCGGCCGCTATGCAGCACGGCATAGCCCAGGAATACGGCGGCGACGATGAGCACGATGCCGCCGGTGGCGACCTCGGCGAGGCTGCGTCCTTTCACCGGCTAGGAGCCAGGGGTCCAGGCTTCGTAGTCACCGCCGGTGACCCGCCGCGTGCCCCCGACGTAGTCGTGCCCCGCCGGGCGATAGGCATGGGCGGTGCCGGTCAGGTTCGGCCGGTGTTCCTGCTGCCAGGGGTAGCGCTTGGTCTCGGACAGCGGCTCGGCCACCGTGTGGTGCAGCCAGGCATGCCATTCCGGCGGGACCACGCTCGGGTCCCGGCCGGGGAAGATCGCCCAGCGGCGGGTGCGGTTGTAGATCGCCTGCTTCGCGCGGCTCTCGTAATAGACGGTGCCGAAGCGGTCGGTGCCGACCTTGCGGCCGGTGAGCGAGGAGGTGAGGCGAAGCAGGAAGGACATGGGGCCGGGACTACTCCAGGGGGCGCCGCAAGGCCAGGGGTTTGCGGGCCGGACAATCGCACAACGGATGCTGCGGCGCAAAGGGAGCGGCGACGACCGGCTATCCACAGGATGTTGCGTCGATTCGGTACGCTTGCCACCAAATACGGCTTCCCGACCCCGGTCGGGCACCCTATCTTCAGGGCATGGCACGTATCACTGGCTCGCTTTGGGATGGGGTGGCACTGCGCCGGATGAGCGCGGGGGCGGACCCCGATGCAATGCCCCGTCCGGTCGCCCTACCTCAGGGCTGGGGGCCTCAGGGCTGGGGGCCGGGGGGAATGGCCGAGGCCGCCGCGGCACTCGCCGCCCTGGCGCCGGGGCAGAGGCCCGCCCTGTTGCCGCGCGTGGCGGAGGCCTGGATCGGCCGCATCGCAAAGGCTGGGCTGAAGGCCGCGATCCTCGACGAGGCGGGCGCCGCGCGGCTGGCCGAGGGCCTGCGCGCCCTGCTGCTGACCCGCCGTGGCGCGCCGGGCCTCGAGGTCTGGCGGAACGAGGTCAAGCCGGGCCGGACCGAGCCGCGCTTCGTGCTGAACCTGCCGGCCTTCCTCGAGCCCGATGGCGGCTTCGATAGCGAGGGCTACACGGAGGCCTGCGCCCTGGCGGTGCGGGCGCTGGATTGCCTGGGCGGCGCCAAGGCCAGCCGGCTGCGGCTGGGCTTCGCCGATCTCGCCGGGCTGCTGGCCGGGCTCGGCCTGGCCTATGACAGCGCCGAGGGACGGGCGACGGCGGCGGCCATCGCCGCCCTGACCCGTGGCGCGGCGGAGGCGGAATCCGGCCGCATCGCCGCCCGGCTGGGCGCGCGGGAGCCGGTGGCGCTGCTCTGGCCGGCCCCGCCGGCGGCGACCCCGGTGCCGGGGCTGGCGGCGGCGGCGCGGGCGGCGCTCGATGCCGCGGCGCAGTCGCCCGGGCTGCGGCACCAGGCGCTGCTGGCCCTGGCGATGCCGGATGCGGTGGAGGCGTTGCTGGGCGTCGAGACCGGTGGCCTGGCCCCGGCCGCCGGCTCCACCCGCGCCGTGCTGACGGCGACGGGCGAGGTGGCGGAGGTGCCGACGCGCGCCGCCCTGGCGATTGCCCGCGACCATGCCGCCCGCGCCGGCACGCTGCTGGCCCCGGCCTCCGAGGCGGCACGGGCAGCGATGCGGGAGGCGGTGGTCGCCTTCCTGCACGCGGCACCGCCGGCCCCGGTGGCCCTGCCGGCCCCGGCCCAGCCGGTGGCGCGGCCGGCGCCGATGCTGCGGCGCCATGCCGGCAGCACCCTGCATGTGACGGTGGGCGGGCATCGCGTGGCGCTGCGCACCGCCGAGGATGCGCAGGGCAGGCTGCTCGAGATCGCCTTCGGCCTGTCGAAGGAAGGCCCCGCCTTCCGCAGCCTGATGGATGGCTTCGCCCAGGCGGTCTCGCTCGGCCTGCAGCGGGAGGTGCCGCTGGCGGAATACGTGGAGGCCTTCGCCTATACCCGCTTCGGCCCGGCCGGGGTGGTGGAGGGCGATCCCGCCATCCCGCGGGCGACCAGCATCCTGGACTGGGCCTTCCGCCGGCTGGCGCTGGACTATCTCGGGCGGCGTGACCTGCCGCAGCCGAGCGAGGAGGATTGCGTCTCGGATACCGGAAGCCATGCGGCGGCGCTGATCTCGCCGCTGCTGCCCTTGGACCTGCCCTCGGCCGCCAGCCCGCGTGGGCGGCGGCGGGGGCTCAGGGTGGTGGGCTGACGCCGGCCCGGGGGCGGCCAGGCCCTCAGACGGTCTGGAAGGCCCTCGCCAGGGCCTCGGCCAGCAGCGCCGGGTCGTAGGGCTTGCGGAGGACGGCCACCGGCTTGGCATCCTTGCCTTCCACCGCCCATATGTCGCCATAGCCGGTTGCCAGCACATAGGGCACGCCACGGGTTTCCAGCAGGTCGATGACCGGGAAGATCCATTCGCCCCGGCCGAGGTTCACGTCCAGGACCGCGGCATCCGGAGGCGGGGACGCCTTCGCCAGCGCCAGCGCCTCCTGCAGGTCCAGCGCCGGGCCCAGGACCTGGTAGCCGAGCCGTAGCAGCATGGATTCCATCTCCAGCGCCAGCAGCGCCTCGTCCTCCACCACGAGCACGCGCGGGGGCAGGGTGAAATTGCCGGCGGGGATGCTCTGCGGCGCCGGCGGCGCCGCGGCATCCGGGCCGGGCGGCGACTGCGCGACGGCGGCAAGCATCTGCCGCGGCACCGTCATCGTCACCTTCAGGCCGGCCGGTGCCCATTCGGTGCCGATCTCGCCCTTGAGCTGGCGCTGCATGATCTGGCGCATCAGGCGGGTACCGAAGCCCGGAGGCGGTGGCGGCCCGAGCAGGGGCGGCCCGCCGGTCTCCCGCCAGCGCAGGCTGAGGCCGTTCTGCGCCAGCATGTCCGAATCGAGGTCCACTTGGCCGCTGGGGGCCGGCAGGGCGCCATGCTGCGTGGCATTGGCCGTCAGCTCATGCAGCACCATTGCCAGGGGTTGCACCGCCTCGGCCGCCAGTTGCACGGCCGGGCCGCTGATGCGGGCCTGCCCGGCATGGGGGGCCAGCTCGTCCTTCGCCAGGGTCTCCAGCATGCCACCGCGCCAGGCGGTCGCGGCGAGGAGGGAATGCGCCCGGGCCATGGCGGAGATCCGCCCCTCGATCGTGGCGGCGAAATGCGCCGGCGAGCTGCCCCGCGGCGCCAGCCGCACCACGGACAGGACGACGGCCAGGGCATTCTTGGCGCGGTGGTCGATCTCCCGCATCAGGATGAGCCTGTGCTCCTCCGCGGCCTTCTGTGCGGCCGTCCGCGCCTGAAGCGCCTGCGCGGAGCGATGCAGGGCATCGCGGACCTGGGCGACCTCGCGGACCGCATCGGCGGGACGCCGTGGTGGCGGCGATATCGTCAGCGCGATGGCCTGGGCATCGGCGCCGAGCGACTCGATCTCCCGGCCCATCCGCCCGCCGAACCACAGCGCACCGCCGATGGCGGCCAGGATGGCCGAGAGCGCGATGGTGCCGGCGATCCAGAGAGTCTGGTAGAGGGGTGCATCCACCTCGGATCTCGGCGCCGTATAGACGACGCTCCAGGGCACCGAGGCGAGGCGGCGCAGCGTGCCATAGACCGGCACGCCGTCGCGGGAGATCGCCTCGACCCGCCCGGATCCCGCCGTGCCTTCCTGGAAGGCCCGTACCTGCGGCGAGGCGGGCGCCGAGACGAAGACATGCTCGTCGCGGGAGCGCGCCAGGATGATGCCGGTCCGGTCCACCACCGCGATGACCTGGTCGCTGCCCGGCTGAAGCTCGCGCAGGATGGTGCCGATGCTGGCGGGCAGGATATTCGCGGTCAGCACCCCGATAACCCGGTCGCCGCGCAGCACCGGCAGTGACAGGCCGATGAGCCAGCCTTTCGCCACCGGCCCCCAGAGCAGGTCGGAGATGCGGAGCTGCCGGGTGGCGACCATCTCCGTCCAGATCTCCCTTGTCCCGGGCTGCGACCCTGACCGGCCGGCCGGATAGCGGAGCGGGCCGAGCGCCGGCAGCGGCGTCCCCGGGGGGACCAGCGTATTCAGCAGCTGCCGCGGCGCCTCGGCCGTGGAGAGGCTGATGTTGAAGAGCGCGGCGGGCCGGCGGGCGATGATCGCCAGGGCCTGGCGATGCAGCGCGGCGATCGCGGAAGCCGCCGCCGGTTCCGGCCCGAGCGCCGCATCGACCAGCTGGCTGGTGCCCAGGATCTCGAGGGTCGCGGCCGTCACCCGCAATTCCCGGTCCACGGCCATCTGCAGGGCCGAATTGGTCGCGTCGAGGCCGCGCAGCACGTCCTCGCGCCGCTCCCGGGCATTCCAGATCACGAGCACGAGGGCCAGGATGGCCAGAGGCAGGGTGGTGACGAGGACCAGGCGGAAGAGGTGGTGGCGAAACCTCGCTTTCGGCAGGGGCGGCCGGTCCCTGTTCGGGTCCAGGTCTCCCTGTGGTCCAGCCATGCCTTTGGTCCCTTACTGTTGCGGAACGGTGGGGCCGGACTGCATGTTCCTGTGACCGTAAGCAGGTTTCCACGCCGGGGTTGCGGCGGTCGCCCGGCGAATCGCCGTCCGGGCAGGGCGGTCCTGCCGCCTGCCAGTCCGCCGCTTCGTCTCCGCCCCGCCCCGGTCTATGCTCGAGCCGCATCACAGGAGAGAGGCAGCATGACGGGCAGGATCGAGGCGCGGCTGCAGGAATTGGGCATCACCCTGCCGACCCCGGCGGCGCCGATTGCGAATTACATCCCCTACAACATCGCCGGGAAGCTGGTGGTGATCTCCGGCCAGATCCCGCTGAAGGATGGCAAGATCGCCTATACCGGCAAGCTCGGCGCCGGCGTGCCGCTGGCCGAGGGCGTGGCCGCGGCGCGGCTCTGCTTCATCAACCTGGTGGCGCAGCTCAAGGCGGCGGCCGGGGACCTCGACAAGGTGGTGCGGATCGTCCGGCTCGGCGGCTTCATCGCGGCGCCGGCGGAGTTCACCCAGCATGCGGTGGTGATGAATGGCGCCTCGGATCTCGCGGTCGAGATCTTCGGCGATGCGGGGCGGCATGCCCGCACCACCATCGGCGTGCCCTCCCTGCCCGGGGATGCGGCGGTCGAGGTCGAGGGGATGTTCGAGCTCGCCTGAGGCCTAGCGCGGCGCGCCCATCACCCGGCCACCGGTCAGCGGCTGCGCCACGCCGGTGGTGCCGGGGAAGGTCAGCGGCAGGCCGCGGGTGACGCGGGCGGCGAGCACGCCGAAGGCCTGGGCCTCCAGCGCATCGCCGTTCCAGCCGGCGACTTCCACCGGCCGGACCGGCTGGTCCAGCACCCCGGCCAGGGCCCGCATGATGGCCGGGTTGCGCCGGCCGCCGCCGCCGACCAGCCATTGCAGCGGCGGCTCGGGGAAGTGCCGTGCCGCGGCGGCGACGCAGACGGCACAGAAGGTGGCGAGCGTCGCGGCGCCATCCTGGGGCGAGAGCTCGCCGGCCCCGGACTCGTGCAGGGCCCGGTCGAAGTCCAACCGGTCCAGCGACTTGGGCGGCGTCGCGGCGAGGTAGGGATGCGCCATGAGGCGGCCGAGCACGGCGCCGTCGGCCTGCCCGGCCAGGGCCAGGAGGCCGTCCTTGTCGTAGTCGCGGCCGGTCGATTTACGCGCCCAGTCGTCGAGCGGGCCATTGGCGGGGCCGGTATCGAAGGCGACCAGCGCGCCGTCGCGGCCGATGAAGGTGACGTTGCCGACGCCGCCGAGGTTCAGCACCGCCAGCGGCTTGGGCAGGGTCGCGGCCATGGCGGCATGCACCACCGGGACCAGTGGCGCGCCCTGGCCGCCGGCGGCGACATCGGCGCTGCGGAAGTCATAGGCGACGGACAGCCCGGTCATCCGCGCCAGCAGCCGGGCATCGCCGACCTGCCAGGTGAAGCCGGGCGCCACGGCCTCACCCGGGACGGGCCGGCTGGGGGCCGGGCGGTGCAGGATGGTCTGGCCGTGGAAGCCGACCAGCTCGGCATCCTCGCCCAGTTGCGCCAAGCTCTGCTCGCGCAGCCGCGCCACGGCCTCGGCATGGCGCTCGGTCAGCCGGCGGACGCAATCGGCCAGGAAGGGGTCCTCCGGCGAGGCGAGGGTCGGCGCCAGGTCCAGCAGCCGCCGCAGGTCGCGCCGCAGGGCGGGATCGTAGGGCAGGGTGAGGGTGGGGCCGATCCGGCCGATCGCCTCCCCATCCGTCTCCACCCAGGCGGCATCCACGCCATCGAGGGACGTGCCACTCATGAGCCCGATGGTTCTAAGCACGGGCGTGCCGCCCGATGGTTCTAAGCATCCATGCCGTGTGCTACGGGGACGGCCCCGTGCCAACCCAAAACCGTCATCCCGAGGACTCCAGCATGAGCGGCCCGACCAGCGACTTCCTGCGGCAGGCGCAGGAGCGCGGCTATATCCACCAGGTCACCGATGCCGCGGCGCTGGATGCCCGGCTGGGGGCGGGCGTGGTCTCGGGCTATATCGGCTTCGACTGCACGGCGGACAGCCTGCATGTCGGCAGCCTGCTGCAGATCATGTTGCTGCGGCTGATGCAGCGGTGCGGCCACCGCCCGGTGGTGCTGATGGGCGGCGGGACCACCAAGGTGGGCGATCCCTCCTTCCGGGACGAGGCGCGGCCGTTGCTGGACGATGCGGCGATCGAGCGGAACAAGGCCGGCATCCGGAAGGTCTTCGACGCCTTCCTGCAATTCGGCGAAGGCCCGGCCGATGCCATCATGCTCGACAATGCCGAATGGCTGGACGAGCTGCGCTACATCCCCTTCCTGCGCGACGTCGGCCGGCATTTCAGCGTCAACCGCATGCTGACCATGGACAGCGTGCGGCTGCGGCTGGACCGGGAGCAGAATCTCAGCTTCCTCGAATTCAACTACATGCTGCTGCAGAGCTACGACTTCTCCGAGCTGCGCCGGCGCCATGGGATCACGCTGCAGATGGGCGGGTCCGACCAGTGGGGCAACATCGTCATGGGGGTGGAGCTCTGCCGCCGGATGGATGGCGCCGAGGCCTTCGGCATCACCACCCCGCTGATCACCAGCGCCTCCGGCGCGAAGATGGGCAAGACCGCGGCCGGGGCGATCTGGCTGAGCGCCGACAAGCTCTCGCCCTACGACTATTGGCAGTTCTGGCGGAATACCGAGGATGCGGATGTCGGCCGCTTCCTGGCGCTGTTCACCGAGCTGCCGATGGACGAGGTGCGCCGTCTGGGCGCCCTCGGCGGGGCCGAGGTGAACGAGGCCAAGAAGGTCCTGGCGACCGAGGCCTGCGCCCTGCTGCATGGCCGGGCCGCGGCCGAGCAGGCGGCGGAGACGGCGCGGCTGGCCTTCGAGCAGGGCGAGGCCGCGGCGACCCTGCCCAGCATCACCGCCACCCTGCCGGCCGGGCTGCTGGACCTGCTGCTCGCGGCCGATTTCGTGAAGAGCAAGGGCGAGGCGCGGCGGCTGGTGGCGCAATCCGGCATCCGGCTGAACGATGCCGCGGTCAGCGACCCGGCCCTGGAGGTGACCACGGCCGACCTGCGGGACGGGGCGGCGAAGCTGTCGCTCGGCCGCAAGCGGCATGTGCTGGTACGGGCGGGGTAGCGGCGCCCTATCCCAGCCGGTTCCGCGTCGCGGCGACGTCCACGGCGCCGGACGTAGCCAGCACCGCGCCATACGGCGCCTGGGCGGCCTCGGTCGAGACGAAGCCGAATGAAGGCGGCTCCGGTCAGATGGTGTGCTGACCGGAGCATTCGGGGCGCAGGAGCGGCACCCGGGGGTGGATCATCATCGGCGCTCAGGCATGCCCGATCGGCCCGAAGGCATCCTGGTTGGTCGCCATCACCACCGCGGCGAAAAGCCTGAGCGCGTCAGGGCCGCCACGGTCGTTCAGCGTGCCATGCTCCATCTCCAGCGCCAGCAAACGGGCGTGTTCCGCCAGCGTTTCCGCGGCACGGCGCAGCGCCTCGCGGGACAGCGCCAATTGCAGATCGTCGGTCAGCAGGTTCCAGTCGGCAGGTGGCATGGGGTTTCCATCCCTGGCGCCATTCTGGCGGAGAATGTCATCCGCCCGTATGGCGGCGAAGCCATCCTGCATCATCGGGGTTAACGACGGCTTGCGATCGTCGGGTTATTCGAAGCGCAGCGTCGCCATGCCCAGCAGGCCGAAATCCGCCTCGACCGTGCCCGGCCCTTCCAGCACGCCGTCCAGCCAGATCGGCGGCGTGACCGATCCGAGCCAGACCACCTGACCCGCCTGCAGCCCGCCGAAGACCTCCGCCGCGCCGGAGCCGGCGAGCCAGGCCAGCGCCTCCAGCGGATGTCCCAGCAGGTCCCGCCCATGGCCGGACCCCACCACCTTGCCGCCGATGCGGAACTCGCCCCGCACGGCGCCGAGGTCGATGGCGCGCCAATCGGCGACCGGCGTGCCCAGCACGCCGGAGGCATGGAAGACCTGGTCGGCGATCAAGGTCGGGGTGCCGAGCGTGGCGAGGTCGCCGTAGCGCTTCTCGACGATCTCGATCGCCGGGAAGACCTCGGCGACGGCCGCCGCCGCCTGGTCCCGGGTGCAGGGGCCGAAGGGCAGGTCGCGGCCGAGCCGGACGCCGATCTCGCATTCGACGCCGGGGTTCAGGAAATCCGCTCGGCGGAAGACGGTCCCGCTGGCATTCACCGAGGACTGCGGTACGAAGCCGCCCGCCGGCCCGGCGAGGCCCAGGTAGTCCTGCATCTGCTTGGTCGTGGCGCCGATCTTGAAGCCGGCCGGCGGCACCGCGCCGAGTGCCTCGGCGACCTCCCGCTGCACCGCATAGCCGGTGGCGAAATCCTGCGGCGCGTCGCCGCCGAGCGGGGCAAGGATCCCCTTGGCCCGGCGGGCGGCGAGGATGGCGTCTACGGCGGCACTCATCGGTGTTCCTCCCGGACCAGCTCGTACAGCGCCACGGCGGCGGCGGCCGAGACGTTGAGGCTCTCCATTTCCGGGGCGATCGGCAAGCGTGAGAGCTCGTCGCAATTCTCCCGCGTCAGCCGGCGCATGCCGTCGCCCTCGGCGCCCAGCACCAGCGCCACCCGGCGGCCGCCGAGCCCCGATTGGGTCTGCGCCAGGGTGACCGGCGCGGCACCGTCGAGGCCGACCACCCAGAGCCCGGCCTTCTTCAGCTCATCGAGCGCGCGGGAGAGGTTTACCACCCGCACCACCGGCACGACTTCGAGCGCGCCCGAGGCGGCGCGGGCGAGCGAGCCCGTCTCCGGCGGTGCATGGCGGTCCTGCATCACCAGGGCGGAGGCGCCGAAGGCGGCGGCCGAGCGCAGGATGGCGCCGATGTTCCGCGGGTCCGTCACCTGGTCGAGCACCAGCACGGGGCCCTCGCCGGTCTCGATGGCGCGGTCGAGGGTCAGGTTGGGCAGCGGCTCGACCAGCAGGGCGGCGCCCTGGTGGACGGAATCCTCCGGCAGGAAAGTGCCGAAGCGCTGCCGGTCGGCGCGTTCCGGGGCGATGCGCCAGCTGGGGACGCCATCGGTGCGGGGCAGGCGGGCAGCCAGCGTCGCCTCCGCCTCCTCCGTGACCAGCAGGCGCTTCAGCCGGCGGGCGGGGTTGGCGAGGGCGGCAGCCACGGCATGTAGCCCGTGCAGCCAGACCCCGCCGGCGCCGCCGCGCTGTTCCGGCATCGGCGGCCGGCGGGAGGGAGGGGCGGCATTGGGCTGGTTCGATCGGCGCATGGGCTCATTTGGCCTGCCCCCGCCCGGCTGTCCATCACCCCTGGCGGCTCAGGGCCCGGAGAAGACCCGGCCCGCCGCCCAGCTCACCAGCGAGACGACGATGGCGCCGAGCAGCGCCGGGCCGAAGCCATCCACCTGGAAGCCGGGCAGCAGCAGCGCGGTCAGCCCGAGCATCGCCGCATTCACCACCAGCAGGAACAGGCCGAGCGTCACGATGGTCAGCGGCAGGGAGAGCAGCACCAGCACCGGCCGGACCACCGCATTCACCAGGCCGAAGACCAGGGCCGCCAGCAGCAGCCCGATCAGCCCGCCGACATGGATGCCGGGCACCACCTGAGTCGCCGCCCAAAGGGCGAAGGCCGTGATGAAGGTACGCGCCCAGAATCCCATGTGTCGTCTCCGCATCCGCTCCGGCCCGGCATATGGTGCGCCGCTGCCGGAGAATCCCTTCACGTGTCGTCACCCAACAACGCCGGCAGCGGCCGGATGGCAAGCGCCGGCGGGTCCACGCTGGCGGGGATCGCCGCTCTGGCGCTCTGGGCCTTCCTCGCGCCCCTGGCCCGGCTGGCGCAGCCCATGCCGCCGCTGCTGCTGACCGGCCTGGGCTTCGCCGCGGGTGGCGTGCTCGGCCTGGCCGTGGTGGCTGCCCGGGGCCGGCTGGCCGCGCTGCGCCAGCCGCCGCTGGCCTGGGTGCATGGCGCCGGCGGCCTGGCCGGCTACCATGTGCTGTACTTCGCCGCCCTGGCGCTGGCGCCGCCGGTCGAGGCCAATCTCCTCAACTATACCTGGCCGCTGCTGATCGTGCTGCTGGCGGCGCCGCTGCGCGGGCTGCGCCTGGGGCCGCAGCGGCTGCTCGGGGTCGGGCTCGGCGCGGCCGGGGCGGTGCTTTTGCTGTCGGGCGGCGCCCGCTTCCCGGCGGAGGCTTTCGCCGGCTTCGCCTGCGCCCTCGCCGCGGCCGTGACCTGGGCGCTCTATTCCGTCCTCTCGGCGCGCTTCGCCGCCGTGCCCACGGAGGCGGTGGCCGGCTTCTGCCTGGTCGCCGCCGTGCTGGCGCTGGCGGCGCATCTCCTGGTGGAGCCCAGGTTGCTGCCCACCCCGGGGCAATGGCTGGCGGTCCTGCTGCTGGGGCTGGGGCCGATGGGGGCGGCATTCTTTCTCTGGGACATCGGGATGAAGCGGGGCGACCCGCGGCTGCTGGGGACGCTCGGCTATGCGACCCCGGTCGCCTCCACGCTGCTGCTGGTCGCGCTGGGGGAGGGGATGCTGACGTGGCAGATCCTGGCCGCCACCGTCCTGGTCGCCGGGGGCGGCATCATCGCTGCAACGGCTGCGAAGGATTGATCCAGAAAACGTCCCATAATCCGGACTGTCGTGTTATTTTCATGCTTGGTTGCGTTCCCTGCCTCGCTACATGGGCAATCCTAGGATAGCGTAATCACGCATATGTGATAACGATATCGAAAGCTCCTCGGTATGCACCATCCTGACCTGGGCCGGGTCGATCTGCTGGTTTTGCCGGAGCACCGGCTGAGCATCACCCGGTTCCGGGGCGAGGTCCGGACCGCCATGGTGCTGGACATGCTGCGCGGCGCGTTCCGCGACCATCCCGGCCTTACCGGTTTCCACTGCATCTGCGACCTGCGGCAGCACACCGGGCATCTTGGGGTGGAAGGCATGAACGAGATCATGGCCCTGCGGCATGGCCAGGCCGCGCAGCGGCAGCAGACCCGCAGCGTGCTGATAAGCCATGACAGCGGGATGGTCTTCACCGCCCGCTACCTGGACCACCTTGCGCCCCATGTGGCGCATTCGGTCTGCCCGGACCCCGCGGCGGCGCTGGCCCGGGCCACCGGGGGCAGCATCCCGGCGGCCGGGCTTGCCTTCCTGGCGGTACCCTGACCGCGGGCCTGGAACCTCAGGCCTGGCGGATCACCTTCCGCAGCCGCATGTCGGCGATCGCCGCGGCGGAGAAGCCGAGCTCGCCCAGGATCGCCTCGGTATGCTCGCCCAGGCGCGGGGCCATGCTGCGGATATTCGCCGGGGTCTGGGCGAAGCGGGTCGGCGGCTTGGCCATGCGGATGCGGCCTTCGGTCGGGTGGTCATGCAGCCCGAACATCTCCACCGCCTTCAGGTGCGGATGCTCGGTCACATCCTCGATCCGGGAGAAGCCGGTCGCCGGGATGTCGTGCTGCTCGCAGAGTTCCAGCCATTCCGCCGTGGTCCGCCCGGCGGAGATTTCCGCCATCGCCGCATAGACCTTGTCGATCTGGGCATTGCGCTTCACCGGATCCTCGACCGAGAGGGTCTCCACCAGGTCGGGCCGCCCGGCCATGGTGAAGAAGGCTTTCCAGTTCGCCGAGGAATAGGGCAGCAGGGTGATGTAGCCATCGAGCGTCGGCGCCGGCTTGCGGTGCTTGAGGCGCTTGTAGCCGGCCTCGCCGTTGCGCGGCTCGAAGGCCATGCCGCCGAGATGCTCGACGCTGAGGAAGGCGGTCAGCGTCTCCAGCATTGGCACCTCGACCAGCTGGCCCTCGCCGGTCTTCTCCCGGTGATAGAGCGCGGCCAGCACCGCCGAGAGCAGCGCCATGCCGGTGATCTTGTCGGCGACCAGGCTGGGCACGAACATCGGCTGGCCATGCGCCTCGCCGACGATGTCGGCGAAGCCGGAGGCGGCCTGGATGATCTCGTCGAA
The DNA here is from genome assembly GCF_979252845.1 of Belnapia sp. AC561. NCBI lineage: Bacteria > Pseudomonadati > Pseudomonadota > Alphaproteobacteria > Acetobacterales > Roseomonadaceae > Belnapia > Belnapia sp. AC561. The sequence goes on from NZ_CEEDBP010000009.1 coordinate 47,974, forward strand.
GGCCGGCCGGGCGCGGTGCGGGCCGTCCTGGCCGAAGCCGGTGGCGACGGCGAAGACCAGCTTCGGGTTCAGCACCCGGCATTGCTCCGGCCCGAAGCCGAGACGGGCCATGCCGGCCGGGCGGATATTGGTCACCAGCACGTCGACCGTCGGGATCAGCCGCCGCAGCACCTCCGCCCCCTCGGGCGATTTGAGGTCGATGGCGACGGCCCGCTTGTTGCGGTTGATGCCGAGGAAGACCGAGGCCATACCCTTGTTCCGGTAGACGCCGGAGTTGCGCACAATGTCGCCGGTCGGCGTCTCGATCTTGATGACCTCGGCGCCCCAGTCGCCCAGCATCTGGGTGCAGAAGGGACCGAGCACCACCGCCGTCAGGTCCAGCACGCGCAGGCCCTTCAGCGGCCCGGTCGCTTCGGGGGGCGTGGCATCGGCGGCGTCGTTCATGGATCGGTCCCGTTTTTCCCTGGGGGCCAGGATAGGGGCGGCAGGGCCGGCCGGCCAGCCCGGGTGGCCTCCCTTGCCGCCCCGGCTGGGTGGCGCGACACTCCCGCCGCCCGGCCGCCAAAGGCCGGGCAGGGAAGGGGAGCGCCCGAGCGCATGTCGATCAAAGGCAAGGCCTATATCGCGGGGGCCTATGAGCATCCGACGCGACTGGCCAAGGACAAATCCGTCGCCCAGCTGCACGCGGAATCGGCGCTCGGCGCCCTGCGCGACGCCGGGCTGACCAAGGACGACGTGGACGGCTATTTCTGCGCCGGCGACGCGCCCGGCCTCGGCCCGCTGGCCATGGCCGACTACATGAACCTCACCCTCAAGCACTACGACAGCACCGATGTCGGCGGCTGTTCCTACATCGCCCATGTCGCCCATGCGGCCGAGGCGATCGCCGCCGGTAAGTGTTCGGTGGCGCTGATCACCCTTGCCGGCCGGCCGCGGTCGGAGGGGCATTCGGGGGCCACGCCGCGCATCCGCGGGGCCGATGCGCCGGATACCCAGTGGGAATTCCCGCTCGGCGTCGCCACGGTGAATGCCTATGCGATGGTCGCGGCGCGGCACATGCACCAGTTCGGCACCACTAGCGAGCAACTGGCCTGGGTAAAGGTCGCCGCCTCCCACCATGCGCAGTACAACGAGCATGCGATGCTGCGGGACGTGGTGACGGTGGAGCAGGTGGTGGGCTCGCCGCTGATCGCCACGCCGCTGCACCGGCTGGATTGCTGCGTCGTCTCGGATGGCGGCGGGGCGCTCGTGGTCGTCTCGCCGGAGATCGCCCGCAGCCTCAAGCGCCCGCTGGTCAAGGTGATGGGCGCGGGTGAGAGCATGAAGGGCCAGATGGGCGGCAACGTCGACCTGACCTATTCAGCCGGCGTCCGCTCCGGGCCTGCCGCCTTCGCCGAGGCGGGGGTGAAGCCGTCCGACATCAAGTACGCTTCCATCTACGACAGCTTCACCATCACCGTGGTGGTGCAGCTCGAGGACCTCGGCTTCTGCGAGAAGGGCCAGGGCGGCCGCTTCGTCGCCGACGGCAACCTCATCTCGGGCGTCGGCAAGCTGCCCTTCAACACCGATGGCGGCGGGCTCTGCAACAACCACCCGGCCAATCGCGGCGGCATCACCAAGGTGATCGAGGCGGTGCGGCAGTTGCGCGGGGAGGCGCATCCCAAGGTTCAGGTGCCCAATTGCGACATCGCCCTGGCGCATGGCACGGGCGGCTTGCTCGGCAGCCGGCACGGCGGCGCGACCCTCATCATGGAACGGGAGTAAGCAGCATGGCCGGCAAGGAGCGCGCCATCCCGGCGCCGATGTCCTCCCCCGAGACGGAGCCCTTCTGGGCCGCGGCGAAGGAAGGCAAATTCCTGATCAAGAAATGCACGAGCTGCGGCAAGGCGCATTGGTATCCCCGCGCCTGCTGCCCGCATTGCATGAGCGAGACCACGGAATGGGTCGAGAGCCCCGGCCGTGGCACGATCTACAGCGTCAGCGTGATGAAGCGCGCGCCGGAGGTCTACGCCATCGCCTATGTGACGCTCGAGGAAGGCCCGACGATGATGACCAACATCGTCGAGTGCGACTACGACACCGTGGCGATCGGCGACAAGGTGCAGGTCACCTGGCGGCCGACGAAGGATGACGGCCCGCCCTATCCGGTCTTCAAGCCGGCCTGATGCGAACCGGGGCCGCGCCATGCGGCGCGGCCCCTTCCCGAGAGGATATGCAGTGACCCAAAGCCTTTCGCGGCGGCTGGCGCTTGGCCTGGCGGCCACGTCGCTTGCCGGCCCCGCCTTCGCCCAGCCCGCGGCGATGCCCGCCGGTCCCATCCGCATCATCGTGCCCTTCGCCGCCGGCGGCTCCACCGATGCCGTGGCGCGGCTGGTGACGCCGGGGCTCACCCAGCGCTTCGGCCAGCCGGTGGTGGTGGAGAACCGCTCCGGCGCGGCGGGGTCCATCGGCACCGATGCGGTCGCCAAGGCGACGCCCGATGGCCTCACCTGGCTGCTGACCTTCGACAGCCATGCGACCATGCCGGCGCTGCTGCCGAGCCTGCCCTTCAACCTGACCAAGGACCTCGATCCGGTCATGCTGATCGGCGGCGCGCCCTATGTCATCGCCACGCGGCCGGACAAGCCCTATCGCAGCCTGACGGATCTGGTGGCGGCGGCGAAGGCGAAGCCGGATGGCGTCTCCTACGGCTCCACCGGCAATGGCACGCTCGGCCATCTGACGATGATGCTGCTGCAGGCCCGCACCGGCACCAGCATGCCGCACCTGGCCTATCGTGGCGGCGGCCTCGCCGTGAACGACACCATCGCCGGGCATATCGAGGTGATGATCGGCAGTGCCGCGCTGCTCGCGCCGCATATCAGCGGCGGCAGCCTGCGCGCCATCGCCCAGTTCGGGCCGGAACGCCTGCCGCTGCTGAAGGATATCGCCACGGCCGAGGAATCCGGCTTCCCCGGCCTGCAGGCCGAAGCCTGGTGGGGCGTATTCGCCCCGGCCGGCACGCCGGCGCCGCTGATCGCCCGGATGAATGCGGTGCTGCGGGAAACGCTGAACGAGCCGCGGCTCCGCCAGCAGATGGAGGAGACGCAGCAGGCCCGGCTGGTGCTGTCCGAGCCGCCGGCGCTGGCCGCCTTCGTCGACCGGCAGGTGGAGATCTGGGGGAAGGTGGTGCGGGAGAATTCGATCCGGGCCGATTGAGGTCTATCCTGGCCGCGCCACCCGAGGAGCGGATGATGCGGTTGCGTGATTTCAAGGTCCTGACCTTCGACTGCTACGGCACCCTGATCGACTGGGAGAGCGGCATCTTCGCCGCGCTGCAACCGCTGCTCTCCCGCCTGCCCAAGCCGCCCGGGCGCGACGCGGCGCTGGAGGTCTTCGGGGAGCATGAGTCCCGCCAGGAAGCTGCGACCCCCGGCATGGTCTATTCCGAGCTGCTGGCGGTGGTGCATGGCCGGCTCGCGGAGGAATGGGGCGCCGCGCCGGATGCGGCCGCGGATGCCGCCTTCGGGGCCTCGGTCCCGGACTGGCCGGCCTTCCCGGATTCCGCCGCGGCGCTGGCCTACCTCAAGCAGCATTTCCGGCTGGTCATCCTTTCGAATGTCGACCGCACCAGCTTCGCTGCCAGCAACCGGCGGCTGGCGGTGGAATTCGACCTGATCTGCACCGCGCAGGACATCGGTTCCTACAAGCCGGCGCCGGCGAATTTCGATTACCTGCTGGGCAAGCTGGCGGGGCTCGGCTTCGGCCGCGCGGATATCCTGCACACGGCGCAGAGCCTGTTCCACGACCATGACCCGGCGACCGAGGCGGGGCTCGCCTGCGCCTGGATCGACCGGCGCCAGGGCATCGCCGGCTGGGGCGCGACGCCGCCGCCGCCGAAGGAGGCGCGGATCGCCTTCCACTTCCCCAGCATGGCCGCGCTGGTCGAGGCGCATCGGGCGGAGCTGGCCGCCGGTCCATGAAAAAGCCGGCCCGGGGGAGACCCCGGGCCGGCTTTCGCAGCAACATTCGCCGGCCCCGTGGGGCCGGCGAGGATCGATCAGACCGAGTAGTACATCTCGAACTCGACCGGGTGCGGGGTGTGCTCGAAGCGGTAGACGTCGGCCCACTTCAGCTCGATGTAGCTCTCGATCTGGTCCTTCGAGAAGACGCCGCCCTCGAGCAGGAAGTCGTGGTCGGCGGCCAGTGCGCCGAGCGCCTCGCGCAGCGAGCCGCAGACCGTCGGGATGCCCTTCAGCTCCTCGGGGGGCAGGTCGTAGAGATCCTTGTCCATCGGGTCGCCGGGGTGGATCTTGTTCTTGATCCCGTCCATCGCCGCCATGGTCAGCGCGGCATAGGCGAGATAGGGGTTCGCGGAGGGATCCGGGAACCGCACCTCGACCCGCTTCGCCTTCGGGCTGGTGGTGTAGGGGATGCGGCAGGAGGCCGAGCGGTTGCGGGCCGAATAGGCCAGCAGCACGGGGGCCTCGAAGCCCGGGATCAGCCGCTTGTAGCTGTTGGTCGAGGGGTTGGTGAAGGCATTCACCGCCTTGGCGTGCTTGATGATGCCACCGATGGCGTAGATGCACATCTCGGACAGGTCGGCATAGCCGTTGCCCGCGAACATCGGCTTGCCTTCCTTCCAGATGGAAAGATGGGTGTGCATGCCCGAGCCGTTGTCGCCGTAGATCGGCTTCGGCATGAAGGTCGCGGTCTTGCCGTAGCTGTGGGCGACGTTGTGGACGCAGTACTTGTAGATCTGCATCTGGTCGGCCATCGTCGTCAGCTTGCCGAACTTGGTGCCCAGCTCGTGCTGCGACTGCGCCACCTCGTGGTGGTGCTTCTCGCCCGGCAGGCCCATCTCGATCATGGTCGAGAGCATCTCGGCGCGCAGGTCGGCATCGCCATCGACCGGCGCCACCGGGAAGTAGCCGCCCTTGACGCCCGGGCGGTGGCCCATGTTGCCCTCGGGGTAGTCCTTCAAGGACGAACCGGGACCCTCGATGCTGTCGAGCTGGTAGGTGCCGAAGTTGCCGCCGGTGCCGAACTTCACGCTGTCGAAGATGAAGAACTCGGCCTCGGCGCCCACCAGCACGGTGTCGCCGACGCCGGAGGAGGCGACATAGGCCTCGGCCAGCTTGGCGGTCGCGCGCGGGTCGCGGGCATAGAACTGGCCGGTCGAGGGCTCGATGATGTCGCAGATCAGGATCAGCTGCGGCTTGGCCGAGAACGGATCCATCGTCGCGGTGGAGGCATCCGGCATGAGGATCATGTCGGACTCGTTGATCGCCTTCCAGCCGGCGATGGACGAACCGTCGAACATGATGCCGTCGACGAAATTATCCTCGTCCACGGTCGAGACGTGCTGCGCGGTGTGCTGCCACTTGCCCTTCGGGTCGGTGAAGCGGAAGTCCACGTACTCGACGCTGTGCTCCTTGATCATCTCCATGACCTTGGAGACGGCGGCTGCCTTGTCCGACATGCGCTTGTATCCTGTACCCTTGGTTGGTCCCGGGACCCCTTGCGGGATCCCCACGATGCCCCCTGCCGCGCCCCGGCCCCATGGCCCGTTGCGCGCCCCGGATGCCGCGCTGCCCCCGGGAAGGGGGCCTGCGTGCCATCCAGGCTTGTCACCGCCGGCCGTGGGTGCAACCCGGCAGCGGCCTATCCCGGCCCGTGATGCACCATTCCGGCTTCTGCTGAAATCCGGAAAAGCGCGCCCGTCAGCTAGACCGCGTCGTCGCCCCTTTCGCCGGTGCGGATGCGGATCACCTCCTGGATCTCGGAGATGAAGATCTTCCCGTCGCCGATGCGCCCGGTGCGGGCGGCCTGGGAGATCGCCTCGACGGCGCGCTCCACGAGGTCATCGCTGCAGACGACCTCGATCTTCACCTTCGGCAGGAAATCGACGACGTATTCGGCCCCGCGGTAGAGTTCCGTATGGCCCTTCTGGCGGCCGAAGCCCTTGGCTTCGACGACGGTGAGCCCCTGCAGCCCTATCTCGTGCAGGGCATCCTTCACTTCGTCGAGCTTGAAGGGCTTGATGATGGCCTCGATCTTTTTCATCGGCTCCGCTTTGCGTTCCAGCGTGTTGGTCCCCACCCGGTCGATCCTGCCATGGCCCGATCCCGCAAGGGGCTCCGATCCTGCACTGATGTCCGATTTGGCTTCCGGCCTGACGCTTCCCTCGGCGGGCACCCGTTGCGCCGTCGCCGTCCCCGGGTGTTTTGCACGCCCCGTGCCACGGGTTCAATCGGCCGTGTCCAGGGATTCCCGAGGTTTTCACGCCATGATCGCCTGTCTTGGCGGCATCTTGCCCGGAAAACCGGCAGATACCGTGTCGTTTCCGATCGGGTCCGTCCGGGCCCAGCCGCAGCCTAGCCCCGCTGGCGCCGATGCGTATGATGGGGCAGGCCCGGCGCCAGCGCCCGGCCCCGCAATCGGCTTGGAAGGGTTTGGGCGGATGAAGCCCCAGAACGATCTGCTATCCGCCACCGGCACCACCATCTTCACGGTGATGAGCGCGCTCGCGGTGCAGCATGACGCCATCAACCTCGGCCAGGGCTTCCCGGACTACGAGGGGCCCGAGGATGTGGTGGAGGCGGCCGCCGCCGCCCTGAAGGACAACCGCAACCAGTACCCGCCGATGACCGGGCTGCTGGAGCTGCGCCAGGCGGTCTCCAGCCACAACAAGCGTTTCTACGGGATCGACGCCGACCCGAACGGCGAGGTCATCGTCACCTCCGGCGCCACCGAGGCCATCACCGCCTGCCTCATGGCGGTGCTGAACCCGGGCGACGAATGCGTGCTGATCGAGCCGCTCTACGACACCTACCTGCCGGTGGTGAAGCTGCTCGGCGCCATCCCCAAGCTGGTCCGGCTCAGCCCACCGAAATGGGAACTGCCGCGGGCCGAGCTGGCCGCCGCCTTCGGGCCGAAGACCAAGGCCATCCTGTTCAACAGCCCGATGAACCCGACCGGCAAGGTCTTCACCGCCGCCGAGCTGGCCTTCATCGCCGACCTGATCCAGCGGCACGACTGCTACGCCATCTGCGACGAGGTCTACGAGCACCTGACCTTCGACGGCTGGAAGCACATCCCGCTGATGACCCTGCCGGGGATGCGGGAACGCTGCATGCGCATCGGCTCGGCCGGCAAGACCTTCAGCCTGACCGGCTGGAAGGTGGGCTACATCACCTGCGACCGCTCGCTCGCCGGCAATGTCGCCAAGGCGCACCAGAACCTGACCTTCACCACCGCGCCCAACCTGCAGCGGGGCGTCGCGGTGGGGCTGATGAAGGAGGACAGCTACTTCGCCGGCCTCTCCGCCACGCTGGAGGCCAAGCGCGACCGCCTGGCGAAGGGCCTGGCCGCACTCGGCTTCGGGGTGCTGCCGACCCAGGGCAGCTACTTCATCACCACGGATTTCCGTCCCTTGGGCTTCAACGGCGACGACGTCGCCTTCTGCCGGGCGCTGACCGAGGAGGCCAAGGTCACCGCCATTCCGGTGACCGCCTTCTATGCCTCGGAGGATGCCCCCAGCCATTATGCCCGCTTCGCCTTCTGCAAGGGCGACGCGATCATCGACGCCGCTTTGGAGCGGATGCGCATTTGGGTGGAGTCCCGTGGCGGCCGGCAGTTGACGGCAGCCGCCAGCTAGCCGTATTCCCTCCCCCCGCAGCGGTGCCAGACCGCGGCGGGTTTGTGTGGCGGCCTTAGCTCAGCTGGCAGAGCGTCGGCTTGTGGTGCCGAATGTCACGGGTTCGAGCCCCGTAGGTCGCCCCATCCCCTCTCTTCCCTCGCCCTTCCGCGCCCGGCAGGATGCGTCCCGACCAAATCATTTGGGGGAAGCATCCATGCAATTATCAGTCGCCGGGCGCGTCGCGCTCATCACCGGCGGGTCCAAGGGCCTCGGCCTCGCCATGGCCAAGGCCTTCGCCGCCGCCGGCGGGGCGGTCGCCATCGTCGCCCGCGGCACCGAATCGCTGGCGGCCGCCGAGGCCGAGATCAAGGCCGCGACGCCGGGCGCCCAGGTCGCCGCCATCAGCGCCGACATCGGCACCGCCCCGGGCTGCGAGGCGGCCTTCGCCGAGGCCGAGCAGAAGCTCGGCAAGGTCGATATCCTCATCAACAACGCCGGCACCAGCCAGCGCGGCCCCTTCCTCGAGGTGACCGACGCGCTCTGGCAGAACGACCTGGATCTGAAGCTGTTCGCCGCCATCCGGCTCGGCCGGCTGGTCTGGCCGGGGATGCAGTCCCGCAAATGGGGCCGGATCATCAACGTGCTGAACACCGGCGCCAAGGCCCCGCCGGCCGAGGGGGCGCCCACCGCCGTCTCCCGCGCCGCCGGCATGGCCCTGACCAAGGTCCAGGCCAACGAGGGCGCGAAGCACAACATCCTGGTGAATGCCATGCTGGTCGGGCTGATCGACAGCGACCAGCATCGCCGCCGCCATGCGGCGAGCAAGACCAACGAGAGCTACGAGGAATGGCTGGGCAAGCTGGGCGCGGCGCTGCCGATGGGCCGCTACGGCAAGGCCGAGGAATTCGCCGCGATGGCGCTGTTCCTGTGCAGCGAGGGCGGCGGCTATATCGCCGGCACGGCCATCAACGTGGATGGCGGGCGGAGCCCTGTCGTCTGAAGAAAAGGGCCGGGGAGAAAGTATTCTCCCCGGACCCCCCATCTATTCCCGTGAGTTACCTAACAAAGATAGATGGGGGTTTGGGGGAAATACCTTCCCCCAATCTTCCTTTAGCGGTTCGCCGGATAGGCGCCCGAGGTGTTCGAGCCGGTGGCGCGGTCATAGGCCCGCTCCGCCGCCGTGCCCGGCGGGTTGGCGCGGGTGCCGTCGCGCTGCGCCGGGTAGGCGCCCGAGGTGTCGGTGCCGGCGGCGCGGTCGAGGGCGCGCTCGGCGGCGGTGCCGCTCGGGTTGCCGCGGGTGCCGTCGGCCGGGGTCGCCGGGGCGCCCGTGGCCCGGTCATAGGCCCGCTGGGTCGCCGTGCTCGGCGGGTTGCCGCGGGTGCCGTCGCGCGTGTTGTCGCAAGCGGCGAGCGTGGTCAGCACCGCAGCAGCGGCGAGGCCGCGCAACAGGGGGCTAACGGTCATGGGCTGGCTCCTTGGTCTGTTTCGGACCCGCATCTCGGCTGGTCGTTGCGCTTAAAGCGCCGAATGGCCCAAGGTTCCCCTCCCGCCGGGCATCGGTTACATCCCCAATACAGTAGGCAGGAGACAGTCCCATGGCCGCAACACTCACCGTCGCCATCGGCGGGCTTGGCGCCATCGGCGCGCATCTCGCCCGAGCCCTAGACGCAGGAGTTGAGGGATTGCGTCTCACCGCGGTGGCCGCGCGGGACCAGGAAAAGGCCCGCCGCACCATCGCCGGCTTCCGCGCGGCACCGGCCCTCGTCTCGCTGTCGCAACTGGCGGAACACGCAGACGTCATCGTCGAGGCCGCTCCCGCGACGGTCTTCGAGGAGATCGCCGAGGCCGCCATCAACCGCGGCCGCATCTTCGTCCCTTCCTCGGTCGGCGCCCTGCTGCCGCGCATGCACCTCATCGCCCGTGCCCGGAAGACCGGCGCCCGCATCATCGTCCCGACCGGCGCCCTGCTGGGGCTGGATGCGGTCCGCGCCGCGGCGGAAGGCGATGTCGCCAGCGTCACCATCGAGACCCGCAAGCCGCCGCGCGGCCTGGAGGGTGCGCCCTACCTGGTCGAGAACGGCATCGACGTGCTTGGCATCACCAGCGCCAAGCTGGTCTTCAAGGGCAATGCCTTCGATGCGGCCCGCGGCTTCCCGGCCAACGTGAATGTCGCCGCCGCCCTGGCGCTGGCCGGCATCGGGCCGGAACGCACCATGGTCGAGATCTGGGGCGACCCCGGCGTGACCCGCAACACCCATACCATCCGGGTCGAGGCCGCCGCCGCGCGGCTGACCATGACCATCGAGAATGTCCCGAGCGAGGAGAACCCGCGCACCGGCAAGATCACCCCGCTGTCGATCCTCGCCTGCCTGCGCGGCCTGACCAGCACCTTGAAGGTCGGCAGCTAGCGGCGATGCTCCCGCTCTCGCCGCGCATCCGCGCCACCGCCGCCCCGGCCATCCCGACCGCCCGGGCCTGGGCGGCGCGCTATGCCGGCCAGGCGGGGCCGCTGATCGACCTGACCCAGGCGGTGCCGGGCTATCCGCCGCACCCCGAGCTGCTGGCGACGCTGGCCGAGATGGCCGGCAGCCGCGCCTCGGCCGGCTATGGCCCGATCGACGGGGGCCTGGCGCTGCGGGAGGCGCTGGCCGACGACATGGCGGGCTTCTATGGCGCACCGATTGCCGCGCCCGACATTGCCATCACCGCCGGCTGCAACCTGGCCTTCTCGATGGTGATGACGGTGCTGGCGGGGCAGGGGGAGCGGGTCATCCTGCCGACCCCCTGGTACTTCAACCACCGCATGGCGCTGGAGATGGCCGGCATCCCGGTGCTGCCGCTGCCCTGCCGCGCCGAGGACGGCTTCGTCCCCGATCCGGACCGCGTGGAGGCCGCGCTGCGCGAGGGCGCCCGCGCCCTGGTGCTGGTGACGCCGAACAACCCGACCGGCGCGGTCTATCCCGCCGCCGTCATCGCCCGCTGCGCCGCGCTGTGCCGGCAGTACGGCGCTTGGCTGGTGCTGGACGAGACCTACCGGGACTTCCTGCCGGCGGAGTCCTCGCCGCCGCATGCGCTGTTCCAGGACCTGGCTTGGCGCGACGGGCTGATCCACCTCTACAGCTTCTCCAAGGCCTATTGCATTCCGGGTCATCGCGTCGGCGCCATCGCCTGCGGCCCGGGCTTCCGTGCCGAGCTGCTGAAGGCGCTGGACACCCAGCAGATCTGCCCGCCCCGCGCCGCCCAGGGAGCGCTCACCTGGGCCATCCCGACCCTGGGCGCCTGGCGCGCCGGCAACCGCGCCATCATGGCCGAGCGCGGCATCGCCTTCCGCCGCGCCGCCGCCCAGCTTCCGGGCTGGCGGCTCGATGCGCTGGGGGCCTATTTCGGCTACCTCCGGGTGCCGGAGGATGGCCCCGATGCGATGGCCGTCGCCGAGCACCTGGCCGCCGACCGCGGGCTGCTCGGCCTGCCCGGACCCTTCTTTGGTCCCGGGCAGGACCGCCACATCCGCCTCGCCTTTGCCAATGCCGAGATCCCGGCAATCGGCGAAATTCCCACCCGCCTGACGGAGGCCGCCGCATGACTACCCCGCGCCAGCGTGCCGAGGCCTTCTGCGCCCGCTTCGGCCTCCGCGCGCCGATCCTCCAGGCCCCCATGGCCAGCGCCAGCCCGGCCCCGCTGGCGGCGGCCGTGGCCAGTGCCGGCGGCATGGGCGGCTTCGGCGCGCTGATGAGCAGCCCGGAGCAGATCCGCGCCTGGGCCGGCGACTTTCGCAGCCGCAGCAACGGCACCTTCCAGGTCAATCTCTGGATGCCCGACCCCGCCCCGGTGCGGGATCCAGCGCATGAGGCCAAGGTGCGCGAGACCCTGGCGACGCTGGCCGGAGAGCCCATCCCGGATCCTGGCCCTGGGCCCTTCCTTGCCGACTTCGCCGCCCAGGTCGATGCCCTGGTCGAGGCCCGGCCGCCCATCGCCTCCGCCATGATGGGCGTCTTCCCGCCCGAGATGGCCGCGCGCCTGGCCGCCGCCGGCATCGCCTGGTTCGGCTGCGCCACCACCGTGGCCGAGGCCCGCGCCGCCGAGGCGGCCGGGGCCGCCGCCGTGGTCGCCCAGGGGGCCGAGGCCGGCGGCCATCGCGGCAGCTACGACCAGGCCGCCGCGGAGGGCCAGCTCAATGGATTGTTCGCCCTGCTGCCGCAGGTGGCCGATGCGGTCTCCATTCCGGTCATCGCCGCCGGCGGCATCATGGATGGACGCGGCATCGCCGCCGCGCTGGTGCTGGGCGCCAGTGCGGCCCAGCTCGGCACCGCCTTCCTGCGTTGCCCGGAGACCCAGCTCAACCCGCATTGGGCCGCAGCCCTGGCCGCTGCCAAGCCGGAGGATACCGTGCTGACCCGCGGCTTCTCCGGCCGCCTCGCCCGCGGCATCCGCAATACGGTGACGGAGGCCTTCGCCGGCGACCTGCCGCCCGCGCCCTACCCGGTGCAGCGCGCGCTGATGGTCAAGGTGCGGGCCGCGGCCGAGGCCGCCGGCGATGCCGGGCGGATGCAGACCTGGGCCGGGCAGGGGGCTGCCCTCGGCACCGCGGAGCCGGCCGGCGACCTGGTGCGGCGCCTCTGGGAGGAGACGCAGGCGCTGCTGGCCCGATAGCTCCGGCCGTCAGGCGCGGCCACCCGGGGCATGGACCGGGAACTGCAATTCGGCCCGGGTGCCGATGCCGCCGGCACCGGGGCCGCGGCTGAAGCTGCCGCGAAGCTGCGCCGCCATGCCGCGCAGCAGCCGCGTCCCGAGACCGGTACCCAGCGGCCTGGTCCGCTCCCCGTCCGGCCGCGGATCCTCGGCCGGCGAGCCGGTCCCGTCATCCTCGATGACCAGCCGGAAATCATTCTCGTGGCGGGTGAAGCGGACCGTCACCCGCCCTGGCCGCTCGTCCGGGAAGGCGTATTTCAGCGCATTGGTGACGCATTCATTCAGCACGAGGCCGACCAGGATGGCCCGTTCCGAATCCAGCGCATGCGCTTCCGCCATGGCGCTGAGGGCCACAGGACGGAGGTCGTCGGTGGCATGGGTTTCCGCCAATTGCATCGCCAGCCCCTCGACGAAGCCACGGGTATCGACCAGCGTCGGGTCGTCCTCATGGATCGCGCCCTGGGCGAGCAGGGTATGCACCCGGGCCAGGGCACGGGCATGGTCCGCGGCTTCCCGCAGCCCATCCTGCGCCGCCGGGGAGGGTGCGGCCCGTGCCCGCAGCAGCAGCAGCGCCACCAGGGACTGCAGGTCGTTCCTGGTCCTGTGGCGGAATTCCTGCAGCAGCAGCTGCCGCTGCTCGCCGGTGCGTGCCAGCTCCGCATGGGCGGCCTTCAGCCGGGCCAGCGCCGAATGGAAGGCATCGATCAGCAGGCTGATGAAGCCGCCGACCACCAGGAACAGGACCAGCGCGGCGATGTCCTGCTGGTTTTGCAGCCGGGCATCCGCCTCGCCCGCCTGGCGCGTCCAGAGGATGACGGCCGCCGAAAGCAGCGTGGCGAGCAAGCCCGAATTGCGATCGAAGAGCGTCGCGCTGATGAGGACGGACAGGATCGGCATCAGCAGCATGTTGCGCGATGGCAGGATGCCATCGAGCGCGCTGCGGGCGGCGAAGACCCCGGCGACGACCAGTACGGTCAGTAGCCAACGGGTCCAGCTCGGCAGGGTTCGGGTATGATGGATCGCGGTCGTGAGCGACGGGAATGAGAACATTGCGATGCAAACGGCGCCGCCGCCTTTGGGGCGGCAGGCACTGACCGCGTTGTGAAGCGGCAGAGGGATTGGCAATGCCGGATTGCATCACGGCAGGATTTCCGCCACGCCAGGAGAGCCCGCCCTTCGTCGGCCGCCGCGTGGAAATCCGCTCGCCATGAATGCTCCGCTGCTGCCTGACCCGAATTCCCGCAAGGGCCTGCGCCCGCCGCGCCCCGGCCCGCGCGGCCGCACTGCCACGCCGGAGGCGACGGCCGCGGTGCTCGCCGCCCTGGCGGGCCAGGTGCCGCGGCGGGACCTGCTGATCGAGCATCTGCATCGCCTGCAGGACCGGGAGGGCTGCCTGCGCGAGGGCCATCTGGTGGCGCTGGCCGCATTGCTGCGGGTGGCGCCGGTGGAGGTCTTCGAGACCGCCAGCTTCTACGCCCATTTCGACATCCTGGCCGATGCGGCGCCGGCCCTGCCAACCAATACCCTGCGGGTCTGCCAGGGCCTGCCCTGCGCCATGGCGGGTGGCGGGGCGCTGCTGGCGAGGCTGCAGGCCGATCCGCCGGCGGATACGCGGGTCGTGCCGGTGCCCTGCATGGGGGCCTGCCATCGCGCCCCGGCCTGCGCCATCGGCCATGCGCTGGTGGAGCATGCCACCCCCGCCGCCGTCGCGGCGGCGATCGCCGGGGATGTCCCGTCGCCCCTGCCGGCGCCGGACCTTGCCGTCTATCGCGCCCGTGGCGGCTACGGTGCAGCGCCGGGCCTGCAGGCGATGCTCGCGGCGCTGGCCACCTCCGGCCTGCGCGGCCTCGGCGGCGCCGGCTTTCCGGTCGCCCGCAAGTGGCAGGCGGTGCTCGCCCATCCCGGTCCGCGCCACCTCGTCGTGAATGCCGACGAGGGCGAGCCCGGCACCTTCAAGGACCGCCATTGCCTGGAGACCGACCCGCACCGGGTGCTGGAGGGCATGCTGCTCGCGGCAATGGCCATCGGCGCCGAGGCCTGCTGGTTCTACCTGCGGGACGAATACCCGCATATCCGGCACCTGCTGGAGGCCGCGCTTGCCGCGCTGGACGCCGCCGGGCTGCTGCCGATGCCGGTGCACCTCCGCCGCGGTGCCGGCGCCTATATCTGCGGCGAGGAGACCGCGCTGCTGGAAAGCCTGGAGGGCCGCCGCGGCTATCCCCGCCACAAGCCGCCCTTTCCCGGCCAGTCCGGCCTCTTCGGCCGTCCGACCCTGATCCACAACGTGGAGACCCTGTGGTGGCTGCCGGAGATCCTGGGCTCGCCGGATGGCGCGGCCCGCTATGCCGCCGCCGGGCGGCGCGGCCGCAGCGGCCAGCGCTTCTTCTCCGTCTCCGGCCGGGTGCGCGAGCCGGGGGTGAAGCTGGCCCCGGCCGGCGTCACCGCGCGCGAGCTGATCGAGGAATTCTCCGGCGGCATGGCGCCCGGCCATCGTTTCTCCGGCTACCTGCCGGGCGGTGCCTCGGGCGGCATCCTGCCGGCCGCGCTGGGCGACCTGCCGCTCGACTTCGGCAGCCTGGAGGCCCAGGGCTGCTTCATCGGCTCGGCCGCCGTGGTGGTGCTGGGGGAGGCGGATGACCCGGCGATGGCGGCGCGCAACCTACTCGGCTTCTTCCGCGACGAAAGCTGCGGCCAATGCACGCCCTGCCGCGTCGGCACCGCCAAGGCCGCGGCGCTGCTGGCCGCGCCCGTCTGGGACAAGCCATTGCTGGAGGAACTGGCCCAGGCCATGGCCGATGGCTCGATCTGCGGGCTCGGCCAGGCGGCGATGAACCCGGTCCGCAGCCTGCTGCGCTTCTTTCCCGGACAGGTCCCATGACCCGCTTCATCCTGGATGGGCTCGAGGTCGAGGCCACGCCCGGCGAGACGATCTGGGCCGCCGCCACCCGGCTCGGCACCGAGATCCCGCATCTCTGCCACCTGCCGCAGCCCGGCTATCGCCCCGACGGCAATTGCCGCGCCTGCCTGGTCGAGGTCGCCGGGGAACGCGTCCTCGCCGCCTCCTGCATGCGGCAGCCGGTGCCGGGGATGGTGGTGAGCACCGCCAGCGACCGTGCCGCCCGCGCCCGCCGCATGGTCTTCGAACTGCTGCTGGCCGATATGCCGGAGGCCGAGGCGCGCGACCGCGGGGGCAATTTCGCCCGCTGGGCGCGGCATATCGGCCTCACCACCTCCCGCTTCGCGTCCGAGGCGGCGCGGCCCGCGGCCGATCTCTCGCACCCCGCCATGGCGGTGCAGCTCGATGCCTGCATCCAATGCGGGCTGTGCGAGCGGGCCTGCCGCGAGGTGCAGCACAACGACGTCATCGGCCTCGGCGGCCGCGGCATCGGCGTGACCGTCGCCTTCGACCTGCTGGACCCGATGGGCGCTTCCTCCTGCGTTGGCTGCGGCGAATGCGTGCAGGCCTGCCCGACTGGGGCACTGCTGCCGAAGTCCGTCGTGGCCGAGGGCCGCCGCGCCGCGCCGCCGGAGGCGGAGGTCGCCAGCGTCTGCCCCTATTGCGGCGTCGGCTGCCAGCTTGGCTTCCGCACGCGGGACGGACGGATCGAGGAAGTCGTCGGCCGCGACGGGCCCGCCAACCAGGGCCGGCTCTGCGTGAAGGGCCGCTTCGGCTTCGACTACCTGCGGCACCCGGACCGGCTGACCCGGCCGCTGATCCGCATCGCCCCGAAGGACCCCGCCGATTGCCTGGACCCGCGCGCCGCCCGCGCCAAGTTCCGCGAGGCGAGCTGGGAGGAGGCCATGGCGCTGGCCGCCGATGGCCTGCTGGCGATCCGCGACGGCAGCGGGCCGCAGGCGCTCGCCGGTTTCGGCAGCGCCAAGGGCTCGAACGAGGAAGCCTACCTGTTCCAGAAGCTGGTCCGCGCCGGCTTCGGCACCAACAACGTCGACCACTGCACCCGGCTCTGCCACGCCGCCAGCGTCGCCGCCCTGCTGGAGGGCATCGGCAGCGGCGCCGTCACCGCCCCCTTCATGGCCGCGGCCGAGGCGGATGTGCTGCTGGTCATCGGCGCCCGGCCGACCGAGAACCACCCGGTCGCCGCCACCTTCCTGAAGGAGGCCGCTGCGCGCGGCGCCAGGCTGATCGTCATGGACCCGCGCGGCACCGGGCTCGACCGCTTCGCCGAGGAGGTGGTGCGCTTCTCGCCCGGCCAGGACGTCGCGCTGCTGAATGCCCTGCTGCATGTCGTGGTGACCGAAGGGCTCTACGACGCGCAATTCGTCGCCGCCCGGGTCGATGGGCTGGAGGCGCTGCAGGCGCATCTGGCCGGCTATGCGCCGGAGGCGATGGCGCCGATTTGCGGCGTCCCGGCGGCGCAGATCCGCCGGGTCGCGCGGCTCTATGCCGGGGCGGGTTCGGCGCTGATCCTCTGGGGGATGGGCATCAGCCAATCGGTCCATGGTACCGACAATACCCGGGCGCTGATGGCGCTGGCGCTGCTCTGCGGCCAGGTGGGGCGGCCGGGGGCCGGGCTGCATCCCCTGCGCGGGCAGAACAACGTCCAGGGCGCCTCGGATGCCGGGCTGATCCCGATGATGTTTCCCGACTACCACCGCACCGGCGATGCCGCGACGCGGGTCTTCCTGGAGGAGCTCTGGGGCGCCTCGCTCGACCCGGCGCCGGGTCTCACCGTCGTCGAGATCATGCAGGCGGCGGAGCGGGGCGAGATCCGCGGAATGTACGTGATGGGGGAGAACCCCGCGATGTCCGACCCCGATGTCGCGCATGCAAGGGCGGCGTTGGCGGCGCTCGACCACCTCGTGGTGCAGGACCTGTTCCTGACCGAGACCGCGGTGCTCGCCGATGTGGTGCTGCCGGCCTCCGCCTGGCCGGAGAAGGACGGCACGGTGACGAATACCAATCGCCAGGTGCAGATGGGCCGCGCCGCGGTGGCGCCGCCGGGGGAGGCGCGGCAGGACCTCGGCATCATCATCGAGCTGGCGCAAAGGCTGGGTCTCGACTGGACCTATCCGCATCCGCGCGCGGTCTTCGCCGAGATGGCGCATGCCATGCCCAGCCTGGCGAATATCACCTGGGAGCGGCTGGAGCGGGAGGGGAGCGTGACCTATCCCTGCCATGCGCCGGATGCGCCCGGCCAGGGCATCGTCTTCGCCGAGTCCTTCCCCACCGCGACCGGCCGCGCCCGCCTCGTCCCCGCCGGCCTGTCGGACCCGGCCGAATTGCCCGATGCCGATTGGCCCTTCGTGCTGACCACCGGTCGGCTGCTGGAGCATTGGCATACCGGCGCCATGACCCGCCGCGCCGGGGTGCTGGATGCGCTGGAGCCCGGCCCCACCGCCTCCCTCGCGCCCGCCACCTTGCGCCGCCTGGGGGTGGCGGCCGGGGACCGGCTGCGCGTCGCCACCCGGCGCGGCGCGGTGGAGCTCACCGCCCGCGCCGACCCCGGCCTGCCGGAGACGGTGGTCTTCATCCCCTTCGCCTATCGGGAAGCGGCGGCCAACCTGCTGACCAATCCGCAGCTCGATCCCTTCGGCAAGATCCCCGGCTTCAAGTATTGCGCGGCCCGGGTGGAGCGGCCGTAGCTACTCCGCCCGGATATTGGCGCTGCGGATCAGCGCCTCGGTCCGGGTCATGTCCTCGCGCAGGAAGGCACCGAAATCGGCCGGGCTGCCGCCGACGATCTCGGAGCCGAGGTCGAGCAGCTTGGCGCGGCCTTCCGGCGTGCCGACGATCGCCAGGATCTCCCGGTTCAGCCGGTCGGCCACCGGGGCGGGCATGCCCGCCGGGCCGATCACCGCGTACCACTCGGCGACCGAGAAGCCGGGGATCGCCGCCTCGGCGATGGTCGGCAGCTCCGGCGCATAGGCCTGCCGCGTCGCCGACGTCACCGCCAGCGCCCGCACCTGGTCGCCGCGCACGAAGGGGAGGGTGGAGCTGGCATTGCCGAACATCAGCTGCAGCTGCCCGCCGACGAGGTCGGTCAGCGCCGGCCCGCCGCCGCGATAGGGAACATGGACCATGTCGATCCCCGTCGCCTGCTTGAACATCTCGCCCGAGAGATGCACCGAGGTGCCGATGCCCGGCGAGCCATAGGCCAGCTTGCCCGGGTTGGCCTTGCCATAGGCGATCAGCTCCGCCACCGAATGCACCGGCAGCGCCTTGTTCACCACCAGGATATTGGCGACGTTGGCCAGGTGCAGGATGGGGGTGACGTCGTTCACCGGATGGTAGGGCTGGCGGGTCAGCAGCGCCGCGGTGATCAGGGTGCTGATGGTGATGCAGAAGGTATAGCCATCGGGCGCCGCCCGCAGCGTCTCCACCACGCCCACCGCGCCGGCGCCGCCGCTGCGGTTCTCGATCACCACCGATTGGCCCAGCGCCGCGGCCAGCGGCGGGGCGATGAAGCGGGCGAGGATATCCGTGGTGCCGCCGGGCGGGAAGGGGATGACCAGCCGCAGCGGCCGGTTCGGCCAGGCGCCCTGGGCCATCGCAAGCGGCGCGCCGGCAAGGGCAGGGATCGCAAGCGCAGTGGTCGCGGCCAAGCCGCGCCGGGTGATCGGCATGGAGCTTCCTTCCCATCGGATTGACGCCACCCTATCGTGCTGCGTCCCGCCGATGAAGCCGCCTTCAGAACCTCTGGATCAGGGTGGAAAGGTCCGCGGCCGGGCAGGGCTGGCTGAACAGGTAGCCCTGCGCCTCGGTGCAGCCCAAGGCCGCCAGGGCCAGGTATTGCGCCTCGGTCTCCACGCCCTCGGCCGTCGTCGACATGTCCAGCGCAGTGCAGAGGCTGACGATGGCGCGGACGATAGCGCCGCTGGTCCGCGTCTCCGCCAGGTTCTTCACGAAGCTCTTGTCGATCTTCACCTTGTCGAAGGGGAAGCGCTGCAGATAGCCCAGCGAGGAATAGCCCGTGCCGAAGTCATCGAGGGCGATGGAGACCCCCAGCGCCTTCAGCCGGTGCAGGGTCGCAAGGGTTGCCTCGGTATCGCGCAGCATCACCGTCTCGGTGATCTCCAGCTCCAGCTGCGCCGGGTCCAGGCCGGAATGCTCCAGCGCTTCCGAAACGGCCGCCACCAGCCGTGCGCTGGCGAATTGCACGGGGGAGAGGTTGACCGCCACCTTCTCCCGGCCCGGCCAGCCAGCGGCCACGCGGCAGGCCTCCCGCAGGGCCCATTCGCCGAGGGAGACGATCAGCCCCGTCTCCTCCGCCAGCGGGATGAAGCGTTCCGGCATCACCAGCCCACGTTCCGGGTGGCGCCAGCGCAGCAGGGATTCGAAGCCGCTGATGCGCCGCGTCTGCAGCCGGACCTGCGGCTGGTAGAAGAGCTCGAATTCATGCGCCTCGATCGCCCGCCGCAGGTCGATCTGCAGGCTGCGGCGGAGCTGCGCGTAGTTGTTCATCTCCGGCTCGAAGAAGCGGAAGGCGCCGCGGCCGGCCGCCTTTGCGCGATAGAGCGCCATGTCCGCATTCCGCAGCAGCTGGTCAGGGTCCGGCCCATCCTCGGGCGCGACCGCGATGCCGATGCTGACCCCGACGATGACGTGATGGCCATCGAGGTCGAAGGGCGCCCCCAGGGTCTCGACCAGCCGCTGCGCCAGGGTGGCGGCGCCGCGCGGATGCCGCACGCCGATCTGCACGATGGCGAATTCGTCGCCGCCCAGCCGCGCCACCGTATCCTGGTCCCGCACCTCCGCGAGAATGCGTTCCGTCACTGCCTGCAGCAGCCGGTCGCCGACCGGATGCCCCAGCGTGTCGTTCACGTCCTTGAAGTGATCGAGGTCGAGGCAGAGCACGGCACAGGCCTCGCCGCGCTGCGCCCGCGCCACCGCCGCATCCAGCCGGGTCCGCAGCAGGATGCGGTTGGCCAGGCCGGTCAGCGAATCATGATGCGCCAGATGCGCGATCTGCGCCTCGCTCCGCCGCTGCTCCTCGAGGATGCGCAGCTCGGTCCGCGCCTGCTCCAGCATCTCCTGGTTGCGCAGCTGACGGAGGCTCAGCAGCACCGCGCCGATGATCACCGTCACCAGCAGGCCGGCGCCGACGATGGTATAGCCGGCCTGCCGGCGCCAGAGCGCCAGGATCTCGGTCAGGCTGCGGGTCACCGTGACCACCACCGGATAGCCTTCCAGCGCCCGCGCGGTGATCAACCTTTCCTGCCCATCCACGGCGCTGGTGCCGAGCGCGGTGCCGCTGTCATGCTCCGCCAGGAGCTGCGGAAAGGTGAGCTGGCCGTTCGGGGTCGGCTGGCCGATGCTCTCGGGCGCCTGTGGCCAGCGCGCCATCAGGATCCCGTCCCGCCGCCAGAGCGAGATGGAGCCATTGCGGCCGAGGGCGATGCGGCCGAGGAATTGCTCGAACTGGCTGAGGCTGAGCCCGATGCCGACGATGCCGAGGAAGTGGCCCTCCGGCGTCGTCAGCCGCCGGGTCAGGTAGATGTTCCAGGTGCCGGTCTGCACGTTCCGGGCCGGCGGGGCCAGGTAGCTGCGCAGCCCGGGATTGTCCCGCAGCATGCGGAAATGCGGCCGGTCGGCGATGGAGAAGATCGGTTGCGGCCAGGCGCGGGTGGAGGCGATGGTCTGGCCATCCGCATTGGTCAGGAACAGCGCCTCGATCTGCGGCAGCGCCAGGATGCGGGCGCGGAGATCCTGGTTCACCGCCTGGGTCGCCAGGGTCTCGTTGAACTGCTCGGTGCTTTCCAGTCCCAGGGCCTCGATCATCTCGACCAGGCCGGTCTGCAGCAATTCGACGGAGCGGAAGGTATTCTCGGTATAATTGGCCAGCACGAGGGAAAGGTTGGTCAGCTCCCGCTCGGCATCCGCCATGGTGCGACGATGCAGATGCGTCAGCAGCACCGCCGCGCTCAGCGCCGTGGAGACGGCGACGGCGGCCCCTGCCAGCACGATCCAGCGTAGGCTGCGGGGCCGCCGGCCCGGCCGGGTCGCCGGCGGCCCCATGGTTTCCGGTGGCGCTGGGTCAAGGGCCCAAGCCGCGGCCTTGCCTGGGAGGGAATTCATGGGCAGTCCGCGCGCCTTGGGCTTTGGTGAGCAGGGAAGTATACCCGAAATCGGCTCTTTGTGTACAACCCGGCGTTGCAAAGCCGGGCGAGGCCCTTTTGCAAATTGGCAACGATAGCCGCCCTGACATCGCCACCTGGCGACTTGCCGGCTTAAGGCCAGCCTCCTTCCCTTCAGGGGGGGGCGTTAGCCGGTCCGGCCGATGACCTCGCCTGCCGCCCTTTGCCAGGCGTCCCAGGCAGCATCGGCCACGCCGCCGGCCCGTTCGGCCGCCAGGCTGGCCTGGTTCAGCCGCCGCCGTGCCTCCTCCCGCTCCGGCCCGGTCCGGTCCTCCGCTGCGGCGCGGGCCCGGGCCAGCACCGCCTCCGCTGCTGCATAGCTACGGATCGCGCCGCGCGCCGCATCCAGCAATCGCCGCGCCTCGACCAGCCCCGCCACCACGCCTTCCAGCCGCGCCCGACCGGGTGCATCCGCCGGCAGCCGCTCCAGCACGGCGCGCAGGCTCTCCACGCTGCCGGGGCCGCCGGGCAGGCGACGCTGGCTCTGTTCCAGGTCGAGGTCCCGCCAGCGCAGCAGCACCGGGTCGCCCAGTCCGGCATCGAAGAGTGGCGCCTCCTGCCGGCCCTCGCGCTCGAAGCCGAAGCGCAGGGTCGCCGGCTTGCCGTCCAGCATGGCCTCGTGACGTAGTCCGAAGTCGCCCTCGGCGGCGACGCTGAAGCGGGGCTGCGCGCCGGGCCGCCGCGGCAGGTCCACCACCAGCCGGCCCTTGGCGCCACGCGGGTCGATGGCCAGGGCCACCTCCTCCCGCCGCAGGGTGCCGATGATCACCACGCCGCGGCGGAACTCGACCTTCACCGGGCTTTCGCCGGCGGAGGAGGCGCTGGAGATCTGCACGTCGCGGTCGCGGGCGAAGGCCAGGAGGCGCTGGTCATCGGGGGCCACCGCGCGCAACTCGGCGTCGCCGAGATAGGCCCCGGCCTCCGCCCCATCCGCGCCGAAGACCGCGGCCAGCCCATCCGGCAGGGTCTGGCCGCTGGCATTGCGCAGCCGCACCGCGTTCAGCGGGTTGCGCGCGGCGAGGTCCTGCACCCACCAGACGCGTTCGGTCGGCAGGCTGGCATCGAGGAAGGGCAGGTTGGCGGTCTCGCCGCCGCGGATGGTGACTGGGCCGGGCAGGGTGAAGGCGACCCGGCCGGCGGAGCTGACCGCGGTCGCCGCCGGCACCGCCGCCACTTGGTCGCTGAAGCGGGGGGCGGCCTCGGCCTCGGCCTGCCGCAGCATCCGGGGTGCCGGGGCCATGGCGGCCATGGGCGGCGGCGGGGCCGGGCGCGGGCCGGTATCCGCCTCCACCCGGATCTGCTCCGCCGCCCGCACCGGCAGCTCCGGCCGATCCACCCGGATGGGGGTATAGAGCGCTTGGCGATAGGCCGCCGGATTGCCTGAGACGAGGGACAGCCGCACCCCTTCCCAATCCGCCCCGGATCGGTTCTCGACCACCGCCCAGCCCTGCAGCCGCGCCACGCCTTTGCCCTCCGGCAGGATCAGCCGCCAGGAGGGTTTCCAGAGCGGCGCGCCGGTGACGGTGGCGAAGCCCACCTCCCGCGCCGCGCCGGCGCCGCGCAGGCGGATCTCGATCTGCCGCTCATCCGCAGTGCGGGCGGCGGCGAGCGCCTCCGCCGCCCGGGCGATGCGCGCGGCCAGCGTGGCATCGCCGAGCTGCACCTCCTCGCCCTCCCGCAGCACCACCAGCCGGAGGCCCTGCGGCGTGATGAGCGAGACCCGCAGCCCGGCCTCGGCCTCCTCGGCATCGGCGAGGCGCCCGGTCGCGCCACCGGCCTGGACCGGATGGCCGCGCAGCGCCCGCAGCAGGGTGGCGCGGTTCTCGAAATCCGCGGGGCGCAGCGGCAGGCCGCGGAAGGCTTCCGCCTCCAGGTCCTGCGCCGGCAGCCGCAGCCCCTCGACCACGCCGCCGCCGGCATCGCGCAGCATGAGGGTCTTGAGGACGTCGTCCACGTCCTCGACCGGGGCGCGGAAGGTGATGCTGGCCTCGGGGGCGAGGCTGCCGCTGCGTTCGATCTGCACCAGCCCGGCATTGGAGAGGGTGACGGCGCGGACCGGCAGTTCATCGGCCCAGGCGGGCGCAAATGCGGGGAAGCCGGTCAGGCAGGTGGCAAGCAGCAAGGCGCGACGCATGACAGGGCTCCCGGCCAGGTAGGCCTGCAGGCTAGCGCCGAATTATGGCTTTGCTTGGCGTGCCAGCAGCAGGGCGGTCCCGAAGGCGGCGACGGAGAAGGCCAGCCCCGCCGCGAAGACCGCGGCATGGCTTTCCCCGGTCGCGGCGAAGACGGCGGCGAGGCCGAAGCCCACCAGCGTCTGCATCACCGCGAAGGCAGCGGTGCATTGCACCCAGAGCGCGGTCGCCTGCAGCCCGGCGATCTCCCGCCCCACGGTGAGGGTGACGGTGGTGACGCCCACCGCCGCGAAGCCGGAGGCCGCCGCCGCCGGCAGCACCAGCCCGGCCCAGGGCGGCAGGGCCAGGGCCAGGGCCACCGCCTGGATCAGCAGCCAGAGCCGCAGGGTGGCGCGGCCGCCCAGCCGGTCGGTCGCGCGGCCGGAGAAGATGCCCCCCGCCATGCCGGCCAGGCCGAAGACCAGCCAGGTCGCCGCGCCGATCCCGACGCCAAGGCCGCGGCCGCGGGCCGCGAGATCCGCCAGATAGACCATCGGCGGCACCATCCCCGCGGCATGCAGCGCATAGGTCAGGGTCAGCAGGCGGGCCGGGCCGCGCAGCGCCGGGTCGAGCCGCTCCGCCGCCATGCCGGTCAGCGCCATGCGCGGCCAATGCGGATGGGCGAAGGCCCAGAGCAGCGCGACCAGCGCCGCCAGCCCCAGCCAGGTGGCCGAGATCCCGGCGCCAAGCAGCGAAGGGACCGCGACCGCCCCGGTGGCGATGCCGATGCCGACGCCGGCGATCACCAGCCCGCCCGCCGTCCCGCGCCGGGCTGGCGGCACGCTGGCCTGGGTCGCCGGCCCGGCGAGGGCCATGAGCAAGCCACCGGCCACGCCGGCCATGGTCCGCCAGCCGAGCAGCCAGAGGAATCCGCCATGCCAGGCGCAGGCGGCCAGCGCGATGACCACCAGCGCCATGCCGAGGTCGAGCAATCCCGGCACGCCGAGCCGCCGCGCCACCGGCCGCCCCGCCAGGGTGCCGATGAGGTAGCCGAGCAGCGCCGCGGCCCCCAAGGTGCCGGCCTGGCCGCCATCCACCCAGCCGGCCGTGACCATGGCCGGGAACAGCGGCACATAGGCGAAGCGCGCCAGCCCATTGCCGGCCGCCGTGGCGGCTGCTCCGGCGAGGGCCGGCTTCAGGTAGCCTGGTAAGGATATCACCCTGCCACCCTAGCCTGTTGCAGCCTGGACGCGGAACCCGTGCCCCGGCCCGCGCGTAGGGCGTCCATGGACGATGATACGACAGAGCAAAGCCGCGTCCGCCTGCTGGCCCAGCAGACTGCCCTGGCACGCTTCGGCGAATTGGCCCTGCGGTCCGATGACCTGGAGGAGATTTTGCACGAGGCCTGCCGCATGGTGGCGGAGGGCCTGGGGACCAGCTTGGCCAAGGTCCTGGAACTGAGGCTGGATGGCAGCACCTTGCTGGTCCGCGCCGGCGTCGGCTGGGAGCCCGGCGTGGTGGGCGAGGTGAGCCTGAACGCGGATGAGGGCTCCTCCGAAGGTCATGCGCTCGCCACCGGCGACCCGGTGGTCTGCCCCGATGTGGCGGCGGAGGATCGCTTCGCCATTCCCGAATTCGTGCTGGAGCACGGGGTGAAGTCCCTGGTGAATGTCGTCGTCATCGGTGCCGACGGCCGTCCACCCTATGGCGTGCTGGAGGTGGACAGCCGGCGGCCCAGGCATTTCTCCACCGATGACGTCAGCTTCCTGCGCACCTATGCCAATATGCTGGCCGCTGCGGTCGAGAGGCTGCGGGCGGATGACGAGGTCCGCACCCGGGCGGGCGACAACGAGCGGCTGCTGCGCGAATTGCAGCATCGGGTGAAGAACAACCTGCAGGTCATCGTCGGCCTGGTGCAGCTCCAGCTTCGCCGGGCGACGGAGGCGGAAACGCGGGAGGCGCTGCGCGCCGTCAGCCAGCGGGTGGATGCGCTGCGCCTGCTGCACGACAAGCTCTACGTGAGCGGCGAGGTGGACCGGGTCGATCTCGGCGCCTATCTGGCCGAGGTGGCCGGCACGCTGCTGCGCTTCCATGAGGAGGACCGCACCCGCGTCCGCCTGGTGCTGGAGGTCAAGGACATGACCGTCTCACCGGAGCAGGCCGCGCCGCTGGGCCTGATGGTGAACGAGTTCATCACCAACAGCCTGAAGTACGCCTTCGGCAGCGTTCCCGGCGAGTCCGAAGGCACCATCGGCCTGCGGCTCGAATCCGCCCGGGGGGGCGCGGTGCGCCTGACCCTTTGGGACGACGGCAGGGGGCTGCCGCTGGAACGCTCCGGCGGGACCGGCATGCGGATGATCGACGGCCTCGCCCGGCAATTGGCGACCCGGACGGAATGGGGCAGCGGCAATGGCCGCGGCGCCCGGCTGAGCGTGCTGGTCCGGCCGGGCAAGCGCGCCGGCTGATCGGCCGCTCAGGCGCGCCGCAGGCGGGACGCCGCTGCCTCCGTCGGCCATAGCGCCGCGGCCAGGCCCACGACCTCGCCGATCACCACCAGCGCCGGCGTCGGCAGCCCGGCGCGGCGGGCATCCAGCGTGCATTGCCCGAGGGTGGTCCGCAGCACCGCCTGGCCGGGCAGCGAGGCCTGGGCGACGATCGCCACCGGGGTGGCCGGCGACCTGCCGGCGGCGATGAGCCGCAGCGCGATCTCATCCAGCTTCGAGGCGGCCATGAAGGCGGCGATGGTGCCGCCGGCCCGCGCCAGCGCGTCCCAGTCGAGGCTGTCCGGCAATGCTCCCGTCGCGTCGTGGCCGGTCACGAAGGTGACGGCGCTGGCGACGCCCCGATGGGTGAGGGGAATGCCGGCGGCGGCCGGCGCGGCCGTGCCCGCGGTGACGCCGGGGATCACCCGCCAGGGAATGCCGGCGGCGGCCAGGGCCTCGGCTTCCTCGCCGCCGCGGCCGAACAGGAAGGGATCGCCGCCCTTCAGCCGCACCACCCGCAGGCCGGCCCTTGCCCCGGCCACCAGCCGGGCATTGATCTTCGCCTGCGGCAGCGGCGCCAGGCCCTTGCGCTTGCCGACCGGGACGATGCCGGCGCCGGGACGGACCAGCCGCAGCATGGCGCGGCCGGGCAGGGCATCGTGCAGCACGAGATCGGCCCGGGCCAGCGCGCTGGCGGCACGCTGCGTCAGCAGGCCCGGGTCGCCCGGCCCGGCGCCGACCAGCCAGACCTCGCCCGGCGCCGGGGCATCGCCCGTCGCCAGGGCAGACATGTAATCCACATTCATGAGGCGTAATTTCCGGCTCGTGTCGGCTGGAAGATATACCCTTGTTGGTGCGTGGTTAATAATCTAAATGCGCGGCAATCACTGTGCAAAATCCGCCGGAGACATCCGATGAGCAGCAAGGCGAAGGCCCGGCCGGCCACCTCCCCCGTGGTATTCACCGGCAACGGGCTGCGCGATGGCCGGGTCGCCTGGCTTGGCGCCGAGGGGAGCTGGGTCGGCGACCTCGCCGCCGCCTGCCGCTTCGCACCCGAGGCCGCCACGGATGGGCTGGAGCTGGCCCGGCAGGGGGAACGGCAGCAGCGTGTCGTCGGGGTCTATGCCGTGGAGCTCGGCCCCGATGGCCTGCCGGCGAAGTATCGCGAACGGCTGCGGGTGACCGGCCCCAGCATCGATGCCGAGGCGGCCTGAGCATGAATGCGACCGTCATTCCGCCCTTCGCCCGCACCTATCGCTACGACGCGATCGACCGGGAATTCCTCGCCGAGCGCATCGCCGAGTTCCGCGGCCAGATCGACCGCCGCCTGGCCGGCGACCTCACCGAGGATGAATTCAAGCCGCTGCGGCTGATGAACGGCCTCTACCTCCAGCTGCATGCCTATATGCTGCGCGTCGCCATCCCCTATGGCGTGCTGAATGCGCCGCAGCTGCGCCAGCTGGCGCTGATTGCCCGTCGCTGGGACCGCGGCTTCGGCCATTTCACCACCCGGCAGAACATCCAGTTCAACTGGACGAAGCTGGAGGACGTGCCGGAGATGCTGGAGGCGCTGGCCGAGGTGGACATGCACGCCATCCAGACCAGCGGGAATTGCATCCGCAACGTCACCACGGACGAATACGCCGGTGCCTCCCCGGACGAGGTGGTGGACCCCCGCGTCTATGCCGAGATCCTGCGGCAGTGGTCGACCCTGCATCCGGAATTCACCTGGCTGCCGCGCAAGTTCAAATTCGCCATCACCGGCAGCCCGAGCGACCGCGTCGCCTCGCTCGTGCATGACATCGGCGTGGCAGCGAAGCGCAACGCGCAGGGCGAGGTCGGCTTCGAGATCCATGTCGGCGGCGGCCTCGGCCGCACCCCGCTGATCGGCCGCAAGCTGTACGACTTCGTGCCGGAGGCGGAGTTCCTCGGCCGCATGGAGGCGATCCTCCGCGTCTATAATGCGCTCGGCGAACGCGACAACATCTACCGCGCCCGCATCAAGATCCTGGTGCGCGACCTGGGCGAGGAGTTCCGCCGACTGGTCGATGCGGAATATGCGCAGATGCCGCCGCAGAAGTACCGGCTGGACCCGGCGATCGTCGCCGCCATCGCCGCGCATTTCGCCCCGCCGCCCTTCGCCCGGCTGCAGGACCAGCCGCTGCCGCAGGACCCGGGCTTCGCCGCCTGGGCCCGCGCCAGCGTGCGGCCGCACAAGCAGCCCGGCTATGCCTCGGTCACCATCTCCCTCAAGCCGATCGGCGGCATCCCCGGCGACGCCAGCGCGGCGCAGATGGAGGCGGTGGCGGATCTCGCGGAGCGCCATTCCTTCGGCGAGATCCGCGTCAGCCACGTGCAGAACCTGGTCCTGCCGCATGTCCGGCAGGAAGATCTGCACGCGCTGTGGCAGGGGCTTTGCGCGCACGGGCTGGCGACGCCGAACATCGGGCTGATCAGCGACATCATCGCCTGCCCGGGGATGGACTACTGCGCCCTGGCGACGGCCCGCAGCATCCCCGTCGCCCAGCGCATCTCGGAGCGCTTCGCCGACCTCGACCGGCAGCACGACATCGGCGCGTGCTTCATCAACATCTCCGGCTGCATCAATGCCTGCGGCCATCACCACGTGGCGCATATCGGCATCCTCGGCGTCGATAAGCGCGGCGAGGAGGTCTATCAGGTGACCCTCGGCGGCTCGGCGACCAACGACGCCGCCATCGGCACGCTGATCGGCCCGGCCTTCGGCTATGACGAGATCGTCGATGCCATCGAGACCATCATCCGGACCCATCTCGCGCATCGGGCGCCGGGCGAGCGCTTCGTCGATACCTATCGCCGCGTCGGCGCCGCTCCCTTCAAGGAGGCGCTTTATGCCGCTGCTTGAGGATGGCGCGCTGCGCCCCGACCCCTGGATCAGCGTCGATGACGAGGCCGCGCTGCCGGATGGGCCGGTGATCCTCAGCCTGCCGCGGCTGCGGCGCGATGCGGTGGAGCTCGCCCGGCGCAATGCGCCGATCGGCCTGGCCCTGCCGCCGGAAACCCCGCTGGCCGAGGTCGCGCCGCTGCTCGGCCTGCTCTCGCTCATCGCCCTGCGGCTGCCGAAGTCGAAGGATGGCCGCGCCTTCACGCAAGGCCGGGCGCTGCGCGAGTACCATGGCTTCAGCGGGGAGCTTCGCGCCACCGGCCATGTCATCCCGGACCACTATGCCATGCTGTTGCGTTGCGGCTTCGGCACGGTGGAGGTAGCCGAGGGCACCGACCCGGCGGTCTGGGACGCCGCCCGCAAGGTCGTCGGCATCGGCTACCAGCCTGCCCTTTCCCCCGATGCGCCGCTGTCCCTGCTGCGCCGTCGATTGAAGGTCGCGTGATGTTCCGCCGCACCGCCCTGCTGTTGGCCGCCGCCGCCCTGGTCCGCCCCGCCCTGGTCCGACCCGCCCTGGCCCAGGCGCCCTGGCCGGCCGAGCGCAGCATCCGCATCATCGTCCCGGTGGCCGCCGGCGGCAGCCAGGACATCGTCGCCCGCCTGCTGGCGCGGCACCTGACCGATGCGCTGGGCCAGAACGTGGTGGTGGAGAACCATCCCGGCGCCGGCAGCAACATCGGCTACGAGGCGGCGTCGCGGGCCAAGCCGGATGGCTATACCCTGCTCGCCGGCTCCGACAGCCTCTCGATCAACAAGACGCTCTTCCCCGGCCTCGGCTTCGACCCGGTGGAGGGCTTCGCCCCGGTGGCCCGTGCGGTGCGGGTGCCGCAGATCCTGGTGGTGCGGGCGGATAGCGGCGCCCGGACGCTCACTGATGTGCTCGCCGCTGCCCGGCGCGGCGCCTTCGCGGTCGGCACGCCGGGCAATGGCAGCCTGGCGCATCTGCTCGGGGAGCAGATCCAGGCGGCGGCCGAGGTGCGCTGGACCCATGTTCCCTATCGCGGCGGCGCGCTGGCGGTGAACGACCTGCTGGGCGGTACCTTGCAGGGCGTGCTGATCAACATCGGTGCCGTCACCGAGCATGTCCGCGCCGGGCGGCTGCGCGGCATCTTCGTCTCCTCCGCCGCGCGCACCCAGGGCCTGCCGGGGGTGCCGACCCTGGCCGAAGCGGGCATGGCGGGCGGCGAAGCGGTCGGCTGGCATGGCATCGTGGCACCGCGCGGCACCGACCCGGCCGTCATCGCCCGACTGAATGCCGCCATGGGTCAGGTTCTGGCCAGGCCGGAGGTGGCGGAACGCGTCGCCGCCCTGGGCCTCGAGCCGGTGAACGAGCCGCCGGAAGCCCTGGCCAGCCTGATCCGCAGCGATGCGGA
Source organism: Belnapia sp. AC561 (assembly GCF_979252845.1). Lineage (NCBI taxonomy): Bacteria > Pseudomonadati > Pseudomonadota > Alphaproteobacteria > Acetobacterales > Roseomonadaceae > Belnapia > Belnapia sp. AC561. The sequence goes on from NZ_CEEDBP010000009.1 coordinate 78,270, forward strand.
GCGTTGGGCCACGGTCATCCAGCGGGCACGCATCCAGCCGGACTAGCGGAGGTCGACCGCGAGCCCCGCCGGCATCCGATCCAGCCCATAGACCCGCGTCGCCGTACCGCTGAACAGCGCCGTCTTCTCGGCGGCGCCGGCCCCGGCGGCGAGCCGCTTGAAGGCATTCCACAGCACGGGATAGCTGCACATGCCCTTGTCGACCGGGAAATTGCTTTCGAACATGCAGCGCGGCGCGCCGAAGGCCTCGATGCAGGTCTCGATATAGGGCTTCCAGGCCTCGGCCAGAATGGCGGAACCGGGCGGCTTCGGTGCGTGGTGGAAGTCGAATCCGTTCACCTGCATCGCCAGCCCGCCCAGCTTCACCACCGTATTCGGCAGCGCCGCGAGCGCCAGCATGTCCCGTTTCCAGTCGGGGAAGAGCTCCGCCCGGCGGCCGGCATAGGGGCCGACGCCGAGCGGCCCGCCGACATGGTCGATGACCAGGGTCAGTTCCGGCACCGCCCTGGCCAGCGCCGCCACCAGCGGCAGCTGCGGGTGATAGGCCCAGACGTCGAGCGTCAGCCCCATCGCCGCCAGCCGCTTCGCCCCGGCGACCATGGCGGGATTCTCGAGCGGCCCCGGCGGCGGCGCGACGAGGTTGGAGCGGATCTCCGGCGAGGCATTCCAGGCCGTGCGGTTGCGCACGCCGACGAAGCGCGGGCCGGCGATGGCCCGATGCGCCTCCAGCAGCGGCGCGACCCGGTCGCCGAGCGTCAGGTCCACCATGCCGATGATCCCGGCACAGGCGCGGGTCGGGCCGTACTTGCCGGTGGCAGCCTGCGCCGCCGCACCGGTGACGAATTCCGTCTCGCCGAGCGACTTCTCCGCCTCCGGCCCCGCAGCGCGGTACATGGCGCCGCATTGCACGAAGATGGTGGCGCGGATGTCGTGGCCCGTCGCGGTGTCCCGCAGCAGGTCGTCGAGGAAGTAGTGCTCCCCCGGATGGTCCCAGAGGTGGTGGTGCGGATCGACGATCGGCAGCCCCGGCTCCAGGATCTCCTCCCTGGTCTGGTCCAGCCAGTCCGGCCGGACCATCACCTGCCGGGACGGCGTCAGCAGCGCATCGCTCACGCGACCTGATCCGCCAGCTTGTCGAGGTGATAGGCGGTGTCGCCGAACATGTGCTCGACCACCATGACGCGGCGGAAGAAGTGCCCGACGGCGTATTCCTCCGTCATGCCGATGCCGCCATGCAGCTGCACCGCATTCTGCGAGACGAAGCGCCCGGCCTGGCCGACCCCGACCTTGGCCATGGCGATGTTCCGGGCGCGCTCTTCGGCATCCGGCTCGTCCACCATCATCGCCGCCAGCATGGCCATGGACCGGCCCTGCTCCATCGCCACCAGCATCTCCGCCGCGCGGTGCTGCAGCGCTTGGTTCTCGCCGATCGGCTTGCCGAATTGCTGGCGGGTCTTGAGGTAGTCCAGCGTCATGGCCTGCATCGTCTCCATGGCGCCGATGACCTCGGCCCCGGTGGCGGCGATGCCGGCTTCCGTCACCCGGATGATGGTACCGAGGGCCTCGTCCTGCTCGCCCAGCAGCGCCTCACGTCCCACCTGCACGCCGGAGAGGGAGACCTCCGCCGCCCGCGTGCCGTCCCGCAGGGTATAGCCGCGGCGGGCGACGCCCGAGGCATTGCCATCCACCAGGAACAGCGAGAGGCCCCGCGCATCGTCCCGGTCGCCGGCGGTGCGGGCGCTGACCACCAGCTTGTCGGCGCAATCGCCGTGCAGCACCACGGACTTGGCGCCTTCGAGGATGAAGCCGCCGGCATTGGGCTTCGCCGTGGTCAGCACGTCGGTCATGTCGTAGCGCGCCTGGCGCTCGCTGTGCGCGAAGGCCAGCTTGGTTTCGCCGGCGGCGATGCCGGAGAGGATCTCCTCCTGCTGCGCCGCGCTGCCGGCCAGCTTGATGGCGGTGGCCCCCAGCACGACGGTCGCCAGATAGGGCTCCAGCACCAGATGCCGGCCGAAGGCCTGCATCAGCAGCATGATGTCGACGGGGCCACCGCCGAAGCCGCCGAAATCCTCGGCGATCGGCAGGCCCAGCAGGCCGAGCTCGGCATACTGGCCCCAGAGCTTCTCGCTCCAGCCGTTTTCCGTCTTCAGCAGCGCCTTGCGCTGCTCGAAGCCGTATTCGTTGCCCAGCAGGCGGGTGACGCTGTCGGTCAGCAGGCGCTGGTCGTCGGTAAGATCGAAGTCCATTACAGCCCCAGCACCGCTTTGTTCAGGATGTTCTTCTGGATCTCGTTGGTGCCGCCATAGATCGAGGCGGCCCGCAGCATCAGGTAGGCCGGCGCCATCTGCGGCGCCCAGTCCGGCCCGATGGCGGGCTCGTTCGCCAGCGCCGCCAGCTCCCGCTGCCAGACCGGCATGGCCTGCGGCCCGCCAACATCCATCACCAGCTCCGAGCTGTTCTGCAGCAGCTCCGTCCCCTTGATCTTGAGCACCGAGGAGATCGGATCCGGCTTGTTGCCGCCCGATTTCACATAGGCCGAGATGACCCGGAGCTGGGTGATCTCCAGCGCCTTCATGTCGATCTCAAGCTGGGCGACGCGGGTGCGGAAGGCCTGGTCCTCGATGAGGGGCTTGCCGTTCATGCGGACCTCGCGCGCCACCTCCTTGGCGTAGCGCACCCGCTCCTTCGACTTGCCGAGCCGGGCAATGCCGGTCCGCTCATTGCCGAGCAGGTACTTGGCGACCGACCAGCCCTTGTTCTCCTCCCCGACGAGGTTCTCGACCGGCACCTTCACATCGGTGAAGAAGACCTCGTTCAGGTGGTGGCTGCCGTCGATGGAGATGATCGGCCGGACCTCGATCCCCGGCGTCTTCATGTCGATCAACAGGAAGGAGATGCCCTCCTGGCGCTTGGAGGCCTGCGGATTGGTCCGCACCAGGCAGAAGCACCAGTCGGCGTTGTGCGCGGTGCTGGTCCAGATCTTCTGGCCGTTGACGACATAATGGTCGCCTTCCTTCTTCGCCGCCGTCCGCAGGCTGGCGAGGTCGGAGCCGGCGCCAGGCTCGGAGAAGCCCTGGCACCACCAGTCGTCGAGGTTGGCGGCGCGCGGCAGGAAGCGCGCCTTCTGCGCCTGGGTGCCGAACTGCACCAGCACCGGGCCGAGCATGGTGATGTTGAAGCTCAGCAGCTCCGGCGCCGGCGCCGACAGGTTCTCCTCCAGGAAGATCATCCGCTGGATCGCGGTCCAGCCCGGCCCGCCCCATTCCTCGGGCCAGGAGAAGGCGGCCCAGCCCTTGGCATTCAGGATGCGCTGCCAGGCGATGGTGTCCTGCTTGCGCGGCGGATGGCCGAGCCGCATGCGCTCCTTGATCTCGCGCGGCAGGTTCTCGGCGATGAAGGTCCGCACTTCCTCGCGGAAGGCGACCTCCTCGGGGGTGAATCGCAGGTCCATGGATGGTCCCTTCCCTTGATGCTTGCTGTTGGGGCGATACTGGACCCGGGGGCCGGGGGCTGACAACCGCGGCCCGGGCGTTCAGTCTCCGCCGCCTTTCAGGGAGACCCCGCCATGAACCTCGATCCGCTTGAGACCCTCAGCCTAGAGACCCCGGCGCCGCATGTGCTGGTGGTCCGACTGAACCGGCCGCAGGTCTCGAATGCGATGAATACCCAGATGGGCCTCGACCTCTATTCCATCTGGTCGCGCCTGTTCGAGGATGCCGGGGATATCCGCTGCGTGATCTTCGCCGCGGCCGGGGACCGCGCCTTCTGTGGCGGCGGCGACCTGAAGGAGCGCAACGGCATGACGGATGATGCCTGGAAGCGCCAGCACGAGATCTTCGAGCGGGCCTTCTGGAAGCAGCTCGACTGCCCCATCCCGATCATCGCCGCGGTCAGCGGCCATGCCTTCGCCGGCGGGCTCGAGATGGTCCTCGCCAGCGACTTCGCCTATGGCGCCAGCACCGCCCGCTTCGCCCTGACGGAGGTGACCATCGGCATCATGCCGGGCGCCGGCGGCACCCAGACCTTGCCGCGGGTGGTGGGCGAGCGCCGGGCGAAGGAGATCATCCTCGCCGGCAAGCCCTTCACCGCCGAGCAGGCCCGCGACTGGGGCATCCTGAACCGGGTCTGCGAGCCGGGCGAGCTCTGGGCGGCGGTGATGGAGACGGCGACGGCGATAGCCGGCAATGCGCCGCTCTCGGTCCGCCAGGCGAAGAAATCCATCCATTTCGGCCTGCAGATGGATATCCGCACGGCGCTGCGCTTCGAGATCGAGGCCTACAACCACCTGGTCGGGACGGAAGACCGGATCGAGGGAATCAAGAGCTTCAACGAGAAGCGGAAGCCGGTCTTCAAGGGGAAATAGCAGAGGGGGGCGGAACGCCTCCTCCCGGCTTCGAGACAGGAGTCTCGAAAAAAAGTATACGTCCCACACAATCACGGGTTGTAATTTCGCGCTGACGGCCAAGCTGTTGGCGATGGCTTGGCATCCGGCGGCCGTCATCGTGGCGCCGGATGCCGCAGGCTTGCGAAAGGGGAGTCGATGGCGCCGCACGACCAGATGCCGGACGAAGCCTGCAGAGGCCCATCGCAACGGCCACAAGTCCTGGTCATCGAGGACGAGGTGGTGATTGCCATGATGCTGGAGCAGATCCTCGTCGAGGCCGGCTACGACGTCATCATGGCATTCAGCGGCGAGGAGGCTCTTGTCACGGCGGCCTCGCTCGATCGCATGGCCCTGGTCGTCACGGATATCGGCCTGACCTACGGGATCGACGGACGCTCGGTCCTGCGTGAATTGCGGGCCAAGACCCCGCATCTGCCCGCGGTCGTGGTGACGGGCTTCGGCGAGTGGCGGCACGAGGCCGATCTGCGGGGCCTGGGGGGGCCGACCGCCCGTCTGCTGAAGCCCTTCGGCACCGAGGAATTGATGACGAGCATCCAAACCGTGCTGGCGGCCCGCGCCAAATCCATGGAGGAGCCAGCGCGCCTCAACCGGGTGGACGACCGACGCGGCCCCTCCCGCTGAGAGGGGCGCCGAGCCGGGCCTTCGCCTATTCCGCGGCCAGCGCCGGCGCGGCCACCGCCGCCCGCACCGCCGGCAAGAGCCGCTGGCCGAAATCCACCGCATCCTCCAGCGGATCGAAGCCGCGGATCAGGAAGGTGGTCACCCCCAGCGCGTGATAGGCGGCAAGGCTTTCCGCCACCTGCTCCGGCGTGCCGACCAGCGCCGTGGTATTCGCCCCGGCGCCCACGGCCGCGGCCACCTCGGTCCAGAGCCGCTTGTCCTGCACCGGTCCGGCGGCTGCCGCTTCCAGCAGACGTTGGGAACCTACGCTCTCCGGCTTGGCGCTGCCGCTGCCGAAGCGCTCCCCGCGGAGGTCCTTGATCCGCTCGATGATCCGCCGCGACCGTGCCCAGGCGGCCTCCTCGGTATCGCCGAGCACCGGGCGGAAGGACAGGCTGAAGCGGATGCTGGCCGGGTCCCGCCCGGCCCTGGCCACGCTGGCCCGCACCCGGGCGATGGTGTCCCGCGCCTGCTCCAGCGTCTCTCCCCAGAAAGCATAGACATCCGCCTGCCGGCCGGAAATCTCGATTGCCACGTCGGAGGAGCCGCCGAAGAAGACCGGGATATGCGGCTGCTGCAGCGGCTTCACGTCGGAGAAGGCGCCCTCCACCGTGTAGTACTTGCCGGCATGGTCGAAGGGGGCGGTGCTGGTCCACATGCGCTTCAGCAGCGCGACATATTCCTCCGATCGCGCATAGCGCTCGTCATGCGGCAGGAAGTCGCCGTCCTTCTTTTGCTCCGTCGTGCTGCCGCCGCTGATCACATGGATCGCCGCGCGCCCGCCCGAAAGCTGGTCGAAGGTGGCGAATTGCCGGGCGGCGACCGTCGGCGCGATGAAGCCCGGCCGATGCGCCACCATGAAGCCGATCCGGCTGGTCGCCGCCGCGGCCTGCCCCGCCACCAGCAGGGCATCGGGCGAGTTGCTGCCCCAGGCCACCAGGATCCGGTCGAAGCCCGCGTCCTCATGCGCCTTGGCGAAGCGGCGGATATAGGCGGGATCGATCACCGGCCCCTGTGGCGGATGAATCTCGGATTGCGCGCGATGCGAGATCATCCCGATGAATTCAAGCGCATGGGCCATTCGGCTTTGCCTCCCGTTATGAGATCCGCAGCCGGCGCAGGGCGCGCCCGACGGCGGCGTGGTCGTCCGCGATCCGCTGGCCCACCGCCTCCGGCGTCATCGGCTCCACCCGCAGGCCGAGGCGATGCAGCGCCGCCGCCACCTCGGGCTCGGCCAGGGCCTCATTGAACGCCTCGTTCAGCCGCGCGACAACCGGGGCCGGCGTGGCGGCCGGGGCGACCCAGCCGAACCAGCCGCTGCCCGGCCAATCCGCGCCGACGCCCTGCTCGGCCAGGCTCGGCAGGTCGGGGAAGGCATCCCAGCGGCCGGCGCCGACCGTGGCCAGCCCGCGCAACTGCCCGGCTTCCACATAGGGGGCGACGGCCGGGTCGATCATGATGTGGCAATCGCCGGCCAGGGTGCTGGTCGCCGCTGCGGCGCTGCCGGGGAAGGGGACATGCACCGCGTCGTAGCCGCCGGCATCCGCCAGCAGGGCCCCCCGCAGGTGGCTGACCGAGCCGATCCCCGGCGAGGCATAGTTCAACAGCCCCGGGTTGCGGCGGCCATAGTCGAACAGCTCCGCCAGCGTCTTCACCGGCAGGTCGGGGTTCACCGCGACGATGCTATAGGCCTCGCCGGCCATGGCGACCGGGGCGAAGGATTTCAGCGGGTCGTAGCCCACCCGGTTCAGGTGCGGCGCGATGGTCAGGTTCGAGGCAGAGGCGTTCAGCAGGCTATAGCCATCCGGCTTCGCATCGGCGACGGCCCGCGCCCCCACGGCGCCGCCGGCCCCGGCGCGGTTCTCCACCACCACCGGCTGGCCCAGCCGCCTGGTCAGCGCCTGGGACATGGTGCGGGCGGTATTGTCGTTGGTCGCGCCCGGTGGATAGGGGCTGAACAGGCGGATCGGCCGGTCCGGATAGGCCTGGGCCCGGGCGGCATTGATGAAGGGCAGGCTCAGGGCGGCCGCGAGGACCGAACGTCGGGTGGCGCTCATCGCGCGATCTCCTTGGGAGGGACCAGGACCGCGGGTGGCCTGGCCAGGCCGGTGAGGGTCAGCGCGCCAAGCAGCACGGCCCAGACCAGCAGGGTACGGAACAGCAGGTGGATCATCGGGGCTCGGGGACGTGGCGGTTGCGCCGCTCCACCAGCCGGGCGACGCGCGCCGCCTCGGCCGGATTGGGGAAGCGGGCGCCGTCGATATCCTCGACCACGGGGTCGGTGGCGACGAAGCGCCAGGCGGCGGCATCCGAGACGGCGACGCCGAGGAATCGGCCGTCCACCTCGATGGGGCGTGACGTCAGCATGGGGATCTCTTTCGCATCGTTGGCAGGGAAGGCAGGGCGGCGCTCAGCGCCGACAGCGCATCCCGCAACGGGCGGAGAGGTGGCGCTTTAGCGGTTGGTGACGCGGTGCAAGCTGCATGGTTCAAATCCCGCGGCGACGGAGCGGTATGCTCCGCCAACGCTGCTATTTACCCCATGTCGGTCGTGGTTCGTCAAATTCAAATCGTAATCCATCGTGCAATGCAGCCCTGGCGATGGTGCATGGCAACCAATGCACGATTCGATGTCGCGTTATGCGGGTGGCCGCCGGTCAGGCCCGGATGAAGGGGCAGCCGCCATCGGCGAGCGGCCGGAAGGCCTGGTCCGCCGGGGTGGTCGCCACCAGCTTCAGGTAGTCCCAGGGCCCCTTGCTTTCGGCCGGGGTCTTCGCCTGGAACAGGTAGACCGGGTGCAGCTTCCGCCCATCCGCCCGGACGCTGCCGGGGCCGAAGGCATCGTCGTCGGTCGGCAGCCGCTTCATCGCCTCCACCGCCTCGAGGCCACTCGCCTTGGCCCGGGCCACGCCGATGCTCTCCACCGCCTTGAGGTAGTGCAGGGCGCAGGAATAGGCCTGGAATTGCACGCTGTTCGGATAGTGGTTGTTCGCCATCTTGCCCTTGAGCCGCCCGGTCAGCGCCCGGGTGCGCTCGTTCAGGTCCCAATAGGTGCTTTCCGTCATGGTCAGCCCCTGCGCCTGCACCAAGCCCAGCGTATGCACCTCGGCGATGAAGCCGATCATCGCCGCCACCCGGATCTTGCGCCCCTCCAGGCCGAATTCCTGGCCCTGCTTCACGCAGTTGATCATGTCCGTGCCGGCGTTGCAGAGCGCGATGACATCCGGCCGCAGCGAGGCCGCGGTGACCAGGAAGGAGGAGAAGTCCGTCGTCTGCGGGAAGGGATAGACGCTGGCCCCCACCACCTGCCCGCCATGGGCCTGGGCGATGCGCGTCACCTCCCGCTGCACCGAATGGCCGAAGGCGTAGTCGGCGGTGATGCAGTAGAAGCGTTTCGCCCCGGCCTTGGCCAGCGCCCCCGCGGTGCTGTTCGCATTGGCCCAGGCATCCGTCGTCCAATGCACCATGTTAGGCGAGCAGCCGGGGCCGGTGAGGTCGCTCGACGCACCGCCGCTGTTCAGGTGGACCTTGTTCTTCTCCCGCGCCATGGCGTTGATCGCCAGGGCGATGGCGCTGTTGTTCACCTCGAGGATGGCGTCCACCCCCTGGTCGTACCATTGCCGGGCGATATTGACGCCGACATCGGCCTTGTTCTGGTGATCCGCCTGGATGATCTCCACCGCGAAGCCGCGGTTGCCGAAATCCTGCACCGCCTGCCGCGCGGTGACGACGCAGTTGGGCCCGCTGATGTCGCGGTAGGGCCCCGACATGTCGGAGAGTACGCCGATGCGGATCGGCGGCGCCGCCTGCGCCCTGGCACCGCTGCCGAGCGCAACGGTGGCCGCCAGCCCGAGGGCCGTGCGTCGCGTGAATTCCATGGATGTCTCCCTGCCCCATCACGGTTCGGGCCAGGGGCCCGCCGACCCGCTTGTTGCGGGCCTGGGCAGGCTAGGGGAGAATTCCGCCGCAGCGCAAAGGCTAGATCGCGCTGGCGCTGTCGATCCAGTTGCTGAGCACCAGCCCGCCATCCACCGGCACGAAGGCGCCGGTGACATAGGGCATGCAGCGGTCGGACAGGAGCGCGACGGCGGTCCGTGCCACATCCTCCGGGCTGCCGACGCGGCCCATGGGCACCCGCTTCGCCAGCGCCGCGAAATCCCCCTGGAAGCCGCCGCCCGGCACCGCCCCCGGCGCCACCGCATTCACCCGGATGCCGGCCGCGCCGAAGTAGCGGGCCAACTCCTGCACCACCGCCACCTGGCCGGCCTTGGCGGCGCTGTAGTGCGGCAGGTTGCGCGGCGAATAGGAATGGAGCGAGGCGACGAAGAGCATCCGCCCACGCAGCTTCGCCGCCACCATCCGCTGCCCCAGTGCCTGGGCCAGGAAGAAGCCGGATCGCAGGTTGGTATCCACCATCGCATCCCAATCCGCCGGGGTGACGCCGCCCACCGTCTGCGCCTCCCGCCGCGGCGGGGAGGCGCTATGGACCAGCATCGCCACCGGGCCGAAGGCGGCCGAGGCCGCCTCGGCCAGCACCGCATGGCCCTCCGGCGAGGCGAGGTCGGCGGCCACGAAGACGGCCTTGCCCCCGGCCGCCTGCAGGGTTGCGACCGTCGCCGCTCCGCGCACCGCATCAAGGTCGCTCGCCACCACCGTCGCGCCGCAGCGGCCGAGCCAGAGCGCGATCCCCTGGCCGATGCCGGAGGCGGCGCCGGTCACCAGCGCGACCTCGCCGGCGAAGAGGTCGGTGGGGTAGGGGCTGTCGCTCATGGCCGGTTTCCTCGGTTTTGCCGCAGCCTAGGCATCGCCGGCGCCGGGCGGCAATGCGCGGCACCATCGACGCCCGTCTCCCGCCGGGGTAGGCACTGCGCCAAAGGCGCCACGGCCGCGCCCATCACGGACACATCGGATCCAGACCATGACAGTCGACCAGCGGCTTCCCATCCTCGCGACCCATAGCGGCAAGTTCCATTGCGACGAGGTCTTCGCCTATGCCGTCCTGCGCCTGGCGCTCGGCCTGGGCGAGCCCGGCCAGGACCATGTGCTGCTGCGCACCCGCAAGGCGGAGCTTATCGAGACCGCCGACATCGTCTGGGACGTCGGCTTCACCTTCGATGCCGAGGCGAACCGCTTCGACCACCACCAGCGCGGCGCGCCGCTGCGCCCCGATGGGACGCCCTTCTCCTCCGCCGGGCTGATCTGGCAATTCCACGGCGAGCGGGCGGTGGCCGCGCTGCTGCGGGACAGCGGCTCGGCTGCCTTCGCCGCCGCCATCGCCGCGGAACTCGACGACAGCGTCGTGCGGCGGATCGACGAGAACGACAACGGCGTCGCGGCCGATGGCCCGGTCCGGCGTGACAACCTCGGCTTGGCCGCGCTGGTCGGCGACTTCAACCCCACCTGGGACGACCCGGCGGGCAGCGGCCCGACCGCCGGCGATGCCGCCTTCCTCGAAGCCGCGACCATGGTCGCCGGCATCCTGCGCCGCCGGGTCGAAGGCCTGCGCGCCCGCCTCGCCGCCGAGGCCAGCGTCCTCGCGGCGCACAAGGCCGGCGAGGAGCCGCGCATCCTGGTGCTCGACCGCGGCATGCCCTGGAAGAACGTGGTCTTCTCGCACGACCTGCCGGTGCTGTTCACCGTCTCCCCCGCCTCCAACGGCAATTGGATGGTGGATACGGTGCCGCCGGAGCCCGGCTCCTTCGACCAGCGGATGCCGCTGCCGGAAGCCTGGGCCGGGCTGCAGGCGGAGGATCTCGCGGCCAAGTCGGGCATCGAGGATGCGGTCTTCGTCCACCTGCGCCGCTTCGTCGGCGCCGCGAAGTCCCGCACCGGCGCCCTGGAACTGGCCCGGAAAAGCCTGATGCTGGGCGAGGCCGCCGCCTGAGGCGAAGGGGAGGGGCCTTCGGCCCTTCCCCTCTAGCGGACCGGCAGGAGCCCCTTCGCCCGCAGCACCGCCGGCGTCGCTGCCCCCGCAAGCCAGCCGAGCCAATCCGCCGCATCGCCGGCCGCCCCGGCCATGACCCCGCCGGAGAAGACCGCCCGGACATTCAGCGCCTCCGGCAGCGGCCCGACGATATCCACCCCCGGCACCGCCATCAGCTCGCTCACCTGCTGGATTGCCAGCTCCACCGTCCCGCTCGCCGCCAGTTCGGCGGTGAAGCCCTGCGGGATGATGGTCGCCTTGGCATTGACCGCGGCGGCGATGCCCAGCCGCTCGATCAGCCCGGCGAAGACGATCCCGCTCGCCCCGGCCCGCGAATAGCCGATGCTCCCCGCCGCCAGCAGCGCGGCCTTGAAGGCGTCCGGCGTTGCGATATCCGGCCGCGGCGCCCCCGCCTTCACCGCCACGCCGATCACCGAGACCGCCACATCCACCCGGCTGCCCGGCCGCATCGTGCCATCCGCGACCAGCGCATCCACCGCCTCCGCCGTCAGGATGGCCAGATCCGCCGGCGCCCCGGCGCGGATCCGCTCCAGCAGCTTCGCCGTCGGTTCATAGAGGACCTCGACCCGCCGGCCGGTCGCCGCCTCCCGTGCCGGGATCACCTGCTGCAGCACGCCCATGACGGCCAGGGTGGACAGGATGCGCAGCGGGGCGGCTTCGGGCATTCGGGCTCTCCTTATCGGGGCAGACTGCCCGAAGCCCCCGGCGCCGCAAAGGTTGACAGGCCGGGCCCCGGCGTGTCGCCTTGCCTCCAGGGACCAAGATCGACCAACCAGAGCGCCATCAGGCCCGGAGACCGTCCAATGCCCGAGACCCAAAACGTGGATGCCGTCATCGTCGGCGCCGGCTTCGCCGGGATGTACATGCTGCACCGGCTGCGCGGTCTCGGCATGTCCGCGGTGGTCTTCGAGCAGGGCACCGACGTCGGCGGCACCTGGTACTGGAACCGCTACCCCGGCGCCCGCTGCGACGTCGAGAGCATGCAGTACTCCTATTCCTTCTCGCCGGAGCTGCAGCAGGACTGGCAATGGTCGGAACGCTTCTCCGCCCAGCCGGAGATCCTGCGCTACGCCCAGCACGTGGCGGAGCGGCTGGACCTGAAGCGCGACATCCGCTTCGAGACCAAGGTCACCAGCGCCACCTTCGACGAGGCGGCCAACCGCTGGACCGTGACGACCGACCGCGGCGACCATGTCATCGCCCGGCATTGCGTCATGGCGACCGGTTGCCTGTCCTCCGCCCGGCTGCCGGAGATCGCCGGGCTGGAGACCTTCCAGGGCGCCACCTACCACACCGGCCACTGGCCGCATGAGGGCGTGGATTTCGCAGGCAAGCGCGTCGCCGTCGTGGGCACCGGGTCTTCCGCCATCCAGGCCATCCCGGTCATCGCCCGCCAGGCGGCGCACCTCACCGTCTTCCAGCGCACGCCGAATTTCAGCATCCCCTCGCGCAACGCGCCGATGGATGCGGACTACGAGGGCTGGTGGAAATCCGACTACGAGGCGCATCGGGCCAAGGCCCGGATGATGCGCACCGGCATCCTCTACGGACTGAACGAGAAATCCGCGCTGGAGGTGACGCCCGAGGAACGCCAAGCTGAGTACGAGGCCCGCTGGGCCCGCGGCGGCACCGCCTTCATGGCTTCCTTCGCCGATCTCATCACCAACCGGGACGCTAACGATACCGCCGCCGAATTCGTCCGCGCCAAGATCCGTGGCCTGGTCAAGGACCCCGCCGTCGCCGAGATCCTGGCGCCCAAGGGCTATCCCATCGGCACGAAGCGCATCTGCGTCGATACCGACTACTTCGAGACCTTCAACCGCGACAACGTCACCCTGGTCGATGTGCGCGACGCGCCGATCGAGGCCATCACGGCCAAGGGCGTCCGCACCCGCCATGGCGAGGTCCCAAAGGATGTTGAAGTCGATGCCATCGTCTTCGCCACCGGCTTCGATGCCATGACCGGCGCGCTGACCCGCATCGACATCCGCGGCCGCGACGGGCTTGGCCTTGCCGAGAAGTGGGAGGATGGCCCGCGCACCTATCTCGGCCTGATGACGGCCGGCTTCCCCAACCTCTTCATGATCACCGGCCCCGGCAGCCCCTCGGTGCTCAGCAACATGATCGTCTCGATCGAGCAGCACGTGGACTGGCTGACGGAGTGCTTGGCGCATCTCCGCGCCCGTGGCCTCGAGACCATCGAGGCGACGCGGGAGGCCGAGGACCGGTGGGTGGAGCACGTGAACGAGGTGGCCGACCGCACGCTCTATCCGGCGGCCAATTCCTGGTACATGGGCGCCAATATCCCGGGCAAGCCGCGGGTCTTCATGCCGTATATCGGCGGCGTCGGTGCCTATCGGGAGAAATGCACCGAGATCGCCGCCCAGGGCTATCCCGGCTTCCGCCTGGCACCCTCGCCGCAGGCCGCCGCCGCGGCCGAATGATCAGGTGAGGCTGAGCACGCCCCGCCGGACCTGATCCAGCTCGATGCTTTCGAACAGGGCGCGGAAATTGCCTTCCCCGAAGCCCTGGTCGCCCTTGCGCTGGATCAGCTCGAAGAAGATCGGCCCGATGACCGTGCCGGTGAAGATCTGCAGCAGCCGGCCGCCTTCGGGCGTCGGCGCGCCATCGGTGAGGATGCGGTTGCGCCGCAGCCGGTCGATCTCCTCGGCGGCGAGGTCCGGCATCCGCGTCGGCAGCAGCTCGTAGTAGGTCTCCGGCGTATCCATGAAAGCAATGCCGGCCGCGCGCATGCCCTCGACACTCGCAAAAATGTCGGTGGTGCCGAGGGCGATGTGCTGGATGCCCTCGCCGTTGTAGGCGCGCAGGTATTCCTCGATCTGCGAGCGGTCGTCGCTGCTCTCGTTGATCGGGATGCGGATCTGGCCGCAGGGCGAGGTCAGGGCGCGCGACTTCAGCCCGGTCAGCTTGCCCTCGATGTCGAAGTAGCGGATCTCGCGGAAATTGAAGAGCTTCTCGTAGAAGGCCCACCACACGTCCATCCGGCCGCGCAGGACGTTGTGGGTGAGGTGGTCGATGACCGTCAGGCCGTTGCCCAGGGGACGCGGGTCGGCTCCCTCCAGCCAGCGGAAATCGACGTCGTAGATGCTGCCGCGGGCGCCGTAGCGATCGACGAAGTACAGCAGCGAGCCGCCGATGCCCTCGATCGCCGGGATGTTCAGCTCCATCGGCCCGACCTTGCCGGTGACCGGCTTGGCACCCAGTTCGATGGCGCGTGCATAGGCCGCCGCCGCATCGGCGACGCGGAAGGCCATGGCGCAGGCGGAAGGCCCATGCACCTTCTGGAAGGCGCTGGAGAAACTCTCCGGCTCGGCGTTCAGGATGAAATTCACGTCGCCCTGGCGCCAGAGCGTCACCTGCTTGCTGCGATGGCGGGCCACGGCGCGGAAGCCGAGGCGGGCGAAGAGTGCCTCCAGCACCGGCAGGTCGGGCCCGGTGAATTCGACGAATTCGAAGCCATCGGTCCCCATCGGATTGGCGTCCGAGACGACGCCGGCGAGCGGGGTACGGTCGGGAGGGATGTCCATGCGGCGTCTCCTTACAGGGGTTGGTCACCGGGCGCGGCGGCGCCGGGCGGGATGGGCGCGGCATCGCGTGCCTCGGCCAGCAGGCCGGGCAGGGCCGGCATGATGGCGAAAAGCTCGGCATAGTCGTCGATGCCGAAATAGGTCGGCTGCAGGCTGTCGATGCGGTAGTCGCTGCGCAGCACGCGGCGGACATCGAAGCGCAGCCGGCGCGGCGCATCGCCCTCGGTCGCATGCCGCGTCTCGGTGGCGGAGGAGAGGATGCCGGCGCCATAGGCCCGGATCGCGCCGCCCTCGCGGATCAGCCCGAATTCCACCATGTGCCAGTAGAGCCGCGCCAGCGGCTTCAGGGCGCCGAGCCGGGCCGCGGTCTCGCCCAGCTTGCCATAAGCCTGTAGGAAATCGGCGAAATCCGGCTGCGTCAGCAGCGGCACATGGCCGAAGGCGTCATGGAAGACATCCGGCTCGACGATGTAGTCCAGCTCCTCCGGCCTACGGATCCAGCCGGTGACGGGAAAGCGGCGGGCGGCGAGGTGGCCGAAGAAGGCCGCATCCGGGATCAGCCCCGGCACCGCGACCAGCACCCAGCCGGTGGCGGCGCGCAGCAGGACGGAACATCGGGCGAAATCCGGGATGCCTGCGGCGAAGGGCAGACGGTCCAGCCCGGTGCGGTAGGCCGCCGCGGCATGGCGCGGCAGCAGCGCCGCCTGCCGGGCGTGGAGGCTGCGCCAGGTCGCATGATCGGCCGGCGCATAGGCCGGCTGCGCCGTGGTGAAACCGCCATTGAGCCCGGTGTAGTCGCCCCGCAGCCCGGCCGGCAGCCCTTCGATCAGCCCATCCATGCGAGCCTCCCATCCTGGCGCCAGGATAGCGCCGCGGCAGGAGCGGTTTCCGGCAAAGTTCGCGGCAGATCGGCTAGAGTGTAGCGGAAAGCTCTCCCGAAAGGCCGGCACATGGCGAAATCCACCATCACCCTCGATGCCATCGATCGCCGCATCCTGCGCGCCCTGCAGCGCGACGGCCGCCTGCCGGTGGTCGCTCTCGCCGAGCAGGTGGGCCTCTCCGCCACCCCCTGCCAGCGCCGGGTGACGCGGCTGGAGGATGCCGGCGTCATCACCCGCTATGGCGCGGTGCTGGACCCGGCCCGGCTCGGCCTGCCCTTGCAGGCCTTCGTCATGGTGGCGCTCGACAGCCATGCCGAGGAGGTGGTGGAGCGCTTCCACAAGGCGCTGGCCGAACGGCCGGAGGTGCTCGCCGCCTATACGATGAGCGGCGAGATGGACTACCTGCTGCACGTCCTGGCCGCGGATTTCGAGGCCTATGCGGATTTCGCCCTGAAGGCGCTGCTGCGGATGCCCGGCGTGAAGGAGACCCGCAGCAGCTTCGTCCTCTCGGCGCTCAAGCCGCCGGGCGAGGTTCCGGTGTGACGCTCCAGCTCTCCCGCGCATTCAGCAGCGCCGGGTCGAAGCCGGCGAGCTTCTTGTAGTTGCTGGCGGTGCCTTCCAGCTCAGCCTGGCTGATGACGTCGTGCAAGTCGGAAAACCCCTCCGGCGCCCGCTGGTGCACCAGCTCCAGCACCAGGTCGGGCCCGAGGCCGCGGTTCGCCGCCACCAGCGCTGCCGTCGCCGGCCGCCGCTCCGCCTCGTAGGCCGCCAGGGCATCGTCCCAGCGCTTGCCGGCCAGGTGCCAGGCCAGCCGCCGCGCATCGAGGATGGCCTGGGAGGCGCCGTTGCTGCCGATCGGATACATCGGATGCGCCGCATCGCCGAGCAGGGTCACCCGGCCATCGGTCCAGCGCTCCAGCGGATCCCGGTCGACCATCGGGAATTCATAGACCGCCTCGCATCGACGCATCAGCCCGGGCACGTCGAGCCAGCCGAAGTCCCAGCGCTCGAAGGCGGGCAGCACGTCGGCCAGTCGGCCCGGACGGTTCCAGTCCTCCCGGTTCCAGGGCTGGTCGGCCGGGAAGCGCAACTCGGCGATCCAGTTGGTCAGCCGCCGCCCATCCGGCAGCTCGGCGATGGGATAGACGACGAATTTCTGGTCATGGCTGCCCGCCTGCACCATGGAGGCGCCGGTGAGATAGGCCGGCGCCTCGCTGGTCGCCCGCCACAGGATGGCGCCGTTCCATTTCGGCGGCCCCTCCGCCGGGGCGAAATGGCGCCGCACCACGGAATGGATGCCATCGGCGGCGATCAGCAGGTCGCCACGCGCCACGTCGCCACCGGCGAATTGCGCGGTGACGCCGGCGGCATCCTGGGTGAAGCCCACCAGCCGATGGCCGCTGCGGACCCGCCCGGCGCCCAGCCGGGCCTGCGCCGCCTGCCAGAGCAGCATCTGCAACCGGCCCCGATGGATGGAATACTGCGGCCAATGGTAGCCGGCGGCGCGGCCGCGATCCTCCCGCCAGATCACCTGGCCGAAGCGGTTGGCATAGACCAGCTCCCGCGTCGCCACGCCGGTTTCGGCCAGCGCCTCGCCCAGGCCCAGCTCGGTCAGCTCCCGCACCGCATGGGGTTGCAGGTTGATGCCGATGCCGAGCGGCCGCACCTCGCCGGCGCCCTCATGCACCTCGACCTCGAGGCCCGCGGCATGGAGTGCCAGCGCCGTGGTCAGGCCGCCGATGCCTCCGCCGATCACCAGCACCCGCATGCGCCGCCTCCTTGCCGCCGATTGTTCTGCCCGATAACAATATATCCGCAGAACCAACGCAGGAAACCATGTCTTTCGAGCGCCATCCGGAGGACATCGGCTTCGGTGTCCTGGACCGCCTGCTGGGCTATGCGCTGCGCCGGGCGCAGATCGCCCAGATGCTGGACTTCGAGGCGAGCTTGGCGGGCACCGGCTGCACCCCGCCGCTATTCGCCGCGCTGACCCTGGTCTGCGAGAATCCCGGGCTGCCGCAGACCCGGCTGGGCCAGGTCATGGGACTCGCGCGGTCGCGCATCACCGCCCTCGTGGATACGCTGGAACGCGACGGCCTGCTGCGGCGCATCGCCGTCGCCGGCGACCGCCGGGCGAACGGGCTGGCCGCCACCGCCGCCGGCCGCCGTCGCCAGGCCGCGCTGGCGGCCAGGGTGCTGGCGCATGATGCCCGCATCGCCGCCACCCTCAGCCCGGCCGAGCGCGAGATGCTGCGACGCCTGTTGGATCGCCTCGGCTGAGGGCGCATCCTGCCGCCATGCTGCCACGCCGCACCCTGCTGGCCATGCCGGCCCTGGTCACCGCCTGCAGGTCCCGCGCTGCCCAGCCCTTCGGCCCTTTCACCCTGGGCGTCGCCAGCGGCGATCCCTGGCCCGATGGGGTCGTGCTCTGGACCCGACTGGCACCGGAGCCGCTGGCCCCTTTGGGCGGCATGGCGCCGGATGCCAGGATCGAGGTCGGCTGGGAGGTGGCGGAGGACCCCGGCTTCCAACGCATCGCCGCCCGGGGCCGGGAGCTTGCCCATGCCGGGGAGGGCTTCGCCATCCATGCCGAGGCCGGTGGCCTGCGGCCCGGCCGCTCCTATTGGTACCGCTTCCAGGCCGATGGCATGCCGAGCCCCGTGGGCCGCACCCGCACCGCGCCTGCCCCGGATGCGGCCATGCCCATCCGCTTCATCAATGCCGGCTGCCAGCATCTGGAACACGGCTGGTTCACGCCTTGGCGGCATGTGGCCGAGGAGGCCGAGATCGACTTCGTCTTCCACTACGGCGATTACATCTACGAATATGCCGGCCGAGCGCCCGGCCAGCCAGGCGGCTTCGGCCCCGCCATCCGCCGCCATACCGGCGGCAAGTGCCGCACGCTGGAGGACTATCGCCAGCGCTATGCCCAATACCACGCCGACCCGGACCTGGCGGCTGCCCATGCCGCCCACCCCTTCATCGTCACCTTCGATGACCATGAGGTCGAGAACAACTGGGCCGGAGCCCGGAGCGAGGCCGATGGCCGCAGCACCCGCCATCCCGTCGCCATGCCGGAAGCCGCCTTCCTGGCCCAGCGCGCCGCCGCCTTCCAGGCCTGGTGGGAAGCCATGCCGCTGCGCCGCGCCCAGCGTCCCCGGGGGGCCGATGTCCTCGCGCATCGCCGCCTGCGCTTCGGCCGGCTGCTCGACCTGCATGTGCTGGACACGCGCCAGTACCGGGACGACCAGCCCTGCGGCGACATCAACGGCCCCGCCTGCCCGGAGGTCGCCCGGCCCGGGGCGCAGATGCTCGGCCAGGCGCAGGAGGATTGGCTGCTCGGCAACCTCGGCACCTCGGATGCCACCTGGCAGGTGCTGGCGCAGCAGGTGATGCTGATGCCCCGCATCCTGGCCAATGGCGGCATCTCCATGGACAAGTGGGACGGCTACCCGACCGCCCGCGCCCGGCTGCTGGCGGGCCTTGCGGCGCGGCGCGTCGCCAACCCCGTAATCCTCAGCGGAGACGTCCATAATGCCTGGGCGGGCGACGTCCAGGCGCGCGAGGATGGTCCACCCATCGCCTGCGAAGTCACCGCCACCAGCATCACCAGCACCGGCGACGGGACGGAGGAACTGCCCGCCACCGCAGCCATCCTGGCGCGCAACCCGCATATCCGCTTCTTCAACAACCGGCGGGGCTATTGCCTCCACGCGGCCGGACCGGAGCGGCTGGAGACCTGCTTCCGCGCCGTAGCCGCCGTCACCCGGCCCGATGCGGCGCGGGAGGATCGTGGCCGCTTCATCATCGAGGCCGGGCGGCCGGGACTGCAGCCGCTGGGCTGATGCACGGGGGCGGCCGCAGCGCTGACGCGCAGGGACGGCCGCCGCGCCATCCGGGCCGCCAGGGCCGCGCGCTGCCGCGCCGGATCCCCGCATCTGGCCGGATCAGCCCCGGCGCGGCACACTGGCCCCTTGCCCCGGCCGGCCCTGCCCGCGGGGGCGACACCATGGGGAGGAAAGAATGGCACGCATCGGCTTCGTCGGGCTCGGCAACATGGGCGGGCCGATGGCGCGCAACCTGCTGAAGGCCGGCCACCAGGTCACCGCCTTCGACCTCATGCCCGCCGCGCTGGCCGCGGTCACCGCCGCCGGCGCCGCCGCCGCCAGCAGCGCCGCCGGGGCCGCCAGCCGGGCCGATTTCGTCATCACCATGCTCCCGGCCGGCAAGCACGTGCGCGCCGCCTGGCTGGGCGAGCAGGGGATGGCCGCGGCGGTCGAGCCCGACGCCATCCTGATCGACTGCTCCACCATCGACGTGGCGACCGCGCGGGAGGTGGCCGCGGCCGTCGGCCGGCCGATGCTCGATGCGCCGGTCTCCGGCGGTACCATGGGCGCCGAGGCCGGCACCCTCACCTTCATGGTCGGCGGCCCGGCCGAGGCCTATGCCAAGGCCCAGCCCATCCTCGCCGCGATGGGCCGCACCCTGGTGCATTGCGGCGATGCCGGGGCCGGCCAGGCGGCCAAGGTCTGCAACAACATGATGCTGGCGGCGACCATGATCGTCACCGCCGAGGCCTTCGTGCTGGCCGAGAAGCTCGGCCTTTCGCATCAGGCGCTGTTCGACGTGACGAGCAAGTCCTCTGCCCAGTCCTGGGCGCTGACCTCCTATTGCCCGGTGCCCGGCCCGGTCCCGGCCAGCCCCGCCAACCGGGACTACAAGCCGGGCTTCGCCACCGCGCTGATGGCCAAGGACCTGGGCCTGAGCCAGGAAGCCGCGGCCAGCGTCGGGATGACGACCCCGCTGGGCGCCCAGGCCTGCGACCTGTTCCGCCAATTCGAGGCGACCGGGCATGGCGGCGTCGATTTCTCCGGCATCATCCAGATGCTGCGGGACAACTCATAGCGCCTGATAACAAAAATGTGAGTGAGGCGGCGGGGCGGGATCAGCGACTATCCCTCGGTCCATTACGACCAAGGATTGTTCAGGCGATGCCCAATTATCTCCAGGGTTGCCGGTCGCCCCGGCCGATGCCGTCGGTGCCCTGCCAGCCGTGACGGCCTCCAGCGAGGCCTTCTCGATGGTGCTGGATGCGGCGCCGACGGCGGCCTTGCTGCTGCGGCCCGAGACTCAAAGGGTGGTGGCCGGCAATGCGGAAGCCGCCGCCCTGCTGGGCTGCACGGCGGTGGACCTGGCCGCGACCTGGGATTCGGTCCTGGCCAACTCGGCCAGCCTGCATCCCCGGCTGGCCGAGGTCCGCGCCACGACCGCCGCCGAGGTCTTCGACGTTGTCCTCAATCTGCCGGTCGGCGCGCCCTGCGCCGTCGTGCTGCGGGCGCGCCGGGTTACGCTCCAGGAGCGGAACCTGCTCTCCGTCGGCCTGGTCAGCATCGTCCGGCGTCGCAAGGCCGAGGCCGCCCTCGTCACCGCGAACCGCCGGCTGGAAGTGGCGCTTGCCGGCGCCGACCTGGGCGCCTGGCATTGGAATGCCGAAACCGGCCTGCTGGATGTCTCGGCCCGCTGGGCCGAGATGCTCGGCCGGCCGACACCCGAAGGCGGCATTCCCCTGGCCGCCTGGGAAGCACTGCTCCACCCCGATGACGTGGCGCCGACCCGCGCGCTGATCGCCCCGATGCTGCGAGGCACCAGCGACCGCTACGAAGCCGAATTCCGGATGCGGCACGCCGCCGGCCATTGGGTCTGGATCCGCGCCCGGGGCGAGGTGCTGGACCGCGATGCCGCCGGCCGGGCCCTGGCCATCACCGGCACCCATCTCGACCTCACCGACCTGCGCCGCGCCGCCGCGGCCCAGGCCAACAGCGAGCGGGAGGCACGGCATCGCCTCGCCGACCTCGAATTGGTCTATCGCACCGCGCCGCTCGGGCTGGCTCAGGTGGACCGCGACCTGCGCTTCGTCCGCATCAACCAGGCCCTGGCCGACATGAACGGCTTCCCGATCGAGACGCATCTGGGCCGCAACGTCTGGGATCTGGTGCCCGACCTGCGTGCCGCGGCGGAGCCGCTGCTGCGCCGCGTCCTGGTCGAGGGCGAGGCGATCACCGGCATCGAAGTCACCGGCGAGACCCCCCGCGACCCCGGCGTGAAGCGCGACTGGGTGGAGCATTTCTATCCGGTCCGCGACCCCGAGACGGATGACCTGCTGGGCGTCGGCCTGGTCTGCGAGGAAGTGACGGAGCGCAAGCGGGCCGAGCGCGCCCGCGAGCTGCTGCTGCGCGAGCTGGACCACCGGGTGAAGAATCTCTTTGCCATCATCGGCGGCCTGGTCAGCTTCACCGCCCGCGCCGCGGTGGATACGGCCGCGATGCGGAACACGCTGCTGGGCCGCATCCAGGCGCTGGCCCAGGCGCATGACCTGGTACGGCCGGCCCTGGGCGGGCCGCAGGCCATGCGGGTCGAAGTCCTTGCCACCGGCGGCACCAGCCTGGAAACCCTGGTGCTCGCCCTGCTGCGCCCCTTCCAGGCCGAGGCGGGCGAGGCCGAGCGGCTGGCGCTGGACGGGCCGCCGGTGCGGCTGGGACCCATCGCGGCGCCGCCCATGGCCCTCGCGCTGCATGAGCTGGCGACCAATGCCGCCAAGTACGGCGCCTTGACCCGGCCGAGCGGTGCCGTGGCCGTCCACTGGTCCGAGGCCGCGGACGACATGCTGCAACTGGTCTGGCGGGAGGAGGGCGGGCCTTCGGTCGATACGCCCCGCCGCGCCGGCTTCGGCCACCGGCTGGTGACGCAGAGCGCCGCGCAACTCGGCGGCCAGACGCGCTTCGACTGGAGACCCGCCGGGCTGCGGGTGGAGCTGTTGCTCCCGCGGGACCGCCTGCAGCACTGACCGTTACCGCCAGCGGC
The DNA here is from genome assembly GCF_979252845.1 of Belnapia sp. AC561. Classification (NCBI taxonomy): domain Bacteria; kingdom Pseudomonadati; phylum Pseudomonadota; class Alphaproteobacteria; order Acetobacterales; family Roseomonadaceae; genus Belnapia; species Belnapia sp. AC561. Next base: position 100,568 of record NZ_CEEDBP010000009.1, read on the forward strand.
GGTGCATCCAGAGCCATTGCCCGGGATGCTCACGCACCCAGCCCTCGACAATGCGGTTGAGCAGCGCCGTCGCCGCATCCACCTCGACCCGGCCGCGCGCATCGCGCGGCAGGTGGATCTCCTCGGTCAATTCCAGCCGGAAGCGGCCGCCGGGCAGGCGGATGGCCCGCGCCCCATGCACCGGGCACTCGAAGCGCCGCGCCATGCGGGCCAGCAGCGGGTTGGAATAGCTAAGCCGCCCCATGAAGGGCACCTGCGGGCCGCGGCTGAAGCGCTGGTCGATCAGCATGCCGACATGCAGCCCCTGGTCCAGCGCTTCCATCATCCGCACCGGCGCGGCGACGTTGGCGGGGATGAGCTTGCCCATCAGCGCTTCCCGCAGCGCCACGATGTCCCGCGCCACGGCGGCATTGTTCGGCGTGCGGTAGAGCACGGCGGAGGGCAGCCCGTGCCGGGCCGCGGCGATCGCCGGCAATTCCCAATTCGCCAGATGCGCGGCGAAGAACAGCGCCGGCTTGCCATCCTCTTGTAGTGCCCTGAAGCGGGCGGTGACCTCGGGCGCGATCTCGATGCGCCCGGGGGAGGGGCTGTCCGGGTCGAAGTCCCAGAGCCGGTCCAGGTGGACGTATTCCGCCGCGGTGCGGCCGAGGTTGTCCCAGGCCTCCGTCACGATGCGGTCGTGCTCGGCGGCGGGCAATTCCGGGAAGGCCTGGCGGATGTTGTCCAGCGCGATGCGATGCGCCTTCACCAGTGGGCCGAGGCGCCGGGCCAGCGCCGCGCCGACCGCCCCGGCACGGTCCGGCCCGAGCAGCCGCACCAGCCGGAACAGCACGCGGACCAGCGCGGCGACGGCGCGGTCCGTAGCCTTCATATCAGAGCGTGACGACGATCTTGCCGAAGACCCGGCGGGTCTCGAGGCGTGCCAACGCATCGGCGAAGCCATCAAGCGGTGCCACGGTATCGAGCACCGGCGTCAGCCCGCCCGCCATCTTCTGCAGCCCGTCGCCGATGTTGCGCATGGCGGCGCCGAAGCTGCCGATGATCCGCAGCTGGCGCTGGAAGACCATCATCAGGTTGGTCTCGGCCGAAACCCCGGATGTGCTGCCGCAGGTGACCAGCCGCCCGCCCATCTTCATCGACAGCAGGCTGCCGGCCCAGGTGGTGGCGCCGACATGCTCGAAGACCACGTCGACGCCGCGCTTCTTCGTCACCTTGCGGGCGACGCTCTCGAAGCGGTCCGTCGTGTAATTCACCACATGGTCGGCACCCAGCGCGCGGGCCTGCGCGCATTTCTCGTCCGAGCCGGCCGTGGCGATGACGGTGCAGCCCATCGCCTTCGCCATCTTCACCGCGACGGTGCCGATGCCGGAGCCCGCCGCCTGGATCAGGATGGTCTCGCCCGGCTCCAGCCTGGCATTGTCGAAGAGCATGTGCTCGACGGTGGAGAAGGTCACGGCGGCGCAGGCGGCATCCGCCACCTCGATGCCGTCGGGCACCGCGACCAGCAGCCGCGCCGACTGGTTCACCAGCTCCTGCGCGAAGCCATCGACGTGGAAGCCCTTCACCCCCGCGACGTTCTCGCAGAGGTTGTCGCGGCCCTCGCGGCAGGCCCGGCAGGTGCCGCAGGTCAACGCGCCATAGGGGATGACCCGCTGGCCGAGGCGCCAGCCGGTGACGCCCTCGCCGAGCGCCACGATCTCGCCCACCGCTTCGGCACCCACGGTCAAGGGGAGCTTGCGCTTGGCGAAGGCCATGCCGCGCCAGCCCCAGACGTCGATGTGGTTCAGGCCGACGGCGAGCATCCGAAGCTGCACCTCGCCGGGGCCCGGCGGCGGCGGCGGCGGCACGTCGACCAGCCGCGTGTCGCGGTCGCCGAAGAGCTGCAGGGCCCTCATGGTGCGGCCCCGAGGACGAGGCACACGTTCTGCCCGCCGAAGCCGAAGGAATTGGAAAGCACGCGGCTCACCTTCGCCGGCCTCGCCACGTTCGGCACCACGTCGAGCGGCACCGCCGGGTCCGGCGTTTCATGGTTGATCGTGGGCGGCAGCATCTGGTCGCGGATGGTCAGCAGGCTGAACACCGCCTCCATCGCCCCGGCGGCCGAAAGCGTATGCCCTATCATGGACTTGTTCGAGGAGATGGGCGGCGGCGCCTCGCCGAAGACCGCCAGCATGCCCAGCGTCTCCATCTTGTCGTTCTCCGGCGTGCCGGTGCCATGGGCATTGACGTAGTCGATCTGCCCCGGCTCCAGCCCGGCATCGGCGATCGCCGCCCGCATGGCGCCGATGATGGCGCCGCCATTCGGGTTGGACCGGGTACGGTGGAAGCTGTCCGCCTTCTCGCCACAGCCCAGCACCAGGCCGAGCACCGTGGCGCCGCGCGCCTCGGCCGCTTCCAGGCTTTCCAGCACCAGCGCTGCGGCGCCCTCGCTCATCACGAAGCCCTCGCGGGTCTTCTCGAAGGGGCGGGACGCCTTTGTGGGGTCCTCGTTGCGGGTGGACAGGGCCGAGAGCAGGGAGAAGCGGATCATCGCCTCCGGCGCCACGCTGCCCTCGGCGCCGATGCAGAGCGCGGCCTGGGCCTCGCCCCGCTGGATCGCCTCGACGCCCAGTTGAATGGCGGAGGCGCCGGTGGCGCAGGCGGTGGTGAGCGAGATCGGCGCGCCGCGGGTGCCGAAGCGGTCGGCCAGCCGCTCGCCGATGCCGCCGAAGAGGAACATCTCGAAGAAATCCTGCCGGCCGGCGGCGGCGTCCACCATCGCGGGGTAGCGCCCAGTCACCTCGCCATGGGTCTGCCGTGCCAGTTCCAGCCGCTGCGGCCACTCGACCTCGACCGGGGGCATCCCGAGGAACAGCGGCCCGGGAAAGGCCTTGCCGATCCCCGCATGGGCTACCGCCTCGGCCCCGGCCAGGGCCGCCATGCGCTCGACCCGTTCGGGTGAGGAGAAGGGGGCGCGTCCCGCCTCCTCCGGCAGCGCCACCTGGCCGGCGATGGTCGTGCGCAGGTGGTCGGTCGGGAAGCGGGTGATGCGGCTGATGCCGGACCGGCCGGCCAGCAGCCCGGCCCAGCTCTCGGCCACGCCGAAGCCCAGCGGCGTCACCAGCCCCATGCCGGTGACGGCGACGATGGGACGGCCCAGGTGGTCGCGCGTCCGGCTCATGCGGCTGCCCCTTCGGCGATGGGCTCCAGCACCGCCAGCGCCTCGCCCCGCCACAGGCCGAAGCCGGTCACCAGCGCCTGCGGCACCAGCCCCGCCTCGATCGCCAGCGCCGCCAGGGCGAGATTGGCCGGGAAGGCGGCCTCCACGGGATGGCCCAGCAGGTCGGTGGTGTGGCGGATGGCGCCAGGCTCGGGCAGCGTCGCCAGGAAACGGGTCTCGCTCCCGGTCGCCGCGGCGACGCCGCTGGCACCGGAGAAGACCGCATAGCCCGGCCGCAGCGGCAGGTCCTGCGCCAGGGCGCTGGCGCTGGCCTCGGCCGTGTCGTCGTCGCGGCGCCGCGCGGCGCCGCTGCGCACCGATTGCAGGACCGCCAGGCCCTTGGCGCCACGGGCGCGGGCATGGCCTTCGGTTTCCAGCACCAGGAAGGCGGCGGCGCTGCCGGTGACCATGCCGCCGCCGGCCGCCGCGCGTTCCGCCATCGGCAGCCACTCACCGCGCCACAGCCCGCCCGAGGGGGCATAGAGCAGGATCATGTCCCAGCGCCCGGCGACGTAGGCGCCGCCGACCAGCGCCATCTCGCCCCGGCCCTCGGCCAGCCGCGCCGCGGCGATGCGCACCGCATCGGCAGCGGCGGATTCCTCGCCCATGAAGGTGCGGGAGGAGCCAGTGACGCCGTGCACGATGGAGATATTGCCGGCCAGCAGGTTGGAGAGCTGCGCCAGGAACAGGGTCGGCCGCAGCCCATTGGCCAGCCGCTCGTTCAGCAGCGGCCCGACCTCGCCGGCGGGCAGCGCGGCCATTTCCCTGCAGATCGCCTCGTCCAGCGGCACGTCGCGCTCGCCGCCGCCGGCGGCCACCACCAGATGCATGTCGGAGACCAGCCCGCGCGCCCCGGCATGGTCGATGGCAAGGCCAGCGGCATAGGTGCCGAGCCGCTGCCAGGGCTCCATCTGGCGCTGGTCGCCCTTCTTCGGGATCTGCGCATCGAGGTTCAGCGGCGGCAGCGGATGGATGGGGAAGGGGGCGAAGGTCGCGGCATCCACCACCGGTGCCGTGGCCGGATCAGCCAAGGCAGCCAGATGCGGCGCGGCCCCCTCGCCGAGGCAGGAAACCAGCCCGACGCCGGTGATCCAGACGGGCTCGGTCATGCCTCGGAATCCTCGATCAGGCCGATCTGCACCGCGCGGCCGCGCATCGCCGCCTGCAGTTCCGGGGCGGGAAAGTCCTGGGTGCTGAATTTCAGCTCGCGCACCTCGCAGATGCGCTTGCCGCCCGAGGTGATCGCCGCATCGGTCACCGCGAAGCCGGAGCCTTCGTGCACCAGGGTCGCGGTCACGCTCAGCACCGTGCCCGGGGCGACGAAGCTGCGCAGCTTGGTTTCCTTGCTGCCGATCAGGAAAGGCATGCGGGCGAAGCCCGACCGGTGCAGCAACAGGTAGCCCGAGGCCTGCGCCATGGTCTCCACCAGCAGCACGCCGGGGACCAGGGGGTGGCCGGGGAAATGTCCTTCGAAGACCGGGCTTGCCAGCGGCACCGTGGCCCCCGCGGCAATGCGCTCGGGACCGACCGAGACGACCCGGTCGATCATCTGGAAGTATTCGAGGCGCACGGGCTGGTTAGCCGGCCTTGGCCGCGACCAGTTCCTCGATCCGCTTCGCCAGGTTCTCCATGACGAAATACTGTCCGGCCGGAGCCGCGCCGGAATTCACTTCCTGCGTCCAGGACTCGACCGGTACCTTGATGCCGAAGGCCTTGTCGATGGCGAAGACGATGTCCAGGAAGTCCAGGCTGTCGATGCCGAGATCCTCGATGACATGGCTTTCGGGCTTGATGTTCTCGCGTGGGACGTCGCTCGTCTCCGCGATGATGTCGGCGATGCGCTCGAACGCCGAGGCCATGGGGAATCTCCGGAACGAACAGGGATGGGAGGCGGGTCTTCGCGCGATCCGGCGCGCTTGGCAAGCGCCGGATGGGCCATGGGCCGGAGAGGCGTCCCGCGGATGTCCTGGTGGCTGGTAGGGGCGGCCGGACTCGAACCGGCATAACCTTGCGATCGGGGGATTTTGAGTCCCCTGCGTCTACCGTTCCGCCACGCCCCCGCGGCAGCGCTGATACCATGGCCAGGCCGGCCTGACGAGATGGGCTGCCGGCACTGTCCGACCCTCAAGCACCGTGTCGCTGGCCTCAGGGCGCCAGCGCCGTCTCGAATTCGGCCGGCGAGGTGATTTCGAGCAATTCCATGTCCTCGGAATGCGCCAGCTCCCGGTGCCGGATGCCGGGCGGCTGGTAGACGCTGTCGCCCGGGTGCAGCAGCACTTCGCCGATGTCGGAATATTCGAAGCGCACCCAGCCCTTCAGCACGAAGACCATCTGAAACGCCAGCGCATGGGTATGCCACAGCGGCTCGGCATGCTGCCCGGGCACGGCGCGGACCACATGCGCGCCGTAGCTCTCCGCCGTCGCGCCGCGGATGCCGAGGTCCCGGTAGGTGAAGAAGGGCCGCAGGCCCGGGTCATAGCTGGCCTCCGCGGCATGGCGGACGGTGGTGCGGCTGCCGCCGGCACCCTGCAACGGCGCATCGTCAGGCATGGGACCTCCCTTTTTCGTGTGCAAATATCACGATATTGTGTATTATGTGCAGGCCGCAGCGTCCTGCCGCGGCAGGTCGTAGAGTGAAGGGTCGGGACGCATGCGGGAAGCCTCGCAGCGCCAGGGGCGTGCGGAATCGCGTGCCCTGGCCATTGCCATCATCTGGATGCTGCTGGCGCAATTGGCCTGCGTCCTGCTCTGGGACGGTGGCTGGCTGACCCGTCAGGCCTCGCTGATCCATTGGCTGGTCGTCGGCGTCCTGCCGCCCGCCCTGTCGCTGTGGCGGCTGGAACAGGTGCCGGTCACGCGTTGACCCGATCAACCATCAAGGCGCTCCTCACGCGGCCGTGACGCAACCCTGCCGCCGTAGGCGGCTTGTTCCGGACGCATGCCAGACATATTCACCCTGCCTCCCCCGCCGCGCGTCCCCGGCCTGGGCCCAATTGCCGATGCCGCGCTGTTCCTCGATTTCGACGGCACCCTGGTGGAGATCGCTCCCCGGCCGGATGCGGTCCGCGTGCCGGATCACCTGCCCGCCCTGCTGCAGCGCCTGACCGAGGGCCTGGGCGGCGCCTTGGCCATCGTCAGCGGCCGTGCCCTGGCGGAACTGGAACATTTCCTGCCGGTCCCCATCCCGATGGCCGGCGACCATGGCGCCACCCTGCGACCGGATCCCCTGCAGCCGCCCGTCCTGCCGGCGCTTCCCAGCCCGCCGGCTGCCTGGCGCGCCCAGGCCGATGCCCTGGTGGCGCGTCATCCCGGCGCCCTGGTCGAGGACAAGACCCATGGCTTCGTCATCCATTATCGCCAGGCTCCGGACCTCGGCCCGGAAGCCGCCGCCCTGCTGACCGCGCTGGTGGCCGAGGACCCGCTCGCCTTCACCCTGCTCGAAGCCCGCATGGCCTGGGAGATCCGCCCGCATGGCGCCTCCAAGGCCACCGCCGTGCGGGCACTGATGGCGGGCGCCCCCTTCGCCGGCCGCACCCCGGTCTTCATCGGCGACGACGTGACCGACGAGGAGGGGATGGAGGCCGCCCGCAGCTTCGGTGGCCATGGCTGGCGGCTCGACGACATGTTCGGCACGCCCCAGGAATTGCGGGACTGGCTCGCCGAAGCCGTCACCACAGCATGAGCCGGCTGGTCATCGTCGCCAATCGCGTGCCGAACCCGCGAGAACGCGGCGCCACCGCCGGCGGCCTCGCCGTGGCGCTGAAGGACGCCATGTCGCGGCGGGAGGCGATGTGGTTCGGCTGGTCCGGCCAGACCGCGGAAGCCACCGCGACCGAGCTGACCCTGACCGTTCGCGGCAAGCTGACCTATGCGACGCTGGACCTGGGCCGGCAGGACTACCGCCACTACTACCAGGGCTTCGCCAATGCGACGCTCTGGCCGACGCTGCACTACAGGCTCGGCCTGGCACTGTTCCAGCGGGCCGACTACGCCGGCTACCGGGCGGTGAATGCCGCCTTCGCCACGGCGCTCGCGCCGCTGCTGCGGCCGGACGACCTGGTCTGGACGCATGACTTCCACCTCTTTCCCTTCGGCGCGGAGTTGCGCCGCCTCGGCTGCACCCAGCGCCAGGGCTTCTTCCTGCATATTCCTTTCCCGCCCTATGGCCTGTTCAGCGCCCTCCCCAAGTCCGATGAACTGCTTGCCGATCTCGCCGCCTACGACGTCATCGGCGTGCAGACCGAGGATGACGCCGCCAATCTCCGCGGCGCCCTGATCGCGGTGGGCGAGGCCGCGGCCGCCGAGCGCGTCACTGCCTTCCCCGTCGGCATCGATGCCGAGGCCTTCCGCAAGCTGGCCGAGACAGCGCTGTCCCGCGCCGATACCCGCCGCTTCGAGCAGAGCCTGATGAACCGGTCGCTGATCATCGGCGTGGACCGGCTGGATTACACCAAGGGGCTGCCGCAGCGCTTCGCCGGCTATGCCCAGCTGCTGGCCCGTTTCAAGGCGCACCACGGCAAGGTCACCTACCTGCAGGTGGCGCCGGTCTCCCGCGGCGACGTGGCGCAGTACCGCAGCCTGCGGCGGGAACTGGACGAATGGGTCGGCCGCATCAACGGCCAGCATGCCGAGCCCGACTGGGCGCCGCTCCGCTACATGACCCGCGCCGTGCCCCGCCCGACCCTGGCCGGCTTCATGCGCATCGCCAAGGTCGGCCTGGTCACCCCCTTGCGGGACGGCATGAACCTGGTGGCCAAGGAATATGTCGCGGCGCAGGACCCGGCAGATCCGGGCGTATTGCTGCTCTCGCGTTTCGCCGGTGCCGCGCCGCAGCTGCCCGGCGCGCTGCTGGTCAATCCGCTGGATCCGGATGCGATCGCCGAGGCGCTGGATACCGCCTTGAGCATGCCGAAGGAGGAACGCATCGCCCGCTGGGAGTCGATGCGCCCCGCCGTCTGGGATGCCGGCGCCAAGGCCTGGAGCCGGGACTTCCTGGCGGCGATGGAAGGCTAGCCACCTTCAGCTCAGCGGCACGGCCACATGCGTCCGGTAGGGCGTCCGCTCCAGCAGCCGGTCGTACCAGGCGCGCAGGTTGGGCAGGTCTGGCCGCGTAATCGGCAGCGCGAACCAGCGGTGCAGGAAGCCGCCCAGCGCCATGTCGGCTACGCCGAAGCGCCCCGCGACGAAGTCCCGGCCCGCCAGCTGGGCATCGACGACCCGCCAGAGCCGCTCGGCCGCGTCGCGTGCCCTGGCTGCGCCAGGCAGGTCCCGCTCGGCCTCCGGCGTGCGGACCAGGGTCCAGAAGATCACCCGCATCGGCTCGTTCAGGCTGGCCAGGGTCCAGTCCATCCAGCGCTCGGCATCCGCCCGCGCCTCGGGGCCCTCGGGGTAGAAGGCATTGCCGCCGGGCTGGGTCCGGCAGAGGTAGCGGAGGATGGCGTGGCTCTCCCACAGCGTATAGCCATGCGGCATCACCAGGGTCGGCACCGTCGCATTGGGGTTCATCGCCGCGTAGTCGGCATCCCGGGTGCGGCCGAAGGCGCCGCCGGCATCGATCCGCTGGAAGGGGATGGCCAGCTCATCCAGCAGCCACAGCACCTTCATGACATTGACCGAGCTGGCCCGGCCCCAAACGGTGATCATCTCACGTCATCTCCACGGCGACATGCCGGACGAAGCCCGGGTGGTCGGCTTTCAGCCGGGCATAATAGGCCTCCAGCCGCGGCATCGGCGCGCGGGTGATCGGCAGGGCGAACCAGCGGTGCAGATAGGGGCCGAGGGCGATGTCGCCGATGCTGAAGGCGCCCGCGAGGTAGTCGCGCCCCTCCAGCCGCGCATCGACCATCCGCCACAGCGCCTCCGCCTCGTCGCGCGCCCGGGCGGTCGCCGGATAGTCCCGCTTCGCCTCGGGGATGCGGACATAGGTGAAGAAAACCGTCACCATCGGCCCGTTGAGGGAGGCAAGCTGCCAATCCATCCAGCGTTCCGCATCGGCCCGGAGCCGCGGCTCCGGCGGATGCAGCGAGCTGCCCGGCGCATGCGTCGCCACCAGGTAGCGCAGGATCGAATTGCTCTCCCACAGGGTGAAGCCGTCCGGCTCCTCGATGGTGGGGACGCGGCTGTTGGGGTTCATCGCGAGGTAGAAGGGCTCCTCGGTGCGGCCGAATTCGCCGCCGACGTCGATCCGCTCGTATTGCACGCCCAGCTCGTCGCAGAGCCAGAGCACCTTCATCACGTTGCTCGAACTGGCCCGGCCCCAAAGTTTCATCATACGCGCTTTCCCCAACCCTCTGCCATGTCAGCCTATGGGCCGGGCACGATCCGGTCCAGTTGCGCTGCCGGCGGGACGGCGCGACACAGGGGCATGTTCGGAATGCTCCTGCTTGCCGCCGCCGCGGCCGTCGCACCGCTGTTTGCCCGGGCCAGCGAGGGCATCTTCGGCATTGCCCCCTGCGAGCTCTGCCTCTGGCAACGCTGGCCCTATTGGGTGGCGGCCGGCCTGGCCCTGGCCGGGGCGCTGCTGCCGCGCGCCCGCCGGCCGCTGTTCTGGCTGGCGCTGGTGGCCATCCTCGTCTCCGGCGCCATCGGCGGCTTCCATGTCGGGGTGGAGCAGGGCTGGTGGCCCTCGCCGCTGCCGGGCTGCCAGGCCCCGCGTTCGACCGGCGGCGCCACGGTGGACGACCTCCTGCGGTCGCTGGCCGCCGCCCCCTCCAAGCCCTGCGATGCGCCGACCTATCTCATCCCTGGCCTGCCGCTCTCCATGGCGGCGATGAACCTGCTATATGCGCTTGGCCTTTCGGTGCTGGCCGCCATCTGGATGCGAAGAGGAGCACGCGCATGACCAGCCCATCCCGGACCAGCAGGACCCCCCGCCGGATGATCGAGGAGACCATCCGGGTCGACCACGCCGGCGAATACGGCGCCAAGCGGATCTACGCCGGCCAGCTCGCGGTCCTCCGCGGAACCAAGTGGGAGCCGGTGATCCGGCACATGCAGGACCAGGAACAGGTCCACCTGGACACCTTTACCCGGCTGATCGCCACGCGCCGGGTCCGCCCGACCGCGCTGCTGCCGATCTGGCACGTCGCCGGCTTTGCGCTGGGCGCCGCCACCGCCCTGCTCGGCCATCGCGGCGCCATGGCCTGCACCGTTGCGGTGGAGGAGGCGATCGACGAACATTACCAGGCGCAGGAGGCCGCGCTCGGTGATGACGAGGCCCCCCTGCGCGCCGATATCGCGAAGTTCCGCGCCGAGGAGCTGGAGCACCGCGACACCGGGCTGGAGCACGAGGCCGAGCTGACGCCCGGCTACCGGCTGCTGAGCGGCGTCATCAAAGCGGGCTGCAAGGTGGCGATCAAGGTGAGCGAGAAGATCTGATGGACAACCTTCCTTTGCCTGAAGCCGATGCAGCCACCTCGGCTTCGGTGAAGGATTGGCTGGACCGCTTCGCCGCCTGCGTGCGGGACGTGGACTATGCCCGCGCCTATCCCTTCTGGCACGACGCCATCGTCATCTTCGGCACCTACCAGGAGCTGGTGCGCAGCCGGCAGGCCTGGACCGATAGCCAATGGGACAATGTCTGGCCGCGGACCGAGGGTTTCACCTTCGACCTGGCGAATACCCTGGTGCTGGCCTCCCCGGATGGCGCCATGGCGGTGGCCGTCACCCCCTGGGACAGCATCGGCTTCCACCCGGATGGCCATGCCTTCCCGCGCCCTGGGCGGGCGACGATCGTGCTGGCGAAGCAGCCGGACGGGCGCTGGGTCGGGGTGCATAGCCACATGTCGCTGCAGCGCGGCGTGCCGCAGGACAGCCATGGTAAGCGGCCGGTGAAGGCGCGCTAGCTCTCCAGCTCGCTGTCCCAATACAGGTAGTCCCGCCAGCTCTCGTGCAGGTAGTTCGGCGGGAAGGCCCGGCCATTCTCCTGCAATTCCCAGCTGGTCGGCTGCCGTGGCACCTCGCGCGGATGCATGTGGCATTCCCGCGGCAGCCGCGCGCCCTTGCGCAGGTTGCAGGGGCCGCAGGCGGTGCAGACATTCTCCCAGGTGGTCCGGCCGCCGCGGCTGCGCGGGATCACGTGGTCGAAGGTCAGGTCGTGGGTCGGCCGGTTCTCGCCGCAGTACTGGCATTCGAAGCGGTCGCGCAGGAAGACGTTGAAGCGGGTGAAGGCCGGGCGCCGCGCCGCCGGGATGTATTCCTTCAGCGCGATGACGCTGGGCAGCCGCATCGACAGGGTCGGCGAATGCACCTCGGTCTCGTATTCGTTCAGGACGGAGACGCGGTCGAGGAAGACGGCCTTCACCGCATCCTGCCAGGACCAGATCGACAAGGGAAAATACGAAAGCGGACGGAAGTCCGCATTCAGCACCAGGGCCGGAAAAGTCTGCCCACCGATGAACGTACCGCCGTCAGGCAAGCGCCGCTCCTTATTCGGTGCGGTGCCATCCAGCCATTGGGCCTGTCACGGCAAACGGGCCCAACATGCAGTGGCGCCGCCGATCAACTCCCGCATTCATGCCAGTCCCATCGCGGCGGTGCAACAGGGCCCGCCGCTCGTTTCACGACGCTGTCACGCTTGGGGCGCCGCGCCGAAGGCCCGGGCCAGAACCCGCGCTCCCGCCGCCAGCCCCGGCTCGTCGATCCCATGCGCCAGGCCGGGCCGGTAGAGCGACTCGACCGGCACGCCGGCGGCGCGCAGCGTGGCTTCCGCCGCCCGGCTGGCCGCGACCGGCACCACCTCATCCGCCTCGCCATGCACCAGCAGCACCGGCGGCCGGCAGGCGATCTCGCCGGCCAGGGCCTCGGCCGCCAGCAGGGCGCCGGAATAGCCGAGGATGGCCGCCGGCGCTGCCTGACGCCGCAGCCCGGCATAGAGCGCCATCATGCAGCCCTGGCTGAAGCCGACCAGCGCCAGGGCCGAGCCCGGCAAGCCCAGCCGGGCCTGCTCGGCCTCGAGGAAGGCCTCCAGCTGCGCCGCCGCTTGCTTCGCCCCTGCCGCCATCACCGCCGGCTGGCGATTCTGCAGGCTGAACCATTGCCGGCCATAGGGACCCATGTCGCAGGGCTCCGGCGCATTCGGCGCGACGAAGGCGGCATGGGGCAGCGCCGAGCCCCAATGCGGCGCCAGGTCGATCAGGTCCGCCCCATCGGCCCCGAGGCCATGCAGCAGCACCACAAGCTGCTTCGCAGCGCCGCCGGCCTGGGGGGCGACCCGCGGTCCATCCAATTCTGCCATGCGGCTTGCTCCTTCTGCCCCTCCACCGCTACCGAAGCGCCGCCATGGCCGCAACCGTGACCCGCTTCGCCCCCAGCCCCACCGGCCTGCTGCACCTGGGCCATGCCCATGCGGCCATGTCCGCCTGGCGCGCCGGCGACCGCTGCCTGCTGCGCATCGAGGATATCGACGCCACCCGCTGCCGCCCGGAGTTCACCGCGGCGATCCTCGACGACCTCGCCTGGCTCGGCCTCGCCTGGGATGGCCCTGTCCGCATCCAGTCCGGGCACATGGCCGAGTACCGCGCCGCGCTGGACCGGCTCGCCGCGCGCGGCCTGCTCTATCCCTGCTTCTGCACCCGGGCCGAGATCGCCCGCGAGGTCGCCGCCGCCAGCCAGGCCCCGCATGGCCCGGATGGCCCGCTCTACCCCGGCACCTGCCGACGCCTGTCGCCCAAGGCCCGAGCGGAGCGCATCGCCCGCGGCGACCCCTTCGCCCTGCGGCTGGACATGGCCGCCGCCCTGGCCGAGGCGCCCGCCGACCTGTCCTACGAGGAGGCCGGCGAGGGCCGGTTGCGCTGCGACCCCGCCCAGTTCGGCGATGCCGTGCTGGCCCGGAAGGAGATCCCGGCCAGCTACCACCTCTGCGTCACCCATGATGACGCGCTGCAAGGCGTCACCCTGGTCACCCGTGGCGAGGACCTCCGCCCCGCCACCCATCTGCACCGGCTGCTCCAGGCCCTGCTGGGCTGGCCGGAGCCCCGCTACGCCCATCACCGGCTGCTGACCGATGCCAGCGGCCGCCGCCTCGCCAAGCGGGACGGCGCGCCCAGCCTGCGCTCCCTGCGGGAGGCCGGCCGCAGCCCGGCCGAGGTCCGCGCCCTGGCCGGCTTTCCCGATCCCCTCTAGCCTTCCCGCAATGAACGCCCCTCCCGCGGCGCGGCCCGATCCGCTCGGCCTGCTGCTCCTGCTATTCGCCGTGATCGGCTGGGGCTCGAACTGGCCGCCCCTGAAGCTGCTGCTGGCGGAGCTGCCGCCGATGGCCGCCCGCGCCTGGCCCGGCCTGGCGGCGGCGCTGGTCCTGGCCGTGCTGGTCCGCCTCGCCGGTATCCCCCTGGCGGTGCCACGCGGCCTCTGGGGCCGGCTCTGGCTGGCAGCGCTGCTGAACATCTCGGCCTGGATGGGGCTGGCGACCCTCTCGCTCGGCTGGCTGGATGCCGGGGAGGCCTGCATCATCGCCTATACCATGCCGGTCTGGGCCGCCCTGCTGGCCTGGCCGGTGCTGGGTGAGCGGCCGACGCCGCGCCGCCTGCTGGCGCTCGGCTGCGGCCTCGCCGCGCTGGTCGTCGTGGTGGGCGGGCGCGGGCCGGAGCTCGGCCTGGCCCGGCTGCCCGGCGTGGCCTTCGCGCTCGGCGGCTCCATCCTCTTCGCCCTCGGCGCCGTCACCACCAAACGCTGGCCGCTGGCCATGCCGCCGGCCGCCGGGGTGGTCTGGCAGGTCGGGCTCGGGATGCTGCCGCTGGTCGCCGCCACCCTGCTGCTGGAAAGCCCGGACTTCGGCGCCGTCTCGACCCGCGGCTGGATCTCGCTGGCCTATATGGCGGCTTTTCCGCTCTGCCTCTGCTACCTCGCCTGGTTCGCCGCGCTGCGCCGCCTGCCGGCCTCGCTGGCCACCATGGGCACGCTGATCGCGCCCCTGGTCGGCGTCCTCGGCTCGGCCCTGCTGCTCGGCGAGAGCTTTGGGGTGCGGGAGGTCGCGGCGCTCGGCCTCACCCTCGCCGGGGTGGTGCTCGCCGTCCGGGGCTGACCCAGGTCGGGGCTAACCCCCGGAATGCGCGCGGCAGCTGCGCCCCCTGGTCGTTTTGGAGTTTCGCGGCGGCATGACACGATAAGCCCATGCAAGCCGCCTCAAGCCTGGCCGAAGCCACTCCGCCGCCCGATGACGCGCCTTTGGCCGAGCCCGCCTACCGGGTCTTCGACCGGGCCGCCTGGGCCTCGCTCCGCGCCAATACGCCGCTGTCGCTGACCCGCGCCGACATCACCGCCCTGCGCGGTATCAACGACACCGTCTCCCTGGCGGAGGTGCAGGACATCTACCTGCCGCTCTCGCGGCTGCTGAACCTGCAGGTCCGCGCCGCCCGGCGCCTGGCCATGGCGCAGGACAGCTTCCTCGGCCATCAGGCGGCGCCGCCGCCCTATATCATCGGCATCGCCGGCAGCGTCGCGGTGGGGAAAAGCACCCTGGCCCGCGTCCTCCAGGCCATCCTCGCCCGCTGGCCGGACCATCCGCGGGTGGAACTGGTCACGACGGACGGCTTCCTGCACCCGACCCAGATCCTGCAGGAGCGCGGACTCATGCGCCGCAAGGGGTTCCCTGAAAGCTACGATCTGCGGCGGATGCTCGGCTTCCTCAATGCCCTGAAGGCCGGGGAGGCGGAGGTCTCGGCGCCGGTCTATTCGCATCTGAAATACGACATCATCCCCGGCGAGACGCAGGTGCTGCGCCGCCCCGACATCGTCATCTTCGAGGGTCTGAACGTCCTCCAGCATGCCGCCGGCGCCTCCATCGTCGCCTCCGACTTCTTCGATTTCTCGGTCTATCTGGATGCCGCCGAGGCCGATATCGAAGCCTGGTACATCGAGCGTTTCCTGCTGCTGCAGAAGATCGCCTTCCCCCGGCCGGACAGCTACTTCCACCACTTCGCCGACCTGCCCCCGGCCGAGGCGCGGGCCGTCGCCATGGGCATCTGGCAGGAGATCAATCTTGCCAACCTACGCGAGAATATCCAGCCGACGCGTCATCGCGCCAGGCTAGTATTGCGCAAGGGCGACGGCCATCGCATCGAGCAGGTTTGGCTACGACGCATGTAGATTTCGCCGCGCGGAAATGAAGCAAGGCGATGCCGATGGGATTTGCATCGAAGGCGGCACGAAACCCTCTTGGTTTCTGAATGTAAACCTTGCTCAAGATGCCGGGATGAACGGGTTGTTGCTGATAACCCCATGCCCAAACTGGCGTATGGACTGCCGTGGCGGGAGCGATCCCGCGTAGCCTGAGCGTCTGGACGTTTCAAACCCGGGGCGCTGCCGGCGCCCACGGTTTGGCTCATCCGGAACCAAGCCCGTGGCATGAGACCGTAACGCCTGACCACCGAGGACCCGCCGCATGGCCACGACCACCGCGAATACCGTCGAAACCGACAAGCCGCTGCATGAGAGCTTCGACAACGGCATCGGTGTCTTCACCGACAACTGGAACGTGGATGCGACCGTCCCCGGCCAGGTGACCCTGCGCGGCACCTCCGGGCTGATGCAGCAGGCCACCAGCACCAGCTCCGGCCAGGGCTACGGGACCTACACCATCACCGCCAAGCTGGAGGGCAACATGCCCGGTCCGGCGATCATCCTCTGGCCGGGTGACAACCACTGGCCGGGCCAGGAGATCAACCTCGCCGAGGTCACCAACGACGGGACCGGGCGCATCTACGGCGCGCTGCACTGGGACGACAACGGCGACCACGCCGTGACCCAGATCTACAGCGGCATCACGACCGGCGTGTTCCACGACTTCACCCTGGTCTGGGCTCCGGACCACATGACCTATCTGGTCGATGGCGTGCAGCAGTGGGAAGTGACCCAGTACGTGCCGAAGGACTTCGACAACGGCGGCATGAACAATGTCATCGGCTGGCTGAACACCAACTATGACACCTCGATGACCGTGACGCAGGTGGACTACGTGCCGCTCGGCGTGACCGGCACCGCCCCGGTCGTCGAGGCCCCCACCACGCCGGGCACGACCACGCCGGTCACGACCACGCCGACCGCTCCGGCCGCGATCGACTGGGAGGCGCTCGCCGCCCAGGCCGCGGCGAATTACGCGGCGACCGGCCACTGGTACTACGACGACCCGAGCGCCCCCGCCACGACCACGCCCGTGACGACGCCGCCGGTGACGACGACCCCGCCGGTTGAGACCACCGCGCCCGGCACGACGCCGCCGGCCACGACCACGCCGACCGCTCCGGCCGCGATCGATTGGGGCGCGCTCGCCGCCCAGGCCGAGGCGAATTACGCGGCGACCGGCCATTGGTACTACGACATGCCGTCCGCGACCGGCACCGGGACCACCGGTACCACCACGCCGGAGCCGACGCCTGCCGCCGAGACGCCGATCGACTGGGATGCGCTCGCTGCCCAGGCGGCGGCCAACTACGCCGCCACCGGCCACTGGTTCTACTGAGCCCCCGGGGCCTCGGCCGCATCGCGCGGCCGGGGCTTCAGGCCGCCATGTTGTCCAGCAGCCGTACGCTGCCGAGCCGCGCCGCAGCGATCAGCCGGCCCGGCGGCGCCGCCACCTCGCGCAGGCTCTCCGGTTCGACCAGCGCCAGGTAATCCAGGGTGAAGCCGGCCGCTGCCAGGCCGGCCCGCGCCGCTGCCAGGGCCGAGGCCGGCGCGGTGCCCTTGGCCATCGCCTCGATCGCCGCCCGCATCGCCCCCGGCAGCGCCCCCGCCTGTGCCCGTTCCTCTGCGCCGAGGAAGCGGTTGCGGGAGGACATGGCCAGCCCATCCGCCTCCCGCACCGTTGGGCAGCCGATGATGCGGATCGGCATGTCGAGGTCCCGCACCACCTGGCGGATCACCTGCAGCTGCTGCCAGTCCTTCTCCCCGAACATCGCCGCGACCGCGCCGGTCTGCTGGAACAGCTTGGTGCAGACGGTGGCGACGCCGCGGAAATGCCCGGGCCGCGCCGCGCCTTCCCAACCCTCGGCGGCGCCCTCGACCTCGATGGTGGTGGCCCGGCCGGGCGGGTACATCGCCGCGACGCTCGGCAGCCAAGCCAGGTCGCAGCCGGCGGCTTCCAGCATTTCCAGGTCACGCGCCTCCTGCCGTGGATAGCGCGAGAGATCCTCGTTCGGCCCGAATTGCAGCGGGTTGACGAAGATGGAGGCCGCCACCGCCGGCGCCTCCCGCTTCGCCGCCGCCAGCAGCGAGAGATGCCCCTCGTGCAGCGCCCCCATGGTCGGCACCAGGGCCAGCGGCCCGAGGCTCGCCAGTTCGGTACGGAGGCTGGGCAGGTCACGGACGATACGCATGCCTGCGCATCTGCCTTATCCGGCGTTGCGCCGCAAGCCATCGGGCGCCATGGTCCGCCGCCTGATGGAAACCTCCCCGCACCCGCTGATCCGCCTGCTTCCCCGCCATGACCGCCGGGTCAAGTCCGGCCACCCCTGGGCCTTCTCCAACGAGATCGCCATGTCGCCGGCGGCCCGGGCGCTGCCGCCCGGCAGTCCGGTGCGGCTGGAAGGCGATGACGGCGTCGGCCACGGCACCTGGCTGTTCAACCCGCATAGCCTGATCGCCGCCCGCCGGCTGGACCGCGACCCGGCGGCGGCGATCGACCTTGCCTGGGTCCGCGGCCGCCTCGCCACCGCCCTGGCCTTGCGTGAGCGGCTGTATGCCACCCCCTACTACCGCCTGATCCATGCCGAGGCGGATGGCCTGCCCGGCCTCGTCATCGACCGCTACGGCGATGCGCTTGCACTGCAGGCCAATACCGCCGGCATGGAGGCCCTGACCCCGCTGCTGGTCGAGGCGCTGACCGAGTTGCTGTCGCCCCGCCTCATCATCGCCCGCAACGACGCCAGCGTCCGCACGCTCGAGGGCCTGCCGGAGGAGACGAAGGTGCTGCTGGGGGAGGGTGGTCCGGTGCTGGCCGAGGAGGGCGGTCTGCGCTTCTCGGCCGATCTGCTCGGCGGCCAGAAGACCGGCTGGTTCTTTGACCAGCGGGAGAACCGCGACCGGGTGGCGAAGCTGGCCGCCGGCGGCACCATGCTGGACGCCTTCTGCCACACCGGCGGCTTCGGCCTGCGCGCCGCCGCGGCCGGGGCGACGCAGGTGACGCTGCTGGACCGCAGCGCCCATGCGCTGGAGCTTGCCTATGAGACCGCCAAGGCCAATGGCCTGGCCGAGCGAGTCATCGGCCGCAAGGCCGAGGCGCTGGAGGAGCTGGAGCGGCTGGGCAATGCCGGCACCCGCTTCGACCTGGTGGTGGCCGACCCGCCCGCCTTTGCCAAGCAGCGCAAGGACCAGCCGAATGCGCTGCGGGCCTATGCCAAGCTGGCGCGCAGCGCGGCAACCCTGGTGGCGCCGGGCGGCGTCCTGTTCATCGCCTCCTGCAGCCATCACGTGGCGCCCGGCGAATTCGCCGAATCCGTCATCTGGGGCCTCGGTCGCGCCAAGCGGGATGCCAAGCTGCTGTTCCAGGGCGGCGCCGGGCCGGACCACCCGATCCATCCGCAACTGCCGGAAAGCGCCTATCTCAAGAGCATGCTCTTCCAGCTGACATGAGAGCCGGGCTGCTGGCCGCCTATCGCCGCAGCGGATACGAGGCCGCCGGCGCCGTGGCCCGCATCGGCCGGCGCAGCCCGGCGGTGGATGCGCTGCTGGCGCGCCTCGGCCGAAGGGAGGGTGGCTTCGTCACCGCCTGGAACCCCTTCAGCCGCCGCATGCCGGATGGCTGGAACCAGCGGATGCAGGCCCGGCTTGAGGCGGCCGCGCGCCGCCTGCCGGGCGCCCCGGGCCATGGTGGGGATGGCTGCTGGCGGGAGGCACATTGGCTGCTGGGGACGGACTCGCGCCGGCTGCTGGTCCTGGCCCGCCGCTTCCGCCAGGCGGCCATCGTCACCGTGGCGCGTGGCCAGCCGGCCCGGCTCCGCCTCATCCGCCGGTGAACAGCCTTCGGTCCCAGAGCACCGGCCGCGGCAGGCTGGCCTCGATGCGGCTAAATTCCGGATGTTCCGGGTTGATCAGCACATTCTCCTCGACCCGCGCCACCAGGCTCGGCACCAGCAGCACCGCCGAGCGCTTCTCCCGGTGCCAGGCGCTGCCGAAGGCGCGGGCGCGATGCGGGTCGCCGTCGTCCCAGCCGGGCAGGGCGGCCGCCTCCAGCACCTCGTAGCTGAGGCCATGCGGCAGGGTGATGGCGATCCAGTGCTGGTTGGGCGGCAGCCGGCCGCTGCCATGCACCAGCTTCTCCAGCAATGCGGTCGAATAGCTGCGGGCGGCATAGATCATCGGCGCCGCGATGCCGTTCCACCGGCCGGGATAGAGGCGGGAGCCGCCGGCATCGAAGACCGGGAAGCGGCCTTCCGGGTCGCCGATGCGGTAGCAGGTCAGCGTGCGGTCGAGCCGCTGCGCAATCACCCCGCCGTGCCGTAATGCAGCCGCCCCAGGATCTGTTCAACGAGGCGCGCCCCGGGGTCATTGGCCAGCGCGACCGAGAGCGGCGTCCGGTCCTCCAGCAGCAGGTGCCGCCGGTTCAGGAAATCCCGCGCCTCGGCATCGCTGCCCCAGACCTCCCGCGCCAGGGCGAAGACGGAGGCGACGCGGGCCACGCGGGCGCTTTCCTCCGGCGAGAGGCGCTGGGTGCGGCCGCGCCGATGCAGGGTGGCGCGGGGAACGAATTCGAAGCGCAGCGCATCATCATGCGGCGAGAGCAGTGCCACGAGGCTATCGAGCGCCACGATCGGCAGCCCCTGGCCGACTGCCTCCGACATCCAGAGCGGCGACCGGCTTTCGGCGAAGCCCAGGGTCCTGCCGAGATACGCGGGCGTTTCCATGCCAGACTCCATCTCATCTGAGACAGATATTGGCATCATGCTGCCCCTGATACAAGGCGGCCTGCTACAGGTAGCGCTGGATATCCAGGGTGCTTTCCTTTCCCAGCGTCCCGAAATGCTTCGCCAGGAAGCGATCCGCCGCCTCCCGCCCGTAGCGCCGCAGGATCTGCAGGAATTCCCAGTCGCCGTTCAGCTTGGTGCTCAGCTTGAAGCCGCGCATCCGGTCCTCGTCCTCGATGACATGCAGGAAGATGCGGCGGTAGCGCGGCTGCTCCAACCGGCCGCCATCGAGCAGCCGCTGCACGAAGTCGATCGCCCGCATCTCCGCCATCAGCGAGGCATTGAAGCTGATCTCGTTCAGCCGGTTCATGATATCGGCCGCATTGGTCGGCAGCTCGTCGCGCACGATGGCATTGATCTGCACCAGCACGATGTCGGGCGCGCCGCGCTCGTAGTACAGCGGCCAGAGCGCCGGGTTGCCGACGTAGCCGCCGTCCCAGAAGGCCTCGCCGTCGATCTCCACCGCCCGGAACACATTGGGCAGGCAGGCCGAGGCCAGCACGACATCGGTGCTCACCTCCGCGCGGTTGAAGACCCGCGGCTTGCCGGTGCGGACATTGGTCGCCGAGATGAAGAGCCGGATCGCCTTGGGATCGCCGCGCAGCCGCTGCCAGTCGAGGTTGTCGTCCACCACCTTGCGCAGCGGGTTGAAGTCCCCCGCGAAGGGATTGATCTGATAGGGCGAGAAGACCCGCGTCAGCGTCTCGAAGGCCTGGTAGGCCAGCGAATAGGTCATGTCATGGCCCCAGAGGGCCTTCTCGAAGGGCGTATTCTGCATCGGGCTATGCGCGAGGCCATTCGCCACCTCCCGCCACAGCTTGCCCAGCGCCTTGATCGCCCCCTGCGGCCCGCCATCGGCCAGGCCCTGAACGAAGACCGCGGCATTGATCGCTCCGGCCGAGGCGCCGGAGACGCCGTCGAAGACCAGCCGGTCGTCCTCCGCCAGCCGTTCCAGCACCCCCCAGGTGAAGGCCCCATGGGTGCCGCCGCCCTGCAGCGCCAGGTTGACCCGCTTGGTCGCCACCGGCTTCGCCACCGCGGGCGAAGCCAGGTCCTGCGACGCCGGTAATGCGCCGCCTGCAGCGTCGTCCATCAGGCTGCCAGCCAGCCCCCGTCGATCGACAACGCCGCGCCATTCACCCCGCCGCTGCCCGGACCCACCAGGTACAGCGCCATGCGTGCCACCTCGTCCACCTCGATCCAGCGCTTGGAGGGCTGCTTCTCGAGCAGGAAGTCCTCCAGCGCCACCTGCTCCGAGACGTTGTGCGACTTCGCCAGCGGGCCGACCTGGGCCTCGGCCAGCGGGGTGCGGACGAAGCCGGGGCAGATGGCGTTGCAGGTGATCGGCAGCTTGGCGACTTCCAGCGCCACCGTCTTGGTCATGCCCACCACCGCATGCTTGGCCGAGACATAGGCGACCTTCTGCGGCGAGGCGACCAGCCCATGCGCCGAGGCGATGTTGATGATCCGCCCCCAGTTGCGCGCCTTCATCCCCGGCAGCGCCGCCTTGATGGCGTGGAAGTTGGACGCGAAATTGATGGCGATGATGGCGTCGAACTTGTCATCCGGGAATTCGTCGATCGGCGCGACGAACTGGATGCCGGCATTGTTCACCAGGATATCGACCGAGCCCAGCGCCGCCTCGGCCTCCTGCACCATCTGGCGCACGGCGTCCGGCTTGGACAGGTCGGCGGCCGAATAGGGCGCTTCCGCCACGCCCATGGCGGCCCCGATCTCGGCCCGGGCCTTGGCGATCTCCGCCGAGCTGCCGAAGCCGTTCAGCATCACCTTGGCGCCTGCCTGGGCGAAGAGCAGGGCGATGCCGTGGCCGATGCCGCTGGTGCTGCCGGTGATCAGCGCCGTGCGGCCGGCGAGTGTCTGTTCCATGGGGGGCTCCGAAGTTCGCAGTTGCAGCATGAACGCTCAGGGCAGGCGTTTCAGCAAGCCGATTACCCGTTTCGTGAAGGGCGAGAGAAGTTTCGGCGTGTAATGGGCACCGGCCGCCCGCTTGGCCGCCTCGGCCAGGGTGGGGTAGGGCAGCACGAGCCCGGCGAGCGCCGAAAGCGGCAGCTTGCGGCCGATCATCAGCCCGAACATGCCGGCCATCTCCCCGGCCCGCGGCGCCAGCACCCCGGCGCCCAGCAGCTTGCCGCCCTTGCTGATGACCAGCTTCACCATTCCCCCCTCGGCCCGCCCCTCGGCGATCGCCCGGTCGTTCTCGGCCAGCGGCCAGCGCTGCACCGTCACGCCCTCGTGCCCCTGCTCCCGCGCTTCCGCCTCGGTCAGGCCGATCTGCGCCAGTTCTGGGTCCGTGTAGGTCACCCGGGGCAGGGCGGCGTAATCCACCTTGGTGAAGGGCAGGCGGAACAGCATGGACCGCACCAGGATCCCGGCATGCTGGCTCGCCACATGGGTGAAGGCGCGCGGGCCTATGCCCTTGGGGTCGGCGATGTCGCCCACCGCCCAGACCCGGCGGTTGGAGACGGACCGCAGCCCGGCATCCGTCACGATGCCGCGCGGTCCCGAGTCCACCCCGCCTGCAAACAGGTCAAGCCCCGCCAGCCGCGGCGCCCGGCCGACCGCCAGCAGCAGATGCGTCCCGGCGATGCGGCTGCCATCCTCCAGCACCGCCACCACGCCGGCCACCGCCGCCTTGCTATTGGGCTCGAGTTGCTCCAGCCGGGTGACCTTCACCCCCTCGCGGAACTCGACGCCGTCGGCGACCAGCGCCGCGCGCAGCCCCTCCACCAGCTCGGCATCCTCGCGGATGGCGACCCGTGGCGCCGCCTCCAGCACCGTCACCAGGCAGCCCAGCCGGGCATGCGCCTGCGCCATCTCGAGGCCGATCGGCCCGCCGCCGAGGATGATGAGGTGCCCCGGCGGCTCCTCCAGGTCGAACAGCGTCTCATTCGTCAGCCAGGGTACGCCGTCGAGTCCCGGCAGGTCCGGCACGATGGCGCTGCTGCCGGCGGCGATCACCGCCCGGCGGAAGCTGAGGCTGCGTCCCCCGGCCTCGATCCGGTCCGGGGCGGTGAAGCAGGCGGAGGCCTGGATCACCTCGACCCCGAGCCCGGTGAAGCGCTCGACGCTGTCGGTCGGGGCGATCCGGGCGATGGCGCCCTGCACATGCGCCCGCACCCCGGCCCAGTCGATCTCGGGCGCCGGCAGCCGGATGCCGAAGCGATGCGCCGCCCGCGCCTCCGCCGCCGCATGCCCCGCCGCCAGCAGCGCCTTGGAGGGCACGCAGCCGTAATTCAGGCAGTCGCCACCCATCCGGCCGCGCTCGATCAACGCGACCTTCAGTCCCAGCCCGGCCGAGATGGCCGCGACCGAAAGCCCGGCCGCCCCGGCGCCGATGACCACCACGTCGAAATCCGCCATCTGAACCCCGCTCCGAAAGCCGACCGCGGTTACGCCAAGCCGCGCTTCGGCACCAGCCTCGCGCACGGCCGATTGACGCGCCCCCCTCGGCCTCCCTATACGTCCCTCCCTTCGCCGGGGCCCAGACGCAAGGGTCGCCGGTCGTCCGTGCAGCGCCACCCCATCCGGGGGATCGGCGACGCCGGGCGTTTTCCTGTCGGAGACTGAGCCGTGAAGCGTACCTACCAGCCCTCCAAGCTCGTCCGGAAGCGCCGGCACGGCTTCCGCGCCCGTACGGCGACGGTCGGCGGCCGCAAGGTCCTGGCCAATCGCCGGTCCAAGGGCCGCAGCAAGCTCAGCGCCTGAGGCAGATCGGAGGGATCCCTGCATGCCGGGCCGCCTTTCCCGGCTGACCCGGCGCAGCGAATTCCTCCGGGTCGCCGGGCGTGGCCGTAAGGCCGCGCGTCCGGCCCTGGTGCTGCAGGCCCTGCCGCAGCCCGAGGGGCCGTTGCGCGTCGGCTTCACCGCCACCAAGAAGATCGGCAATGCCGTGGCCCGCAACCGCGCCAAGCGCCGGCTGCGGGCGGCGGCGCGCCTGACCCTGGCGGAAGCTCCGCCGCCGGGTTGGGATCTCGTGCTCATCGCCCGCGACGGCACCGGCAGCCGTCCCTGGGACAAGCTCCTCGCCGACCTGCGCGGTGCCCTCCGCCACCTCGGCGTGGTGCCGGAGCCGGCACCATGACCGCCGGCGCCGTGGCGCTGAAAGGCGCCGTCCTCGCCTACCAATGGACGCTGCGGCCGGTGCTCGGCTGCAACTGCCGCTTCTACCCCTCCTGCAGCGAATACGCGCTGGAAGCCCTCGGCACCCATGGCGCCCTGCGCGGCGCCTGGCTTTCCGGCCGCCGCATCCTCCGCTGCAACCCCTGGCATCCCGGCGGCTACGATCCCGTGCCCGTCGGCCCCGCCGCCCAGCCCGTCCCGAAAGGCTGACCCAGTTCCATGGACCAGAAGCGCCTCCTCGTGGCGATTGCCGCTTCCATCGGCATCCTGCTGCTGTTCGACATGTTCAACCGGCCGGCCAAGGAAGCCCAGCGCGCCCAGCAGCAGCAGGCGGCCCAGGTCCAGCAGCCTGCCCCGGCCCCCGGCCCCGCCGGCCCGCTCGGCGCCCCGACCGATGCCTCGCCGGCCGCCGGCACGCCGACCACCCCGGCCGCCCGCCTGCCGGTCGCCGGCCCCCGCGTCGAGGGCACGCTGTCCCTTCGTGGCGCCCGGTTGGATGACCTGGTGCTGCGCGGTTACCACGAGACGGTGGACCGCGCCTCGCCGCTGGTCCGCATCCTGGCCCCGCGCGAGGGCTCGGCGCCCTACTACGCCCAGTGGGGCTGGACCGCGGCCGATGGCCGCACCCGCGTCCCCGCCAACGACACCGACTGGACGGTCGCCGATGGCGCCCGGCTGACACCGGCGACGCCGGTCACCCTCACCTGGGACAATGGCCAGGGCCAGGTCTTCGAGATCGCCCTCGCGCTCGACGACAATTACCTCGTCACCGCCGAGCAGCGGGTCCGCAACAACGCCGCCGAGCCGGTCCAGGTCCTGCCCTGGGCCCGCATCCGCCGCGAGAGTACGCCCCCGACCCAGGGCTTCTACATCCTGCACGAAGGCTTCGTCGGCGTGCTCGACGGCCGGCTGCGGGAAGCGACCTACGCCACCGCCAAGACCGATGCCGCCAAGGCCAATGGCGTCGCGCTGGACCAGGAGACGGCGGCCGGCTGGGCCGGCTTCACCGACAAGTACTGGCTCGCCGCCCTGTCCCCGGCCAACCCCGCCATCCGCACCCGCACCGCCTTCCGCCACACCACGGAAGCCGGGCCGCGCGGGCCGGAGGACCGCTGGCAGGTCGACATGGCCGCCACCAGCCCGATCAGCGTCGGCACCGGCGTCACCTCCGCCCTCGGCACCCGGCTGTTTGCCGGCGCCAAGGAGGTGAAGCTGCTGGATGCCTATCGCGACAACCTCGGCATCCCCGACTTCGACAAGGCGATCGACTTCGGCTGGTTCTACTTCCTGACCAAGCCCTTCTTCTACGCGATCGACTGGCTGTTCCACCTGGTCCACAACTTCGGCGTCGCCATCCTGATCTTCACCCTGGCCCTGAAGGCGGCCTTCTTCCCGCTCGCCAACAAGGCCTACAAGTCGATGAGCCGGATGAAGGTCCTCGGTCCGAAGATGACCGAGATCCGTGAGCGCCATAAGGAAGACCCTGCCAAGGCGCAGCAGGAGATGATGGCGCTCTACAAGACCGAGAAGATCAATCCGGCTTCGGGCTGCCTGCCCATCCTGATCCAGATCCCGGTCTTCTTCGCGCTGTACAAGGTGCTCTTCGTCACCATCGAGATGCGGCATGCGCCCTTCTTCGGCTGGATCCACGACCTTTCGGCGCCCGACCCGACCAACCTGTTCAACCTGTTCGGGCTGCTCCCCTACGACCCGACGCAGCTGACGCATTACCTGCACATGCCGGCCTGGGCGCTGATCATGGGCGCCACCATGTTCTTCCAGCAGAAGCTGAACCCGCAGCCGCCGGACCCGATCCAGGCCAAGATCTTCCAGTGGATGCCGATCATCTTCACCTTCATGCTGGCCAGCTTCCCGGCCGGCCTGGTGATCTACTGGTCCTGGAACAACCTGCTGTCGATCGCGCAGCAGCGCTATATCATGTCGCTGGAAGCCAAGCGCGGCGGCGGCAAGCCGACCCCCGCCACCCCGGTGCTGGCGAAACCGAAGAAGGGCTGATGACCGGACAATTCCTCCCCGTCCATCCCGCCGTCCTGGCGGGTGGACTGTCCGAGGCGAAGACCGAGCAGGACCTCGCGGCCCTGGTCGAGGCTGGTCGCCTGCTCTTCACCAAGCCTTGCGAGTTCTTCTATGCCTCGCAGAAGATCGACCAGCTGCCGCCCGCGGAAGGCCCCGAGATCGCCTTCTGCGGTCGCTCCAACGTCGGCAAATCCTCGCTGGTCAATGCGCTGACCGGGCACAATGCCCTGGCCCGGGTCTCCCATACCCCGGGCCGGACCAAGCAGCTCAACTTCTTCAACCTCGGCGACCGGCTGACCCTCGTGGACATGCCAGGCTACGGCTATGCCCAGGCCTCCAAAAGCGTGAAGGAGGACTGGCAGGGGCTGATGTTCGACTTCCTGCGCGGCCGCCCCACGCTCCGCCGCGTCCTGCTGCTGCTGGATGCCCGGATCGAGACCAAGCCGGCCGACCGCATGGCCATGGAACTGCTGACCGATGCCGCGGTCCCCTTCCAGATCGTCATCACCAAGGCCGACGACGCCAAGCCCTGGTGGCTGAAGCAGCGCATCCTCCAGGCGGAGGAGCTCGCCCGCACCCATACGGCGGGCCATCCCATGGTGCTCGTCACCAGCAGCCATACCGGCGGCGGCATCCCCGAGCTGCGGGCCGAGATGGCCTCCCTCGCGCGGCAGGCCTGAGCGCCGGGACGGCGAGGGGCTGATTTCCCAATCGCCGATTCTGCGTTACAGCGGTCGCGCCATCCGCTGGAGCCGGCCCGATGACCGATGATGCCTTCGACGCCATGAAGA
This sequence comes from Belnapia sp. AC561, assembly GCF_979252845.1. Classification (NCBI taxonomy): domain Bacteria; kingdom Pseudomonadati; phylum Pseudomonadota; class Alphaproteobacteria; order Acetobacterales; family Roseomonadaceae; genus Belnapia; species Belnapia sp. AC561. Next base: position 127,630 of record NZ_CEEDBP010000009.1, read on the forward strand.
CCCTGGCCGGCGCGCTGCCCTTCCTGAAGCGCTACGACGACCAGATCATCGTGGTGAAATACGGCGGCCACGCCATGGGCGAGGAGGAGACCGCGCTCCGTTTCGGCCGCGACATCGCGCTGCTGGAACAGGTCGGCGTCAGCCCGGTGGTGGTGCATGGCGGCGGCCCGCAGATCAACGCCATGCTCAAGCGGCTGAACGTGCAGTCGACCTTCGTCCAGGGCCTGCGCGTCACCGACGCCGCCATGCTGGACGTGGTCGAGATGGTCCTCGCCGGCCCGGTCAACAAGCAGGTCGCCCAGGCCATCACCCGCGCCGGCGCCCTGGCGGTCGGCATCTCCGGCAAGGACGGCGGGCTCATCAAGGCGCGCAAGGTCACCCGCAGCGTGCGCGACCCGGATTCGAAGATCGAGCAGGTGCTCGACCTCGGCTTCGTCGGCGAGCCGGCCGAGGTCGATACCAAGGTGCTCCGCCTGCTGATCGGCGCCGATATCATCCCCGTCGTTGCCCCGGTCGGCGTCGGCGCGGATGGCCAGACCTACAACATCAACGCCGATACCGTGGCCGGCGCCATCGCCGGCGCGCTCGGCGCCGAACGCCTGCTGATGCTGACCGACGTCGCCGGCGTGAAGGGCCCCGACGGCGTCCTGATCCCCGAGATGACGGTCGCCGAGGTGATGGCCGGGATCGAGGCCGGCTGGATTTCCGCCGGCATGATCCCCAAGGTCGAGACCTGCATCTATGCCATCGAGCGGGGCGTGAAGGGTGCGGTCATCCTCGATGGCCGCGTCCCCCACGCCGTGCTGCGCGAGCTCTTCACCGATGGCGGCGCCGGTACCCTCATCAAGCCCTAGCGGCCTGGGATGGCATTGCCGTAGCGGAAGGCGTCGAGGGTGAATTCGCCGACGCGGAACCAGTTGTTGGAGCTGTCGAGGAAGGGCTTCCACTGCGCATACAGCGTACGGAAGTCCTCGTTCTGCGCCGCCACCTCGTCGAAGGTCTCGAAGCTCGCCTTGTAGGCGGCCTCCATCACCGCCCGCGGGAAGGTCCGCAACTGGGTGCCCTGCGCCACCATCCGCCGCAGCGCATCCGGGTTGCGGGCGTCGTAGCGCGCCATCATCAGCGAGTTCTGCTCGGCGGCCGCGACCTCGAACATCTCCTTGAAGGCCGGCGGCAGCGCTTCCCAGGCGGCGACATTGACGATGCCGGTGATGCTGCCGCTGCCCTCCCACCAGCCCGGCGTATAGTAGTAGCGGGCCACCTTGTAGAAGCCGAGCTTCTCGTCATCCGCCGGCCCGACCCATTCCGCCGCGTCGATCGTGCCGCGCTCCAGCGCGGCATAGATGTCGCTGGCCGCCAGCTGCTGCGGCACCGCGCCGAGCTTGGCCAGGATCCGTCCGCCGAAGCCGCCGATCCGCATCTTCAGGCCATTGAGATCCTCGACCGTGCGGATCTCCTTGCGGTAGAAGCCGCCCATCTGCACGCCGACATTGCCCACCACGTGGTTCACCACGTCGAACTTGCGGTACAGCGCGCGCAGCAATTCGCGGCCGCCGCCCTCGTTCAGCCAGGTCGTCTGCTGGCGCGAGTTCAGCCCGAAAGGCAGCCCGCCGTCGAAGCCCAGCGCCGGGCTTTTCCCGATGAAATTCGTCGACAGGATATGGCCGCACTCGACCGAGCCGCCCTGCACCGCATCGAAGGTCTGCAAGGCCGGCACCAGCTCCCCGCCCGGGAAGGGACGGATCTCGAAGCGGCCCTCGCTGATCTGCCCGATCCGCCGGCACAGCGCCTCGGCCGAGCCGTACAAGGTATCGAGGCTGCGCGGCCAGGCCGTCGCCATGCGCCAGCGCACCACCGGCTGGGTCTGCGCAATGGCCGGCGTGGCCAGCGCCACGCCAACGGGTATGCCCTGCAAAAGCGTCCTGCGGTCCATGCTGCCCCTCCGTCGATGCCGAAACGCAATGCAACACCCGTGCCGCGTCAGCGGCCGAAGAGGCGCCCCTTCACCAGGCCCCAGAGCAGCGCCCAGAGCCCCAGCGGCCGCGCCACCGGCGCCGCCCGCCCGGCGACCATCGCATCCAGGTTGGCGGCGAAGTCCCGCGCCAGCCGGCGCACGATGTCCTGCACCAGCCCGGCGCGGTTGAACTGCGCCAGCGCCCCGCTCAGCTGCCAGCGCAGCTGCACAAGGATGTCGCTGCCGCCACCCTCGGCCGGTACCACCTGCCAGTGCACCTCGCCGCGGGCGCTGCTGCCGGTGCCGCCGTCGCGCCCCTGGCCACTCAGCACGCCGCTGCGCATCGCCTGGTCCAGCCGCACCTGGCCAACGCCTGCGAAGCCTGCCTTCACCGGGCCGAGGGAGACGACCACGCGCCCCGTCACCCGCTCGCCCTCCAGCGTCTCCAGCACCGCGCCGGGCAGGCAGGCGGCGACCTGCCGCAGATCGGCCAAGGCGGCCCAGGCGGCCTCCGGAGAGGCCTCCAGATGGATGCGCTCTTCGAGCCCTGGCCCCTCCATCGCGCGCGCCGCCGGCGCCAGCGGCAACACCTCCGCCGCCGCGACCGGGGCCTCCCGCACGCCCGGCTGCACGACCTCCCGCGCCGCCTGCGGGGCACGCCCCGCCGCCACGGCGGAGACCGCGGCGACGATGCCGACATAGCCGGTGCAGCGGCAGAGATTGCCCGAAAGCTCCTCCCGCAGCCGCGCCTCATCCACCTCGCCCAGCCGCAGCACGATATCCCGTGCGCTGACCAGCATCCCCGGGGTGCAGAAGCCGCATTGCAGCGCGTGATGCGCGGTGAAGGCCTGGCGCAGCGCCGCCATGGTGGCATCGCCGTCGAAGCCCTCGATGGTCGTCACCACCGCCGCCTCGCAATCCACCGCATAGGCGATGCAGGACCGCTGCGGGATGCCATCGATCAGTACGGTGCAGGCGCCGCAGACGCCCTGCTCGCAGCCCAGATGGGTGCCGGTGAGGTTGAGTCGTTCCCGCAGCGCATCCGCCAGATGCATCCGCGGTTCCACCCGCAGCGAGACCGGCGTGCCGTTCACCGTCATCGGGACATCGCGCGGCATCATGCCGCCACCTGCTGCAGGGCACGCCGCACCACCGTCACCCGCAGCGCCTGGTCCTGCGGCGCCAGATGCGGCAGCCGCCGCGCCACCTCCTCGGCCAGGCCCTCGCAGGCCGCTGCCGCGCCACGGTCCCGCAGGCAGGCGGCGGCATCCGCCAGCAGCACCGGCGGCCCCTCCACCGCCCCCGCCAGCACCCGCGCGAAGCCGGTGCGGGGATCGAGCACCGCCACGCCGATCGCCTTGGCGAATTCCCCGGTCTTGCGGCAGAGCTTGTGATAGCCCCAGCGCGCTTCGGACCCGAGCCGCGGCACCTCCACCGCCACCAGCAATTCCTGCGGCCCCAGCGCCGTGGCGAAGGCGCCGCGGATGAAGCCCTCGGCCGCGATGCGCCGCCGACCGCGCGGCCCCTCCGCCACGACCGCGCCGCCCAGCGCCACGATGGTCGAAACCCAATCCGCCGCCGGATCGGCATGCGCCAGGCTGCCGCCCAGCGTGCCGCGGTTGCGCACCGCCCGATAGGCGATCCCATGCGCCACCTGCCGCAGCAGCCCGCGGGTCGGGTCCTCGACCGTGCCATCCTCGATCTCGGCATGGGTCCAGCCGGCGCCGAGGCTGACCACCGCGTCATCGGCGGCGACCTCGCGCAGCCCCGCCGCCCGCTTCACGTCCACCAGACGGCCCGGCCGCGCCAGCCGCAGGTTCAGCATCGGCCCGAGCGATTGCCCGCCCGCCAGCACCCGCGCATCGCCGGCGGCCAGCATCGCCACCGCCTCCGCGATGCTGCGCGCCTGCACGTAGTCGAAGGCTGCCGCCTTCACGCCGCGCGCGCCTTGGCCAGCGCCGCGAGGATCCGCTCCGGCGAGGCCGGGATATCGTTCAGCCGCGCGCCGAGCCCGGCCAGCGCATCGTTGATCGCATTGACGATGGCCCCCGCCGGCGCGATGGCGCCACCCTCGCCGACGCCCTTGATGCCATGCGCGGTATGCGGCGACAGCGTCTCGCTGTGGTGGATGCGGAACTTCGGCAGCTCGCTCGGCCCCGGCAGCAGGTAGTCCACCAGGGTCGAGGCCAGGGGCTGCCCCGCCGCGTCGTAGGGGCTTTCCTCGAACAGCGCGGTGCCGATGCCCTGCGCCGCGCCGCCATAGGTCTGGCCCTCGACGATCATCGGATTGACCATGCGGCCGCAATCCTCAGCGATGCAGTAGTCGAGGATCTCGACCAGCCCCGTCTCCGCATCCACCGCCACCTTGGCCGCGTGGCTGGCGAAGGAGAAGACGCCGTTGTCGGTCGCGGGCTTGTAGGCCTCCGTCGCCTCCAGTCCGCCGCTGTCCACGCCATCCGGCAATTGGTCCGGGCGGATGTACCAGGCGCGGCCCACATCCTCGAAGCCGATGCTGGCGCCGCCGGCATGGATGCGGCCCTCGGCGAAGCGTACATCGGCCGGGTCGGCCTGCATCAGATGCGCCGCGATCGCCTTGATGCGCCCGGCCACGACATCCGCCGCGCGCGAGACCGCACCCCCCGCCATGACGATCCCGCGGGAGGCATAGGCGCCGGTCGAGAAGGGCGTCGTCGCGGTATCGCCCAGGGTCACGCGGATATCGCCGAAGGGCACGCCGGTCATCTCATGCGCGACCTGCGCGAGCGTGGTCTCCAGCCCCTGGCCGATGGTATGGATGCCGGCCTTCACCTCCAGCGCACCATCCGGCGTCAGCTTCACATGCGCCTGGTCGTAGCCCGGCACCAATGGCAGCCCCCAGGCGGCAAACACCTTGGTCCCATGCGCGGATTGCTCGGTATAGGTGGCGAAACCGATGCCGAGATACCGCCCGCGCGCATCCCGAGCCGGCCCGGCGCGAAACGCATCCAGCCCGATCATCTCGCGCACCTCGGCCAGAGAGGCCGGGTAGTCGCCGCTGTCGTAATGCTTGTTGGTGACGTTCACGTAGGGCATCGCCGCGCCGGGCACGAGGTTCTCCGCCCGCACATCCGCCGCCTCCCGCCCCACCGCCCGGGCGATGGCATCGATCGTCAGCTCGATGGCGAAGCACACCCCCGGCCGCGCCACGCCGCGATAGGGCGCGAAGGGCGGCTTGTTGGTCGCCACCGAGAAGACCTTGCAGCGATAGGCCCGGAAGTCGTAGGGCCCCGGTAGGTTGCCGCCGGCCTGTGCCGCCTCCAGCACCGCGGTGAAGGGCCAGACCGAATAGGCCCCGGTATCGACCGAGATCTCCGCATCCAGCCCCAGCAGCCGCCCGCGCGGATCGGCATAGGCGGTGATCTTGTAATGGTGCTGCCGCGCATTGGCGCCGGCGGTCAGATGCTCCCGCCGGTCCTCGATCCAGCGGAAGGCGGCCTTCCGCGTCAGCGCCAGCCAGGCGACGGCGATCTCCTCTGGCTGCAGCAGGCATTTGTAGCCGAAGCCGCCGCCCACGTCTGGCGGTGCGACGCGCACCATCGCTTGCGGGATGCCGAGAAACTCGGCCAGCCCGGCGCGGATCAGATGCGGCACCTGGGTCGAGCTATGCACCACGAGCTGCGCCGCCCGGTGGTCCCACCAGGCGACGACGCCCTTGCCTTCCATCGGATGCATCGCCTGCCGGGCGCAGGAGAGATCCAGCTGCACCTTCACCGGCGCGCTCGCCGCGACCGGCGCCAGCCCGGTATCGAAGCTGGTCTGCAGGAACAGGTTGTCGCCCCAGTGCTCGTGCAGCAGCGCCGCGCCCGCGGCCCGGCCCGCGGTGCAACTCGTGATGGCTGGCAGCTCGTCGAAATCGACCTCGACCCGCTCGGCCAGATCCTCCGCCTCAGCCCGTGACGGTGCGACGCACATGGCGATGATCTCGCCGACGTAGCGCACCCGGTCGGCCGCCATCGCCGGCCATTCGGAAAGCTTGTAGCCGGGGATGGCGGAGCGCGTGACCATCGGCTTCACGCCCGCCAGATCGGCCAGGAAGAAGACCTGCTCCGCCGCATCCTGCGGCTTCCGCCGCGCCAGGATGCGGGCATGTGCGACCGGGCTGCGCAGGAAGGCGACATCCTGCATGCCGGCGATGCGGATATCCCCGACGAACTGCCCATGCCCGGCCAGGTGCCGCGCATCCTCCTTGCGATGGACCCGGGCGCCGATGCCGGCACCGGGAGGCACTGTTCCGTCCATGGCACCGCCCCTGGAGAATAGGAGGTATGCTGAGCAACCGCTGCCGCTTCGTCAACCACGCTTTGCGCCCGGCGGGTCGCTTCGCTAGTCTCGGCCCATGCAGCGAATTCTCCCATGAGCCGGCGCACCCGACCCAGCGCCGAGGCCGCCCAGGCCACCGTCGCCGAATCCGTCGCCGACCCGGAACTCCGCCAGCTGATCGAGCGCCTGCCGCTCTGGCGCCGCCCCGGCTACCTCGTGCGCCGGCTGCACCAGATCCATGGCGCCCTGTTCCTCGAGGAATGCAGCGCCTTCGAGATCACCCCGGTGCAATACGCCGTGCTGACCACCCTCTCGCTGAACCCGGATATCGACCAGGTCTCGCTGGCGCAGGAGGTCGGGCTGGACCGCACCAATGTCGCCGACGTGCTCGGCCGCCTGGCCCAGCGCGGCCTGGTGCAGCGCCAGCGCAGCGAGGTCGATCGCCGCGCCATCCTCACCCGCATCACGCCGGAGGGCGAGCGCATCACCCGCGCCATGCTCTCCGCCATGAAGCGTGCGCAGGAGCGGCTGCTGGAGCCGCTCGGGACGGCGGAGCGGGAGCTGTTCCTGTCGATGCTGCTGCGGCTGGTGGATGCCAACAACGGCAGCGGCCGCGCCATGCTCGGCCCGTCGGAGCGCGCCGCCTAGACCGGGATGCAGAGCGCCGTCGGAATGAGCAGGTTGTCGTAGACGCAGCGGCGCTCGCGCAGCTTCAGCGCGCCATCCTCGCGGGCGAAAATGTCGCGGTACTCGCCCACCTGCAGCACCCGTGCCTCGGGCCGGTCGGTCAGCACCTCGAAGACCACGAAATTCGCCCGCGCCTGCACCGTGCCATCCGGCTGCGGCGCCACGGTCAGGTTGCTGATCATGTGCCGCAGGCTGCGCGGCCCGAACATCGATGTTTTCAGCAGGGCGAAGGCGCGGTCCTCGATCATCGGCCGCCCCTCGCAGTAGATCAGCCCGACTGGGTGGCCGCGCTCGAAATTCTCCCGGCTGATGACGACGTAGAAGGCATCCGCGGTGAAGCACTGCGTCCAGCCGGTCAGGTCCTGCCGGTCCAGCAGCGCAGCGTATTCCGCGTTGAAGGCGTCGATCTCGGCGCGCAGCAGCAGCGCTTCCAGCCGCGGGTCCATCACAGCCCCATCACCTCACGCCAGTGCCGGTACATCCCGCGGATCGCCGATTCCGAGATCAGCGTCTCCGAGGTGCCGAAGGGCGTCGCCGGATCGAGCGCGACGTAATGCTCGCCGCCCGGCACCCGCAGCATGCCGTCCTGGACGAATTTGATCGCCTCGTTGTCCTCGAGTCCGAGGAAGCCGGCGGGACCCATGAGATTGCCCTGGCGCAGCCGGTGCCGCGTCATCTCCTTGGTATCGCCCTCGAAGCCGAACATGGTCCATTTCATGATGAACTCGTTCGGCCCGGTGGGTACCAGCTGCCGGATGCCGAGCGTGTTCATCTCCCGCTGCACGATCAAGTTCGGCCAGATCGTCGCCATGGTGACCGACCAGGGGCTGTCGAACTCGTCGACGAAATCCATGATCCGCGGGTCGGCCAGCCGCATGCCTTCCTTGTAGGCCCGCATCTCCGCCTTGCTTTCGGCCGAGACCTTGCTGGCATCCGACTTGGCGCTGCACATCACGCCATGACGGCCGCTCTCGTCCGAGAGCATCAGCGACTTGTTGCCGGCGACCAGCAGCCCGAAGGTCACCAGGAAGGTATGCAGCAGGGTCGCGTGATAGGGGTCCTTCAGGTTCTCGTGGTAGAGCTTCCAGTTGCCCGGCAGGCTGTGGCGGTAATGCCCGAGGATGACCAGCTTGCGGCCATCGAAGGTCGCCTCGAATTCCCGCAGCACCTCCGGCCCCAGGTAATCCTGCAGGCTTTCCATGTCCGCCGCGTAGCTGGCGAAGATCACGCCCCGATGCGTCGTCACCGCCAGCGCCCGCGGGTTGTGGTCGGCCGGGTCGAAGTCCTTCGGCATCCCGCCCTTGCCCGCCACGCCCCGCCGGAAGGGCACACCCTGCAGCCTGCCCTTCAGGTCATAGGTCCATTGGTGATAGGGACAGACGAATTCCTTCACGTTGCCGGTCAGCTCGCGGCAGAACTCGGCGGCGCGATGGACGCAGCGGTTCTCGAAGACCGCAATGCCGCCATCCTTGGCGCGGGAGACCACCACCGGCGTCGGCCCGACATTGCTGCGGATGAAATCCCCCGCGTTCGGAATCTCCGCCTCCAGCCCGACGTAGTTCCAGGTGCGGCCGTGGAAGATCCGCTCCACCTCGCGCGCATAGACCGAGGCATCCGTATAGACCCAGTCGGGGATGCGCTGGCTGTCCTCGCCCGGCCAGACCAGTTCGGTCTGGCGGCCACGCGACAGATCGGGGGAGATATCCATGGGTCAAACCTCCGGCGAATGCTCAGTATGCCCCCTTTTTTATCGGATGCAACACCATCCCGGTTGCCACCGGCCCCGACGGCGGCCTAGCCTTGCCGCGCACCAGTTTCGATGAGGTTGGCATGGCACAGGAACCGCTGGCGACCCGCGGCAACGTCCTCCACATCTATGATTTCCGGGTGGTCCCGGGGCAGGAGGCGGAGTTCATCCGCCTCTTCGAGGAATTCGACTACGGCGACGACAACCCGATGCACAAGTCCTCCGCCCAGGTGAAGGACGGCGTGCTCTGCCGCGACGCGGAGGACCCGCAACGCTTCTTCCTCATCGCCGAATGGGCCAGCATCGAGAAGCATGCCGCGATCCTGCCCGTGCTGAAGGCGATGAAGCCCGCCTTCATCCAGCACATCGAGGGCGGCGCCGCGGCCTTCAAGCCGCGCTACGTCGACGTCGTCTCCTCGACGCCGGAGGAAATCCTCAACCGCGCCGCGGGCTGAGCCTCAATACCCCGCCGCGCGATCTACCACCTCGCGCAGCGGCCGCCCATCCAGGAAGCGGCCGAGGTTCTCGGCCAGCAGCTTCGCCACCACCTCGTCCCGCCGCGGATGCATGCCCCCGATATGCGGCAGCACCAGGATCCCCTCCGTCGTCCAGAAGGGATCCTCCGGCGGCAGCGGTTCCTGCCGGAACACGTCCAGCACCGCGCCGGCGATGCGCCTGTCCTTCACCGCGGCGATCAGGTCGGCATCGACGATCAGCGCACCGCGGCCGAAGTTGAGCAGCCAGGCGCCGGGCTTCATCCGGGCCAGCTTCGCTGCATCGATGGAATTCTCCGTCTCCGGCGTCGCCGGCAGCAGCAGCAGCACGTAGTCCGATTGCGCCAGCACCTCGTCCGTCCGCTCCGGCGGCAGCACCTCGGCGAGGCCGGGCAGCGGCGCCGGGTTGCGTCGGGTGCCGATCACCCGCATCCGCAGCGCCGTCGCCAGCCGCGCCACCTCCTGCCCGATGGCGCCGAGGCCGAGGATGCCGAGCGTCGCGCCATTCAGCGGCGTCGCCACCCGCCGGGTCCAGCGGCCTGCCTTCTGTGCTTCGGCGATGGCGGCATAGGGCTTGGTGATATGGAACAGCGCGCCGAGGATGTTCTCCGGCATGGACTCGCCATGGGTGCCGCGGGCGCAGGTCAGCATCAGCCCCGGCGGCAGGTCCGGCAGCGCCAGCCAGCCCTCCACCCCCGCCGTCAGCGCCTGCGCCCAGCGCAGCTTCGGCATCCGCGGCAGCAGCCCCGGCGGCACCCCCCAGCCCAGCATCGCCTCGGTCTCCGCCAGCTGTTCGGCGGTGGGCGAGGCGGCCCGCCCCAGGGTCTCGGTTGTCACCTGCCCGGCGAGGCCGGCGGCCTCGATCGCCGCCACATAGGGCGCGGCATTGTCGGTCCAGAGCAGCAGGCGGGGCGGGGACATGCGGTGTTCCTTCAGGACCAATAGGGCGGGAAGCCGGAGGCACCCTGCTCCGCCTCCAGCAGCCGCAGCATCGCGTGCCATTCCAGCACGCCATAGGGCCGCCGCGTGCCGGGCTGATAGAGATGCGCAGTCCGTTCCAGGATCTCGGGCGAGGGCATGGTCAGCTCGGTCCGCGCCGCCATGGCATCCACCTGGGCGCGGCAGGCCATCTCGAGCTGGTACAGCGTGTTGAAGGCCTGCGGCAGGGTCGCGCCGCAGGTCAGCAGCCCGTGGTTGCGCATGATCATCGCGTCATGCGCGCCGAGGTCGGCGACGATCCGCTCCCGCTCCGCCAGATCCACCGCCGGGCCTTCGTAGTCGTGGTAGCCGAGGTGCCCGACGAAGCGCATCGTCGTCTGGGTCAGCGGCAGCAGCCCGCATGCCATCGAGGCGACGGCCATGCCCGCCCGGGTATGGGTATGGATCACCGCCGCCACATCCGGCCGCGCCGTGTGGATGGCGCCATGGATGACGTAGCCGGACTTGTTGATGCCGTACTCGGTATCCGGCTTCCAGAGGATATTGCCCTCGACATCGATCCTGGCGAGCGAGGTCGCGGTGATCTCCTTGTAGAGCAGGCCGTAGAGGTTGATCAGCAGGTGGTCGGTGCCGGGGATCCGCAGGGTGATGTGGTTGTAGATCAGGTCGGTCATGCCGTAGCGGTCGACCAGCCGGTAGCAGGCGGCGAGGTCGAGCCGCGCCTGCCATTCCTCCGGGCTCACCTGCTCCCGGATGCTCGGCCAGCCGGTGCTGTAGCGGGATGCGATATTGCCCATCTTGCCTGGTCCTCCTGGCGCCCTTCCGGGCAGCATGAGGCATCGGCGCGCATCCCGCCAGCCGGCCGGACCTCAGTCCGCCGCGGTCCAGCCTATGCCCTGGGTTGCAACGAAGGACAGGGTCGAGACCGTCCGCGTCTTGGCATAGGCCGCCTCGCCGCTGCCGCCGGCGCGGTCCTCGACATGGATCGCCTCGGCGACGTAGCGGCCGGCCCAGGGGGTGGGGAAGCTCACCTTGCCCTCGGCATCCGTCCGCAGCCGGCGTTCCCAGCGCGGCGGCGCCACCAGGGTCACCTCGGTCCGCGGCAGCGGCTGGCCGCGCAGCATCAGCACGAAGTCATTGCCCCCCGCCACCACCGGCACCAGCTCCAGGTCGAGCACGGCGCGCGTCTCGGTCCGGCCCTCCCGCGCCAGCATCACCGGCCGGGTCCGCTGCTCCGCCGTGCGGCCGAAGGGGGCCAGGCTATCCTCCACCAGCCGCACGTCGCCCGTGCCGGCCGGCACGGTGGCGGCGATGTGGTCCGCCTGCCGCTGGATCGGCAGCGGCTGCGCCGGGTCGCCGGTGAAGATCCGCGGGCCGCTGATGCGGTCGAGCAGCGCGCCGGTCTTCTCGCGCTGGTTCTCCACCGGCTCGCCGAAATAGGCCCGGGCGCTGGTGCCGTCGCGTTCCAGCCAGACCTGATGGGCGCCGGCCCCGGTCATCGAGGCGCCGAGCAGGCCTGCCGCCAGCAGCAGGTTGCGTGTCATGGTCATGGCAATCTCCTTGTTGATCAGGGTCCGAAAAGCCCGGCGAGCAGGCCGAGCACGAGGCCCGCCATCGCCGTCGGCACCACCAGCCGCGGCGCATAGGCCAGCAGCAGGGCCAGTGGCAGCAGCGCCGCGCTGAGCAGGCCGCACCAGAGCACGCTGCCCATGCCCCAGCCGCGCCAGGCGATGCAGGGCAGGGGGGAGGCTGCGACCAGCAGCCACCCCGCCACCTGCAGCGCCCGCCGCTGCCCCGGCGCCAGGCGATGCCGGAGCACCTGCTGCCGGTGCCGTTCCATGGCGAGGCAGAGTGCGGCGAAGCCCGCATAGGGCAGCGCCAGGCCGAGCCCGATCATTCCGCCGCCCCCGCCGCCAAGGCGCTCGCCTGGCCACGCGTCTTCGGCGCCGCCGCCCGCCGCCGCGCCACCCGCCAGGCGATGCCGCCCAGCGCCAGGCCGATCGCCAGCAGGCCGAGGTCGAAGCCGGCGAAGAGCCAGTCGCCCTGCACCAGGCTGATGCCGAGATGCCGCTGCGTCGTCGCCAGGTTCACCACCGGCAGCAGCGCAAACAGCAGGCCGCCGAGCGCGAATTGCTCGACCCAGGCCTGCCGGCCACGCCGCAGCAGCGGATGCACCAGGCAGCAGCCCCAGGCGATGAAGAAGACATGGATCTCCCACTCCGCCCGGCCCGCCAGTCCGGCGGGAAGCAGCCGGTTGGCCCAGAAGAAGCTGGCCATCGCCACCGGCAGTCCGGCGATGGCGGCGACGTTCAGATGCTCGACCAGCCGGACGCCGAAGCCGATCCTGCCGCGCCGCTCCGCCTGCTGCCGCGCCTTCACCGCCCAGAGGATGCAGCCCGTCGCCACCATCACCGTCCCGGCCAGGCCCGAGAGCAGCAACAGCGCGCGCAGCAACCCGCCGGCGAAGCGGCCGACATGCAGCCCATAGAGCACGCCGCGCGTCGCCGCCGCCGGTGCCGCCGCATCGCCGGCGCTGGCCAGCAGGGCGCCGGTCGTGCCGCTGAACAGCAGGGTCTGCGGCGTGGCGGAAAGGGTCTCGGAATCGTCGCGCGTCAGCTGGATGGTCGCATTGGCATCGCCCGGGCGCTGCACGGTGATGCGGCCGACGCTGCCGCCCTGCCAATGCCGCTCCGCCTCCCGCAGCAGCGGGCCGATGGCGACCAGCGGCGCCGGCTGGCCGGCCGCGCGGGGCGGCGGGGCGGTGCCGAAGACCTCCGCCGTGAAGGCGGCCCGGTCGCCGCGATAGGCGGTGGCGACGCCCCAGGGCATCGTCATCAGCATCAGCGTGACCAGGCCGCTATAGGTGATCACCAGGTGGTAGGGCAGCGCCGCCACCGCCACCAGCGCATGGCCATCGAGCCAGGATCGCTGCCCCTTGCCCGGCCGGAAGGTGAAGAAATCCGCAAAGATGCGCCGGTGGGTGACGATGCCGCTGATGATGGCGACCAGCATGACCAGGGCGCAGAAGCTGACGATCCAGCGCGCCAGCGGCACGTTCATGTAGTGCAGCTGGAAATGGAAGCGGTAGAAGAACTCGCCGCCGAAGGTGTCGCGCGCCGCCACCGGCCGGCCGGTGGCCGGGTCGAACCAGGCCTGGCGGAAGCCGCGCGGCGCGCCGCGATCCTGCCAGAAGACCTGGGCGGTGGACTGCCGTGCATCGGGCAGCAGGATCAGCCAGTTCGAGGCGCCGGCGGCGGTCTCCGACAGATGCCCGACGATGGTCTGCGCGGCATCGGGCCCGGCCGGCGCGGCGTGCAATTCCGGCCGCATCCAGGTGCTGGTCTCGGGCCGCAGATAGGCGGCCGTGCCGGTCAGGAAGACGGCGAAGAGCAACCAGCCGACCAGCAGGCCGGACCAGGTGTGCAGCCAGGCCATGCACTGGCGGAAGCCTTCCTTCATGCCGGCCGCTCCGTCATGAGAATCCTCCGCTGAGGAACAGGCCGCCGGCCAGCACCGCCGCCGGCACCGCGAGGCCGAGCCAGGCGCGCCCGGCGCCCGCCGCGGCGAAGACCCAGATGACCGCCCCGGCATGCACCGCGAAGCCCAGCAGCATGCCCGTCAGCACCGCTTCCGCGCGCGGCGGCCCCAGCCACTGCGCGCAGCCGAGGGCGACCAGGGCCGCGAGCAGATAGCCGCCGAGGATGGCGGCGATGCAGCGCGACAGGATCCCGAGCCAGCGTGGCGGGGCGGTCAGGCGGCGGATCAGGGCCGGGCGGAGGGGTGCGACGGTAGGGGGGGCGGGCATGGGCAAGGCGGGTGATCCGTCCTCAGGTCGGGGCGGGTTACCGAAGCTTGAGAAAATTTGCAAATAGGAATCATTCGCAAAAAAATCCGGGCGCGATGGGCAGCCGCTAACTATCGGGAATCAGGACATTCGCCGTCGGGCCCGGCGTTTGCTCCCGCGTCGCAGCTATCTTGATGATAATGAGAATCAATTGCAGAAACTGGCGGAGCCAGACTGGATGACGTTTTCTTCAGCTTCAAGGAGCCGGGTCGCCCGCCATGCCAGATCATCATCTCTCCCTACGGGCGCCGAGCCTGCTCGCGGCGGCATTGCTGGCCTGCCAGGGCCCGGCCCTGGCGCAGGATGCCGTCGTCCAGCTCCCGACCCTCACCATCGACACCCCCGGCGAATCCGCGCGCGGCCCGGTGCCCGGCTATGTCGCCCATCGCAGCGCCACCGGCACCAAGACCGATACGCCCCTGCTGGAAACGCCGCAGTCGATCTCGGTCATCACCCGCGACCAGCTCGAGACCCAGAACGTCCGCACCGTGAACGAGGCGCTGCGCTACAGCCCCGGCGCCTTCGCCGGTTCCTTCGACAGCCGCGGCGAGTATTTCAGCGTCCGCGGCTTCACCGCCGACATCTACCTCGACGGCCTGCGCATCCCGGCGCCCGTCCCGGCCTATAGCTTCCGGATCGAGCCATCGGGCATGGAGCGGATCGAGCTGCTGCGGGGCAGCAATTCCGGGCTCTACGGCCAGGCCAATCTCGGCGGCATCGTCAATGCCGTCAGCAAGGTCCCGCAGGCGGACCAGGTCAACCAGGTCGCGCTCCAGGGCGGCAGCTTCAACCGCATCCAGGGCAGCTTCGATGTGGGCGGCCGGCTGAACCCGGATGGCTCGCTGCTCTGGCGGCTGAACGGCCTGGTGCGGGATGCCGATAGCTTCGTCGACGGCGGCCGCGACAACCGGATCTACCTGGCGCCGTCGCTGACCTGGCGGCCCGGCGCCGACACCACGCTGACCGTGCTGGCGAGCTACCTGCGCGACGATTCCGGCGTGACCGGCCAGTGGCTGCCGCCCCAGGGCACCGTCCTGGCCAATCCGAACGGCAGGATCCGGGTCGGCCGCGCCACCGGCGAGCCCGCCTGGGACCACTACCGGAAAAGCCAGTACAGCATCGGCACCCTGCTGGAGCACCGGCTGAACCAGGCCTGGACGCTGCGGCAGAATACCCGCGCCGCCTATCTCGAGGTCGACTACAACTCGATCTATGCCACCGGCTTCTCCCCGACGACGCAGCAGCGCCAGGTCGCCCGGGTCGCCAGCCTGGCGCGGCCGACCTACCACTCCTTCGCCGTCGACAACCAGGCCGAAGCCCGCTTCGTCACCGGCCCGCTGCAGCATACCGCGCTCTTCGGCCTCGATGCCCGGTTGCTGCATGCCAATACGCGCACCTACGTCGCCGCGGCCTCACGGCTCGATGTCTATGCCCCGGTCTATGGGCAGGACCTGCCGACGCTGCCGCGCGGCGCCACCTCCGTCACCGCGACCAACCAGATGCAGCAGCAGCTCGGCCTCTATGCCCAGGACCAGATCCGGCTGGACAACTGGATCCTGACGCTGAACGGCCGGCAGGACTGGGCCGATACCGGCACCACCAATACCGTCACCCGCACCAATTCCACCCAGCGCGATACCGCCTTCACCGGCCGGGCGGCGCTGCTCCATGCCTTCGAGTCCGGCATCTCGCCCTATGTCGCCTATTCGACCTCCTTCCTCCCCGCCATCGGCACCTATGCGCCGGCCCGGGGCGGCGGCGCCTTCCAGCCGACGACGGGCGAGCAGGTGGAACTCGGGGTGAAGTACCAGCCGCCCGGCTCGAACAGCCTGGTCGGCGCGGCGATCTACGACCTGACCCAGCAGAACGTCTCCACCACGGACCCGGTCAATGCCTCCTACAGCATCCAGACCGGCGAGGTGCGGGTGCGCGGCGCGGAGCTGGAAGCGAAGGCCAATCTGTTCCCCGGCTTCAACCTCCTCGCCGCCTTCACCGCGCAGGATGCCGAGGTGACGAAGAGCACCACCAACAACATCGGCCGCCGCCCGGCCGCGGTGCCCAGCCACATGGCCTCGCTCTGGGGCGACTACAGCTACGCCGTCACCGAGGACCTGACCCTCGGCTTCGGCGCCGGCATCCGCTACATCGGCAATACGCTCGGCAACAACGCACCCTCGGCGGGTAACCCGATCTACCACGTCCCCAGCGCCACCATCGTCGATGCCGTGGCCCGGGCGGATTGGAAGCAGTGGCGGCTGGCGGTCAATGCCAACAACCTCGGCAACGACCGCATCGTCCAGACCTGCCAGGGCACCTGTTCCTATGCCCCCGGCCGCACGGTCTATGCGACGCTCGCCTACCGCTGGTAGGCGCCACCGCGGCCGGGCATCCTGCCGCCCATTCGGGAGGGAATGGGATGACATCGCAGGACGCCGGCACGATCCTCGGCCTCGACCACCTCACCCTGGCGGTCGGGGACCTCGCCGCCGCGACATCCGCCTACGAGACCATCTTCGCCCAATCCGCTGCCCGGTCCGGTACCGAGGCCGGCACGGCCGAGTGCCTGGACTGGGCCGCCTTCGCCCTGGACAATACCACCCTGGTCCTGGTCGCCGCGCCTGATGCCTCGGAGGGCCTGGCCCGGCACCTCGCCCCCGGTCCCGGTCTCGGCGCGCTGGGCTTCGCCGTGGCCGAGCCCGAAAGGGCCGCCCGCCTGCTGGAACGCCGCGGCCTGCCCGCCGCGGGCCCGCCGCTGCCCTGGCTCGGCCGCAGCGCCACCCTCTACGCGCCCGAGGCCGCCCGCGGCCTGCATCTGCTGACCATCGCCGCCGCGCCGCCCGCCGCCTCGGCGACCAGGCTCGACCATGCCGTCATCCGCAGCGCCGACCCGGAGCGCACCACCGCCCTGATTGCCGGCCGCCTCGGGCTCGATCTGCGGCTCGACCGCAGCAACCCCGCCTGGGGCAGCCGGCTGCTGTTCTTCCGCTGCGGCGACCTGGTGCTCGAGGTCTCGCACGACCTCGCCGCCGGCCTCGGCACGGCGCCCGACAGCCTCTGGGGCCTCACCTGGGGGGTGGATGATGTCGCCGCCAGCCATGCCCGGCTGGAGGCCGCGGGCCTCGCCGTTTCGCCGCTGCGGGTCGGCCGCAAGCCCGGCACCCGGATCTTCACCCTGCGCGATGCCGCCGCCGGCGTGCCGACGGCCTTCATCGGCGCCTAGTTCAGGCGCGCTGGCCCAGCATCTCCGCCCGGAACTCGTCCAGCAGCCGCAGCCGTCCGCCCGGCAGGTCCACGTGCCAGAAGGCCCAGCCGTTGCAGCTCGGCGCATCCTGCACCGCCGCGCCCACCTGATGGATCGATCCCTGCGCGCTGCCGCAGCGGATCGACCCATCCGCCGTCACCGTCGCCGAGAAGCGCCGCGCCCGGTCCACCAGCAGGGAGCCGGCCGGCACCAGCCCCCGCTCGACCAGGGTGCCGAAGGGGATGCGCGGCTGTTCCCGCTTGCCGGCCATGGTCAGCGCGGCGGTCTCCGACAGCGGCGTGATCGCCGCGATGCGGGCGGCGGCCGCCTCGGCATAGCCGGTATCCCGCTCGATCCCGATGAAATGCCGCCCCAGCCGCCGCGCCACCGCGCCGGTGGTGCCGGTGCCGAGGAAGGGATCGAGGATGATCTCCCCCGGATTGGTGCAGGCGAGGATGACCCGGTGCAGCAGCGCCTCCGGCTTCTGGGTCGGATGGATCTTCGCCCCGGCCTCGTCGCGCAGCCGTTCCGGCCCGGTGCAGAGCGGGATGAACCAGTCGCTCCGCATCTGCTGGTCGTCGTTCAGCGACTTCATGGCGGCGTAGTTGAAGCGGTAGCGGCTTTCCTCGCCGCGCGCCGCCCAGATCAGCGTCTCATGCGCATTGGTGAAGCGCCTGCCGCGGAAATTCGGCATCGGGTTGGTCTTGCGCCAGATGACGTCGTTCAGCACCCAGTAGTCCAGGTCCTGCAGCGCGGCGCCGAGCCGGAAGACGTTGTGGTAGCTGCCGATCACCCAGATGGTGCCGTCCTTGCGCAGGATGCGGCGCGCCTCGGTCAGCCAGGCGCGGGTGAAGGCGTCGTAGGTCGCCAGGTCGGCGAAGCGGTCCCAGGCATCGTCCACGCCATCCACCAGCGTGTCGTTCGGCCGCCGCAGGTCGCCCCTGAGCTGGAGGTTGTAGGGCGGGTCGGCAAAGATCGCATGGACCGAGGCCGGCGGCAGGCGCTGCATCTCCGCGATGCAATCCCCGACCAGGATCTGGTCCAGGGGCAGCTCGAGTCCCATTCCCAACGCACTGCCCCCCCGAATCACGCCCAGCCATCACGCCGAGCCGTCACGCCCAATCGGCCGACGCGAATCGGCGAATGCCCAACATCGCTGGCTCGAGTCGCGGGGTCAACTCAGTCGCGGGGGGTCAACCGAAGCGAAGCACCGCCTGGTCCACCGGCGAGAATCCGCGCCGGTGATGCGGGCAGGGCCCATGCGCCACCAGCGCCTCCCGATGCCGCAGGGTCGGGTAGCCGGCGTGGCGGGCGAAGCCATAGTTTGGCCAGCGCGGGTCCAGCCGGGCCATGGCCCGGTCCCGCACCACCTTGGCCAGGATCGAGGCGGCGGCGATCGAGAAGCTCAGCGCATCGCCGCCGATGACGCAGCGGACCGGGCAGGGCAGGGGGGGCGGCTGGTTGCCGTCCACCAGCGCCAGCCCGGGCAGGATGGCCAGCCGCGCCACCGCCCGCGCCATGGCGAGGTGGCTGGCGCGCAGGATGTTCAGCCGGCCGATCTCGGCGGTGGAGGCGGCGGCGATGGCGAATTCCGCCTCCCCCCGCGCCGCGGCGTCGTACAAGGCGGCGAAGGCCGCCTCCCGCGCCGCCGCATTCAGCTTCTTGCTGTCGTCGAGCAGGGCGGCGAGCCCGGCCGGCATGCCGCGCGGGAAGACCACCGCGGCGGCCAGCACCGGACCGGCCAGCGGCCCGCGCCCGGCCTCGTCCACGCCCGCGACCCGGCCGCCGGCCGCCGATTCCAGGGCGAAATCCGGCATCAGGCGGGCGAGGCCAGCGGCTTGTCCTTCTCGACGATATAGGTGATCGCCAGCTTCGAGGTCGCCGGGCCGTTCTTGCCGGAATGCGGCACGCCCGGGGGCACCTGGAAGCCCTCCCCGGCGGCATAGCGCCTGGCCGGCTGGCCCTGCACCTCCAGCTCAATCTCCCCCTCCGTCACCACCGAGGATTCGACGCCCGGATGTGTATGCCGGCCGATCAGCGCATTGGGTGCCAATTCCAGCGACATCAGGATCGAATGCTTGCCCTCGCCGGGATAGTCGATGGTGCCCAGGGTCTTGCGGGTGATCCCGGCCGGTGGCGCCGGCTGCGCCTCCACTGCGGAGGCCATGAGGCCGAGGGCGCTGCAGAGCCCGCAGGCCGCGAAGATCCGCCGAGACAGCATAGTACTTTCCCCTCCCCGATAGGCCCGCGAGCGTAGCGAGATGCGGTGCTTGGCGAAAGCATCGCCCTGGGCCTAGGCTCCGGTCATTGCGTGAGGGAGACGCGCCATGCCCGATGGATCCCCGAAACCGATGCGCCGGCGCCTGCTGGCCCCCGAGGCCTCGCCGCCCTCGACCTTCCTCGACCCCGCCAGCATGCCCTGGGAGACCTCGGCCTTCCCCGGCATCCAGTCGAAGACGCTCTACAACGACGCCTCCGGCATGTGCACCCTGCTGTTCAAGCTGGAGCCCGGCGCCGTGGTGCCGCTGCACGAGCATACCGCGGTCGAGCAGACCTACGTGCTGGAAGGCAGCTTCATCGACGACGAGGGCGAATGCCTGCCCGGCCAGTTCGTCTGGCGGCCCGGCGGCAATACCCATGTCGCCTGGGCCGGGCCACAGGGCGCGGTGATCCTCAGCATGTTCATGAAGCCGAACCACTTCGAGGCCGGGCACAAGTTCTTCACCCAGAAGGACTGAGGGCTACAGCAGCGCCAGCTGCCGCGCCGGGCCATGCGCTGTGGGCGGCGGTGCGAACTGGCTGCAGTCCAGCGCCTGGGAGACCACCCGGGCGCCGCCCAGCCCCAGCTTGCCCACCGCGAGCCGGAAGCGCGCCGCCAGCATGTCGGCATAGGCCCCGGTGCCGCTCTGCCGCGTGCCGAAGCGGCTGTCGTACATCGCCCCGCCCCGCGTCTCCCGCACCAGCGCCAGGATGCGTGCGGCGCGATCGGGGAAATGCGTCATCGCCCAGTCCTCGAACAGCTGCCGGATCTCGAGCGGCAGGCGCAGCAGCACATAGCCCGCCCGGGTGGCGCCGGCCGCGGCGCAGGCGGCCAGGATCCGCTCCAGCTCGGCATCGTTCAGCCCCGGGATCATCGGCGCCGCCAGCACCCCGGCCGGGATGCCGGCCGCGGCGAGCGCCCGGATCGCCTCGATCCGCCGCGCCGGCGTCGCGGCGCGGGGCTCCATCCGCCGCGCCAGCCCGGCATCCAGCGTGGTGACGGAGAGGCAGACATGCACCAGGTTGCGCTTCGCCATCCGCCCGAGGATGTCGAGATCCCGCAGCACGCCGGCCGACTTGGTGACGATGGTGACGGGATGGCCGAAGCGCTCCAGCACCTCCAGCACCTGCCGGGTCAGCATCAGGGTCCGCTCGACCGGCTGGTAGGGGTCGGTATTGGCGCCCAGCGCCACCGGCTTCGGCACGTAGCCGGGCTTGCGCAGCTCCTTCTCCAGCAGCGCCGGCAGGTCCGGCTTGAACAGCAGCTTGGTCTCGAAATCGAGCCCCGGGGAATAGCCGACATAGGCGTGGCTCGGCCGGGCATAGCAGTAGACGCAGCCATGCTCGCAGCCGCGATAGGGATTGATGGAGCGGTCGAAGCCGATGTCCGGGCTGTCGTTCCAGGCCATGGCGCTGCGGGAGGTCTCGCGCAGCAGGGTGGTCGGCAGCGGCGGCAGCTCGGCCAGCTCCGCGAGGCTGCCCCAGCCGTCGTCGAAGGCCTCCCGCGCCGTCGATTCGAAGCGCACGCCGGGATTGGAGACGGCGCCCCGGCCCTTGCGGAGGCCCGGCAAAAGGGCCGAAACAGCAGATCCGTCGGGCATGCGACCGTTCCTTCTCTGTTCCTGCGCACCGTGCCAAGTGGGACCTCGTCTGTCAAGAACATGATGTGAACGCTTGGTTAAGGCTGCCTTGGAACAAAACCTGACTATCGTGATCCCGACACTGAACTCCGCCGGCACCATCGCCGCCGCCCTGGCCGCCTGCGCGCCCTGGCCGGTGGTGGTCGCGGATGGCGGCAGCGCCGATGCGACCCGGGCCCTGGCGGCAGCCGCCGGCGCCCGGGTGCTGCAGGCCCCGCGCGGCCGCGGCAGCCAGCTCGCTGCCGGCGCCGCGGCGGCAGAGGCGCCCTGGCTGCTGTTCCTGCATGCCGATACCCGGCTGGCGTCCGGCTGGACGGAGGCGGTCCGCGCCGCCATGGCCAGGCCGGACCTGGCCCGATATGCCCGCTTCACCCTGGACGACCCCGCCCCCCAGGCCCGCCGGCTGGAACGGCTGGTGGCCTGGCGCTGCCGCGTCCTGGCGCTGCCCTATGGCGACCAGGGCCTGCTGATCTCCCGCACATTATACGATGCGGTGGGCGGCTTCCGGCCGCTGCCGCTGATGGAGGATGTGGACCTGGTGCGGCGGCTCGGGCGACGGCGGCTGGCGGCCCTGCCGGTCGATGCGGTGACCTCGGCGGAGCGCTGGCGGCGGGACGGCTGGTGGCGCCGCTCCGCCCGCAACCTCGGCTGCCTGAGCCTCTATTTCCTCGGCCTGCCGCCCTCCCTGATCCGCCGGCTCTACGGATGAAAGGTGACCGGCTGATCCTGTTTGCCCGCGCACCCCGCCTCGGCACCGTGAAGCGCCGCCTGGCCCGGGGCATCGGCCAGCTCGGCGCGCTGCGCTTCCACCAGGGCCAGCTCCGCCGCCTGCTGCGGGAGCTGGGCCGGGACCGCCGCTGGCAGATGGAGCTGGTGGTGACGCCGGACCGCGCCCGCTGGCCGCTTCCGGTGCCCTGGCGGCCCCGCATCCGGCCGCAGGGCGGCGGCGACCTCGGCCAGCGCATGGGCCGGGCGCTCGGCCGCCATCGCCGGGCGGTGCTCATCGGCAGCGACATCCCCGCCCTCGGCCGCGCCGACGTGGCCGCCGCCTTTCGCGCCCTGGGCCGTGCCGATGCCGTCTTCGGCCCCTCGGCGGATGGCGGCTACTGGCTCGTCGGCCTCGGCCCGCGCCGGCCCGACCGGCCCTTCGCCGGCATCCGCTGGTCCAGCCCGCAGGCGCTATCCGACACGCTGGCGAATTTCCCGCGCCACCGGGTGGCGCTGCTGCGCCGCCTGCGCGACGTGGATACCGCCGAGGACCTGCGGAGAAACGCATGAGAACCCCACCCGCCCGGCTGCTGGTCGGCTTCGCCGGCACCAGCCTGGCCCTGCTCGGCGCTGCCGTGGTGCTCCGCTGGACCAATCACCCCTGGCTGCTGCCCTCGCTCGGCGGCTCCTGCGTCATCCTGCTCGGCATGCCGCGCGGGCTGATGGCGCAGCCGCGCAGCTTCTTCGGCGGCCATGTCCTGGCCAGCATCGTCGGCCTGGCCTTCCGCGCCGGCCACCTCGCATTCGGCGGGCCGGTGGAGCTCTGGGCGGCGGCGTCGGTGGGCGCGGCGCTGGCGGCGATGGCGGCGACGCGGACCATCCATTCCCCGGCCGGGGCCAATCCCATCGTGGTCTTCGCCGAGGCCGCCGACTGGCGCTTCCTGGTGGCGCCGCTGCTGCCGGGGCTCGCCGTGCTGTTCGTCATCGCCTGGATCGGCAACAACCTGCCGCGCCCCTGGGGCGCAGGCCCCTGGCCACGCTTCGCCGCCCGGCCGGCCCGTGCCACCATCCGCGCCGGAGGACCGCCATGACCCAGCCCGAGACCCTGACCATCGGATTCCTGCTGTTTCCCCGCCTCACCCAGCTCGACTTCACCGGGCCCTTCGAGGTGATATCCCGCCTGCCGGGCGCCCAGGTGAAGCTGCTCTGGAAGGAAGCCGGACCGGTCCGCGCCGATACCGGCCTCACCATGATGGCCGATACCACCCTGGCCGCGGCCCCCCAGCTCGACATCCTCTGCATCCCCGGCGGCCCCGGCGTCGCCGCGCTGATGGAGGATGAGGAGGTGCTCGATTTCCTCCGCGCCCAGGCGCCGGGGGCGCGCTACGTCACCTCGGTCTGCACCGGGGCGCTGGTGCTGGGCGCCGCCGGGCTGCTGCGCGGCATCCGCGCCACCACCCATTGGGCCAGCCACGACTTCCTCGCCGACCTCGGCGCCGTGCCGGTGCAGGGGCGGGTGGTACGGGATGGCAAGGTCATCACCGGCGGCGGCGTGACCGCGGGGATCGACTTCGCCCTGACCATCGCCGCCGAGGTCGCCGGCCCGGCCGTCGCCCAGTCCATCCAGCTGCAGATCGAATACGCGCCGCAGCCGCCCTTCGATGCCGGCCGGCCCGAGACCGCCCCGGCCGAGGTCCTGGCCGCCGCCGAGGCGCGCGGCGCCGGGATGCGGGCGGAACGGGTGGCGCTGGTCGCCCGCGTCGCCGCACGCATGGCTGCTGCCTGACCGGCCACGCTTGCCCGGTGCTGCGCTGCACCGCAGTATCGGGCGAATGGCCTTTGACCCGATCACCCCGCCGCCGTCCGTGGCCGCGGCCGAACCCGTCGTGGATGTCCGCCGGCTGATCCTGCTGCTGGGCATCTCCTGCTTCGCAGGCGCCATCGGCGGCCGGGTCATGGACCCCTTCGTCACCACCCTGGCGGCGGAATTCAGCGCCCCCGTCGGCCAGGCGGCACTGCTCGCCTCGGCCTATGCGCTGCCCTTCGCGCTGATCCAGCCGATCCTCGGCCCGATCGGCGATGCCATCGGCAAGCGCCGCATCATCCAGATCAGCCTCTGCTGCCTCACCCTCTTCTCCCTGCTGGCGCCCTTCGCCACCAGCCTCGGCGGGCTGATCGCGCTGCGCGCCCTGGCCGGCGCCGCGGCCGGCGGCATCATGCCGCTGACCCTGGCCGCGGTCGGCGACGCGGTGCCGATCAAGAACCGCCAGGTCGCGCTCAGCCGCCTGCTGGTCTTCTCCATCGTCGGGCAGATCGCCGGCGGGGCGCTGGCCGGGGCGGTCGGCCCGCTGATCGGCTGGCGCGGCATCCTCTGGCTCTGCTGCGGCCTGGCGGCGACGGCCGCGGCGGTCATGCTGACCTTCCCCATCGGCCCGCCCGAGCCGCGCCGCCGCTTCGAGCCGGTGCGCGCGCTGCAGCGCTACCGCTTCATCCTCTCCCTGCCGCAGGCCCGGATCCTGTATTTCGCGGTCGCGGTGGAGGGCGTGCTGGTCTTCGGCACCTTCCCCTATTTCGCCCCCATCCTCGAATCCCGCGGCATCGGCGGCACCCTGGGCGCCACGGTGGAGGCCGGCATGGCGGTCGCCGCCTTCGGCTGCGGCGGCATCGTCTATGCCGCCGTCGCCAAGCCGCTGCTGGCGCGCATCGGCCAGGGGCGGCTGGTGATCCTGGGCGGGGCGCTGGCGGCCTTGGCCCTGCTCGGCTTCGGCCTGGCGCCGACCGCGACCATCTTCATCGCCGCCGGCCTCGCGCTCGGCACCGGCTTCTACATGATCCACAACACCATCCAGACCCGGGTGACCGAGGTGGCGCCGGAGGCCCGCGGCTCCGCCGTCGCCCTGCATGCCTTCCACTTCTTCACCGGCCAGTCGCTCGGCCCGGTGCTGGTCGGCCTGGCCATCGCCGGCTTCGGCGCGGCGACCGCCATGGCGGTGGCGGCGGTCGGCATCCTCGCGCTCGGCATCCGGCTGCGCCGGCGATAGGGCGTGATCGGCTGAGGTGGACCCACCGGAAGCCGTGAATCACGCCATGGTCCAGCCGGGTCTTTTCGCCGCCCATCGGCATCCCGATATCAGACGGCAGCGTGCCGAGACGAGGACCCGACCGATGCAGCATGCCTCGCCCCAGCCATCCCCATCCAAAGGCGAGGCCGCCGAGGCCAGCCTCTGGCCCGGCCTGCAGGACCAGGCCCGCCGCACCACGGCCGCCGAGCCGCTGCTGGGCGGCTTCCTGCATGCCACCATCCTCAGCCGCGCCAGCCTGGGCGAGGCCCTGGGCGCGCTGCTGGCCGAACGCCTGGCCGATCCGCTGTTCGGCACCGAAAGGCTGGCCCGGCTCATCGCCGAGGCCCTGGCCAATGGGCCGGGCATCGAGGCCGCCGCCCAGGCCGACCTGCGGGCGATCGGCGCGCGGGACCCGGCCGCCGCCTGCGGCCTGCTGACCCCCTTCCTCTACTACAAGGGTTACCACGCGCTGCAGGCGCATCGGGTGGCGCATTGGCTCTGGGGCCAGGGGCGGGCGCCGCTGGCCTATTTCCTCCAGGCCCGGGTCGCCCTGACCCTGGCCATCGACATCCACCCTGCCGCCCGCTTCGGCCATGGCGTCTTCATCGACCACGGCACCGGCGTGGTGGTGGGTGAGACCGCCGTGGTCGGCAACGACGTCTCCATCCTCCAGGGCGTGACGCTCGGCGGCACCGGCAAGGAAGCCGGGGACCGCCACCCCAAGGTGCGGGACGGCGTGCTGCTCGGCGCCGGGGCCAAGATCCTCGGCAACGTGGTCATCGGCCGTGGCGCCAAGGTCGGCGCCGGCAGCGTGGTGCTGCGCGACGTGCCGCCCTGCGCGACCGTCGCCGGCATCCCCGCCAAGGTCGTCGGCTGGTGCTCGGATGCGGTGCCGGCGCTGGCGATGAACCACGCCCTGCCGCTCGAGGACGGCGCCTCCCGCTAGGCGGATCCCCGGCCCGGACGCCAGCGCGCCCCGGATATCACCGCACCGCAATGCTCCGGTGCTGGACGCCGCGGAGACTCTGGGGGTAAAGGGGGCCGCCAAGGTAGCGGATCGCCCGCCCCCGCGATGTCCCTCGCGCGAAAGGTCCCCCATGGCCCCCGAATCCTCGGTCGAAACCGGCGTCACCGGCGCCCAGTCCTCGGCTCCGCCCAGCCTCCGCCGCGCCATCACCATCGAGGAGGCCTATGCCTTCGACGATGTGCTGCTCGTCCCGGCCTATTCCGCCGTCCTGCCGCACCAGACCGATACCCGCACCCGGCTGACCCGGGAGATCTCGCTGCATATCCCGCTGGTCGCCGCGGCGATGGATACGGTGACCGAGGCCCCGATGGCCATCGCCATGGCCCAGGCCGGCGGCATCGGTGTGGTCCACAAAAACATGACGCCGGAGGAGCAGGCCGGGCAGGTCCGCCGGGTCAAGAAGTTCGAGAGCGGCATGGTGGTGAACCCCGTCACCATCCACCCCGACCAGACGCTCGCCGATGTCCGCGCCCTGCAGGAACAGTACAAGATCAGCGGCATCCCGGTGGTCGAGCGCGGCAAGCCGGGCGAGCCGGGCGGGCGGCTGGTCGGCATCATCACCAACCGCGACGTCCGCTTTGCCACCGACCCCGGCACCCGGGTCTATGAGCTGATGACGCGGGACAACCTGATCATCGCCAATGGCGACGTTTCCCCGGAACAGGCCCGCACCCTGCTGCACCGCCACCGGATCGAGAAGCTGCTGGTCACCGATGAGGGTGGCCGCTGCATCGGCCTCATCACCGTCAAGGACATGGACAAGGCCCAGGCCAACCCGAATGCGGTGAAGGATGCCCTTGGGCGCCTGCGCGTCGCCGCCGCCACCGGCGTCGGCGAGGATGGGATGCGCCGGGTCGAGGCCCTGGTCGCCGCCGAGGTCGACGTGGTGGTGGTCGATACCGCGCATGGCCATTCCGGCGGCGTGCTGGCCGCCATCGAGCGCATCAAGCGCATGTCCAATGCGGTGCAGGTCGTGGCCGGCAACGTCGCCACGCCGGAAGGCGTGCTGGCGCTGATCGCCGCCGGCGCCGATGCGGTGAAGATCGGCATCGGCCCGGGCTCCATCTGCACCACCCGCATCGTCGCCGGCGTCGGCGTGCCGCAGCTCACCGCGGTGCTCGAATGCTCCGCCGCGGCGCGGGAGAAGGGCGTCCCCGCCATCGCCGACGGCGGCATCCGCACCTCGGGCGACGTCGCCAAGGCGATCGCCGCCGGGGCCGATTGCGTGATGATGGGCAGCCTCTTCGCCGGCACCGACGAAGCCCCGGGCGAGGTCTTCCTCTACCAGGGCCGCTCCTACAAATCCTATCGCGGCATGGGCTCGCTCGGCGCCATGGCCCGGGGCAGCGCCGACCGCTACTTCCAGCAGGATGTGCAGGACAGCCTGAAGCTGGTGCCGGAAGGCGTCGAGGGCCGGGTCGGCTACAAGGGCCCGGTGGGCAACGTGGTGCATCAGCTGGTCGGCGGCCTGCGCGCCGCCATGGGCTATACCGGCAATGCGACGGTCGGCGAGATGCAGACCAATGCCCGCTTCCGCCGCATCACCGGCGCCGGCCTGCGCGAGAGCCACGTCCACGACGTGGCCATCACCCGCGAGGCGCCGAACTACCGCCAGGAAGGCTGAGGGCCGCGCGGCGGCAACGCCGCGCAACCGGCTCCCGTCACGGGTTTCCCTCCCGCCCGATGACAGAAATGCGATCAGGTTCCAGGCAACAGGATTGATTGCAACGCATTGGATTGCGCGCGAACCGATTCGAAGGGATGCGCGCCCGATGCCGAACGTCAGCCGTTCGAACCCGTCGGTCGATTGGGGCCACTATCGCCACCTGGTCCGGGACCTGGCGG
The DNA here is from genome assembly GCF_979252845.1 of Belnapia sp. AC561. Lineage (NCBI taxonomy): Bacteria > Pseudomonadati > Pseudomonadota > Alphaproteobacteria > Acetobacterales > Roseomonadaceae > Belnapia > Belnapia sp. AC561. Next base: position 155,376 of record NZ_CEEDBP010000009.1, read on the forward strand.
CGGATCTCGTCGAGGACTGGGACCGCTGCGTCCTGGGCAATGGACCGGTCCTGCCAGGCAATGCCGATGTCTCCGGCTGGCATAGCCTGCTGTCCATGACCTATGCCGTCGAGCAGTGGTTCTGGGACGCGGTCATCCTCGCCTGGCGGGAATGGCCGCGGGCCTTCACCGCCGAGACCCCGCGGACGCTGGGCTGCGAGGGCTATGCCTATCTGTCCGCCATCGCCCCGCCCTGGTAGCCCAGGGACGGGATCGGCCAGCGCCTGTTCAGGGCTGCATGTGGCTGCCGCCCGAGACCGTCATGTTCTCGCCGGTGATGTAGACCGCGGCATTCGAGACCAGGAAGCAGATCAGCGGCGCCACCTCGGACGGCTCGGCATAGCGGTTCAGCGGGATGCGGGACATCGTCGTCTCGGCGAATTTGTCGCTGCGGATCACCTCGGTCATCGGCGTCACCACCGTGCCGAAGCCGACCGAATTGCAGCGGATGCCGTAGCGGGCCCATTCCCGTGCCCCGGTCATGGTCATCCCGAACAGCCCCGCCTTGGCCGCGGAATAATTCACCTGGCCGATCGAGCCGCGCTTGCCGGCGGTCGAGCTGATGTTGACGATGCCCCCCGTGGTGCCCGCCGGCTGCGGCAGCCCGGCCTTGGCCCGGTCGATCATGTGCCGGCCGACCGCCTGCATCATCAGGTAGCAGCCGGTCAGGTTCACATCGATCACCGACTGCCACTGCTGCATGGTCATCTTGGCGAACATCGCCGGCCGGGTGATGCCGGCGTTGTTGACCAGCCCATGCACCGCGCCGAAGCGCGAGACCGCTTGGGTGACGCAGGACTCGCCGAAGCCTTCCTCGGCCACGTTGCCCTGCACCGCCAGGATCCGCTCGGCATCCATGGTGGCGGCGGTGGCGGCCAGCGTTTCCGGGTTGCGCTCGACCAGCACCGCATTGCCGCCGAGGTCCAGCACCAGCTCGGTGATCGCCCGGCCGATGCCCTGGCCGGCGCCGGTCACGATGACGGTCCGCCCGGTGAGATCCATGGGATTGCGCATGTCGGTTTCCTCCCGCGGTGCATCCGCGTTCGGGCCAGTTTGCGCGGCGATGCGGGGATGGCCAAGGGGGCGTGCTTTAATGGGCGTGCCAATGGGCGTGGCCGAAACCCCGGTGCCGCGCTAGGATGCGACTTCCCCCCACACCGCCGGAGAACCACCATGCCCCGCGTGCGGGCCGCCGTCTTCGATGCCTATGGCACCCTGCTCGATGTCCATGCCGCCGTGGCCCGCCATGCGCCGCGGCTGGGCGACAAGGCCGCGCCGGTCTCCGCCCTCTGGCGTGCCAAGCAGATCGAGTGGAGCTGGATCCTCTCGGCGACCGGGGCCTACGAGCCCTTCTGGAGCCTGACCGGCAAGGCGCTCGACCACGCGCTGGCGGTGCATGGCCTGGCCGATGCGCCGCTGCGGGCCGCGCTGCTCGAGGCCTACCGCGAGCTCAGCGCCTTCCCCGATGCCGCCCCGGCCCTCGCGGCGCTGCGCGGCCAGGGCCTCGCCACCGCCATCCTCTCCAATGGCTCGCCCGAGATGCTGGACGCCGCGGTCGCCGCCGCCGGGCTGGACCCGCTGCTGGATGCGGTGCTCTCGGTGCATCCGCTGCGCTGCTTCAAGCCGGATGCCCGGGTCTATGCCCTGGCCACCGCCCGCTTCGGCTGCACCCCGGGCGAGATCGCGTTCATTTCTTCGAATGCCTGGGATGCCTATGCTGCCGCGCGCTTCGGCTTCCGGGTCTTCTGGGTGAACCGCGCCGCCGGGCCGGTGGAATACGGGCTGGACCAGGCCGCCACCATCCTCCCCGATCTTACCGCTTTGAAATTGGCTCCCGAATGACCCCCGCCGCCCGCCTCTCCGCCGCCATCGACCTGCTGATCGCGGTGGAATCCACCCCCCGCCGCCCGGCCGATGCCACCGCCAACGACTTCTTCCGCACCCGCCGCTACATCGGCGGCGGCGACCGCCGTGCCATCGCGGAACAGGCCTGGAGCGTGGTGCGCCAGCGCATCCGGCTCGACTGGTGGCTGCACCGGGTGAAGTGCAACGTGACGGCGCGGATGCTGGTCGCGGCGGAGCTGCTGCTGGGCCGTGGGCTGGACGTGGACGCGGTCATGGCCGCCTTCCCCGGCGGCCAATATGCCGCCAAGCCGCTGGACCCGATCGAGGAGCGGCTGCTCCGCCAGCTCGACGGCACCCGCTACGGCCCCGGGCTGATCCACCCCGCCATGCCGGAAGGGGTGAAGCTCGACCTGCCGGACTGGGTGCTGCCCGGCTTCCGCTTCCGCTTCGGCGAGCGACTGGCCGAGGAAGCCGCGGCGATGGAGGCCGAGGCCCCGCTCGACCTCCGCGCCAACCTGCTGAAGACGACGCGCGACGCCGCCGCCGCCGCCCTGGCGGGGGAGGGGATCGAGACCCGCCCGACGACCTATTCCCCCTGGGGCCTCCGCCTGCCCGCCCGCCGCCCGGTGACCCAGACCAGGGCCTTCCTCAAGGGGCTGATCGAGGTGCAGGACGAGGGCAGCCAGCTCATCGCCCTGCTCACCGATGCCCGGCCGGGGATGCGGGTGCTCGACCTCTGCGCCGGGGCCGCGGGGAAAACCCTGGCGCTGGCCGCCACCATGCAGAACCGCGGCCGCATCACCGCCTGCGACGTCTCCGTCCCCCGGCTGGAAGGCGCGGTGAAGCGCCTGGCCCGGGCCGGGGCCGACAACGTGGAGCGCCACCTGCTGGAGCCGGGCGACCGCTGGGCCAAGCGCCGGGCGGGCCAGTTCGACCGGGTGCTGGTCGATGCACCCTGTACGGGTACAGGGACCTGGCGACGCAATCCGGACGCGCGGTTGCGCACCACCCCCACCGACCTCGCGGAGTTGTGCGCGAAGCAAGGTGAAATTCTGGCAATCGGCGCTGATCTCGTACGGCCCGGTGGGCGTCTGGTCTACGCTACGTGTTCGCTGCTGCCCGAGGAGGACGAAACCCAGGTCCAGGCCTTCCTCGACCGCCACCCCGACTTCGCCGTCCTGCCCCTGGCCGAAGCCTGGGCGGCGGCGGAGGCACCCGGGGCGCCGCCGGCCGAGGGCCCTTACCTGGTCACCACACCCGCCCGGCACGGCACCGACGGCTTCTTCGCCGCCGTCCTGCAACGCAGGCCCCAGGGATAGTTCGACCCAGGCCATTAGGAAGGGAGAAGCGCGCCGCATGATCTGCATTCGCCGCGCCCGGCCCGCGGATGCCGCTGCCATCGGCGCCGTGCATGTCGCCACCTGGCGCACCGCCTATGCGGGGGTGCTGCCGGATACCTACCTGGCCAGTCTTTCCGACCTTCGCCACGCCGCCGGCTATGAGGCCGCGATCGGCGACCGCCGGCATGGCCACGCGGTCTTCGTCGCCGTCGCCAAGGGCGCCGATGCCCCCGCCGGCACCCCGCCGGACCAGGAAGGCGGCACCGTCATCGGCTTCGTCTCCGGTGGCCGCGCCCGCCGCCCGGGCTACGGCGACGGGGAGGTGGAGACGCTCTACCTGCTGGACGACTATCGGGACCGCGGCGTCGGCCGCCGGCTGATGCGCGCCATGGCGGCGCATCTGGCGGCCGTCGGCTGCCGCTCCGCCATGCTCTGGGTGCTGAAGGACAACCCAACACGGTGGTTCTACCAGCGGCTCGGCGGCCGGCCGATGGCACGGGAGGTGATCCGCTTCGCCGGCCAGCCCATGGAGCAGATGGCCTTCGCCTGGGACCCGATCGAGGCCCTGCTGACCGCGACGGCCCCCGCCTCCGAGGCGTAATCAACGCACCGCTTGCCCCGCTCGCGCGGCTGTGCTGAGAGACGCCATGAACGCCCCCCTCGAGACCGCGGTGCTGCACGACCGCATCCTCATCCTGGACTTCGGCAGCCAGGTGACCCAGCTCATCGCCCGGCGCCTGCGGGAATCCGGGGTCTACTGCGAAGTCTGGCCCTATACGGCGGATGAAGCACGGATCCGCGCCTTCGCCCCGCGCGGCATCATCCTCTCCGGCGGCCCGGCCAGCGTCACGGAAGGCGCCAGCCCGCGCGCCCCGCAGGCGGTCTTCGAGATGGGCCTGCCCATCCTCGGCATCTGCTACGGCCAGCAGACCATGGCGCATCAGTTGGGCGGCGTGGTCGAGGGCGGCCATGCCCGCGAATTCGGCCGCGCCTTCATCGAGGTGACCGGCGACTGCGCCATCACTCAGGGCGTCTGGTCCCCCGGCGCGCGGGAGCAGGTCTGGATGAGCCATGGCGACCGCATCACCGAGCTGCCCGCCGGCTTCCGCGTGGTCGCGGCCAGCGGCGGCGCCCCCTTCGCGCTGATCGCCGACGACGCCCGGCACTTCTACGGCACCATGTTCCACCCGGAGGTGGTCCATACGCCGCATGGCGCCGCGCTGCTGCGCAACTTCACCCAGCTGGTCTGCGGCTGCGCCGGCGACTGGACCATGGGCGCCTTCCGCGCCGAGGCCATCGCCCGCATCCGCGCCCAGGTCGGCACCGGCCGCGTCATCTGCGGCCTGTCGGGCGGCGTCGACTCCAGCGTCGCCGCGGTGCTGCTGCACGAAGCCATCGGCGACCAGCTCACCTGCATCTACGTCGACCACGGGCTGATGCGGGCCAATGAATCCGAACAGGTGGTCCGCACCTTCCGCGACCGCTTCAACATCAAGCTGGTCCACCGCGACGCCAGCGAGCTCTTCCTCGGCCAGCTCTCCGGCGTGACGGACCCCGAGATCAAGCGCAAGACCATCGGCCGGCTCTTCATCGAGGTCTTCGAGGAGGAGCAGCAGAAGATCGGCGGCGCCGACTTCCTCGCGCAAGGCACCCTCTACCCCGACGTCATCGAGAGCGTCTCGGCGACCGGCGGCCCCAGCGTCACCATCAAGTCGCACCACAACGTCGGCGGCCTGCCCGCCCACATGCGGATGAAGCTGGTCGAGCCGCTGCGCGACCTGTTCAAGGACGAGGTCCGCGCGCTGGGGCGGGAGCTCGGCATGCCCGAGGAGATCGTCGGCCGGCATCCCTTCCCGGGGCCGGGCCTGGCCATCCGCATCCCCGGCGAGGTCACGCGGGAGAAGGCGGATATCCTCCGCCAGGCCGATACCATCTACCTCGAGGAGATCCGCAACGCCGGCTTGTACGACGCCATCTGGCAGGCCTTCGCGGTGCTGCTGCCGGTGCGGACCGTCGGCGTCATGGGCGATGGCCGCACCTACGACAGCGCCTGCGCGCTGCGCGCCGTGACCAGCACGGATGGCATGACGGCGGATGTCTATCCCTTCGACATGGGCTTCCTGACCCGCGTCGCCGGCCGCATCGTCAACGAGGTGCGCGGCATCAACCGCGTCACCTACGACATCACCAGCAAGCCGCCCGGCACCATCGAGTGGGAATAGGCTCGTGGGAACGACCGTCACCATCCACGGCATCAAGGCCTGCGACACGATGAAGAAGGCCCGTGCCTGGCTCGACGGGCACGGCGTGGCGCATGGCTTCCACGACTACAAGGCCAGCGGCATCGACGAGGCCACCCTGCGCCGCTGGGCCGGCCAGGTCGGTTGGGAGGTGCTGCTGAACCGCGCCGGCACCACCTTCCGCAAGCTGCCCGAGGCCGCGCGCGACGGGCTGGATGAGGCGAAGGCCATCGCCGTGATGCTGGCGCAGCCCTCCATGATCAAGCGCCCGGTGCTCGACGTGGATGGCGCCCTGCTAGTCGGCTTCAAGCCGGACGCCTACGCCGCCCGCTTCGGCCTTTGACCGGGGGCGGCCCCGCGAGGGACCGCCCGAGCCGTCTCAGACCCAGCTGGCCCAGAAATCGGCTTCCCAGGCGCCGCCGCCGTCGTGCTGGTTCCACAGCACGTTGTAGGCCGAGAGCCAATCGCCGCCATTGCCGCCCGAAGATGTCCCCGAGCTGGAGCCGGTGTTCACCGCGGCGCTGACCACCGGGTCCTGGGAGGCGGCGACCCAGACATCGGCCACCGGCGTCGTCACCGCGACCTCCGCCGCCTTCTCGCCCATCGGCGTGTAGGAGACATCGTAAACCGTCATCGAGGCTTCGCTGGTACGGTTCATCAGCCCGATGGTTTCGTTCATGCCGCCATGCGCATAGTCCGCCTTCACGCCTTCGGTGATGGCGCCCATGTAGTTGCCATCGACGAAGTAGGAGATTTTGCCGGGCTGCCAATCCAGCGTGTAGGTATGCACCTGGGTCTCGTCGATGCCGTTGAAATTCACCACGTTGTAGCCGTCGCCGCCATCGCTGCCGCGGTAGTGCACGGTGCCATAGGGCTGGCCGTTGATGACCTCGACCACGTCGTATTCCGTGCCCGGCCACTTGTCGTCGCCCGGCCACAGCAGGATGGCGGAGCCCTCCGCATTGCCATGCAGCGCCGCGGTGAAGCTGTAGGTGCCATAGCCATGCCCGGCCGAGGGGCCATAGGGCCGCTCCATCAGCCCACCGGTATTGCTGACCGTCACCTGCCCGCGCACGCTGGTGTCGATGTTGTGGGCGCCCCAGGTATGCGAGAGCGCGCCGATGCCATTGTCGAAGCTCTCGAAGAAGCTCTGAGCCATAGTCTGCAATCCCCTTGCGGAATCAGCCGAGGAGGCGGCACCCGCCCGTCCGCCGGACAGGCATGGGACGCAGCCAGAGGTCTTTCCCCTGCGCTCTCCACGACAAGCAAATCCGATCTGCGGTCCCGCGTTTCGGTCCGGCGCTACTCGCCGGCAGCGGCTGGGTAGTCGATCACCGTCCCGTGATGCAAGTATTGTATAAAATATACATTCCTGGTCCGGAACCCCAGATGTGTTTCCAGCACTCGGGAATTGGCCGACTGGTCGCCCTGCAAACCGCGTGGAAATGGTCTTGCATGTCGTGCAGTGCGGCGGCGAAGCTCGCTTCCGGGGCCGACGGGGGCCTTTTCGCAACGAGGGAAGTAGGTGCCATGCGCGGATGGATCAGGGGCCTCACCGCCCTATGTCTCGGTTTGTCGCTGGCCCTCGCCGGCATCCCCGCCTCGGCCCAGCCCGCGCCCGATACCATCGGCGCCATCCGCGCGCGGGGCCATCTGGTCTGCGGCGTCTCCATCAATGCCATCGGCTTCGCCCTGCCGGATGCGCGCGGCGTCTATCGCGGCCTCGACGTCGATGCCTGCCGTGCCGTCGCCGCGGCGGTGCTGGGCGATGCGAACAAGGTCCGCTTCGTCGCCACCACCACGCAGGTCCGCTTCACCGCGCTGCAATCCGGCGAAGTCGACATGCTCGTCCGCAACACCACCTGGACCCTGGGGCGGGAGGTGCAGCTCGGCCTCGCCTTCGCCAGCATCAATTTCTACGACGGCCAGGGCTTCATGGTGAAGCAGTCCTCCGGCGTCACCTCCGCCCGGCAGCTCGATGGCGCGACCGTCTGCGTGCAGCCCGGCACGACGACGGAGCTGAACCTCGCCGACTACTTCCGTGCCAATTCCATGCGCTTCACCCCGGTGGTGATCGAGCAGCCGGAGGAGATCCGCCTCGCCTTCGTCAACGGCCGCTGCGACGCCTATACCAACGACGCCTCCTCGCTCGCCTCCTTCCGCGCCAGCCAGGGCGCCGGCGGCGAGCAATTCGTGCTGCTGCCGGAGATCATCTCGAAGGAGCCGCTGGGCGCCCTGGTCCGCAAGGGCGACTGGCGCTGGTTCGACGTGGTGCGCTGGTCGCATTTCGCCCAGGTCACCGCGGAGGAGCTCGGCATCACCAGCCAGAACATCGACAGCTTCATAACGAGCCCCAATCCGGACGTGCAGCGCCTGCTCGGGCGCTCGGGCGATTTCGGCAAGGCCATGGGGCTCGAGAACGACTGGGCGGTGAGGATCATCCGCCAGGTCGGCAATTTCGCCGAAAGCTGGGACCGCAACATCACCCCGCTCGGCATCCCGCGCGGGATCAACGCGCTCTGGACCAAGGGCGGGCTGCAATACGCGCCGCCGATTCGTTAGCCTGCCGGAGTTTGCTTGACGCGGGCGAGCCCCGCATCCGAGGCTTCCCGACGAGGCTGGCGCCAGACCGGCCCGACGGGAGATCCTCCATGCATCCTGCCCTCGTGGCGGCCACGCTCATGGTCGCCTTCACCGCCCCCGCTGCGGCGCAGCGTGACGTGCCTGCGGCGCAGCGCGATACACCGGTTGCGGCGCAGCGCAACCTGGTGATCGCTGCGCAGACGCCGCCCAGCGCGCTCGACCCGCATTTCCACAACACCACCAACAACAACATGGTGCTGCGGCAGATCTTCGAGCCGCTGTTCGAGCTCGACACCAAGGCGCAGCGGCAGCCCCGGCTGGCCGAGAGCCTGCGGCTGATCGACCCGCTGACCTGGGAGGTGAAGCTCCGCGCCGGCGTCCGCTTCCACGACGGCACGCCCTTCGAGGCCGACGACGTCGCCTATACCTTCGCCCGCGTGCCCACCGTGCCGAACAGCCCGGCGCTGTTCACCCCCGCGGTGCGGACCATCAGCGCCATCGAGATCAAGGACCCGCGGACCATCATCCTCCGCACGCGGGAGCCCAACCCGCTGCTGCCGATCGACCTGACCGGCCCGGTCATCCTCTCCCGCCGGGTGCATGGCGAGAACCCGGCAACTTCGGACTTCACCAGCGGCAAGCTCGCCATCGGCACCGGCCCCTACCGCTATGCCAGCTACATCCACAACGAGCGGCTGGAGGTGACCCGCAACCCCGACTACTGGGGCCCGGCCGAGCCCTGGGACCGCGTGACCTTCCGCTACATCCCGCAGGGCGGCTCGCGCATGGCGGCGCTGCTCTCGGGCGAGGTGGACCTGATCGACTACGTGCCGCTGCAGGACGTGCCCCGGCTGGAGCGCGACCCGCGCTTCTCGCTGTTCGGGGTCGACAGCGTCACCTTCGTCTACCTGGCGCCCGATGCGATGCGGGAGACGACGCCCTTTGCCTTCGACCGCCAGGGCAAGCCGCTGCCGCGCAACCCGCTGGCCGACCGCCGGGTGCGGGAGGCGCTGTCGCTGGCCATCCCGCGGGTGAACATCGCCGAGCGGCTCTACCACGGCCAGGCGCGCGCCGCCGACCAGTTCGCCGCCCCCGTCGCCGAGCACCGGCTGCCCAACCTGCCGCCCCTGCCGCACGACCCGGCCCGCGCCCGCGCCCTGCTGGCCGAGGCCGGCTACCCGCAGGGCTTCCGCCTGACCATCCATGGCCCGAACGGCTTCTTCCCCGGCGACGACAACCTGCTGCAGGCCCTGGCGCAATCCTTCACCCGGGTCGGGATCGAGACCGCGGTCGAGACGCTGCCGCCGGCGACGCTCTTCACCCGCGCCACCAACCGCGACTTCTCGTTGTTCATGACCTATTACAGCAGCTACCTCACCATCAATCCGATGCGGCAGGTGGCGATGACCCGCAACCCGGAGCTGGGCCACGGCCCCTTCAACCGCCAGCGCTATTCCAACCCGGCGATGGACGAGCCCCTGGCCCAGGCGATGTCCACCATGGACCCGGAGCGGCGGGAGATCCTGACCCAGCAGGCGGCGCAGGCGCTGCTGGACGACAAGGGCCTGCTGCCGATCATCTTCCTGCGCAATATCTGGGCGGCGAAGCGCGACAAGCTCACCTATGAGCCAAGTCCGGTGAACCATACCAGCGCGCAATACGCCCGGCCGGTGCCGTAGCCTCTACCCGGCAGGGTGCGGGCGGCGCAGGATGCCCGCACCCTGCCGGAAGGACCGACGCATGCCCGATGCCGCCCTGCTCGCCCGCCTCGCCGCCGCGGTGGATGCCAATTTCGAGAAGCAGACCGGCTTCCTCGCCGATCTCGTCCGCTTCCCCAGCACCCGCGGCAACGAGGCGCCGCTGCAGGACTGGATGGCGCGCCAGCTCGCCGCGCGCGGCTACGGCGTCGATCGCTATACCCTGGCCGAGGTCCCGCTCGCGGCCCATCCCAAGGCCAGCCCCATGGTCGATGTCAGCGCCGCCACTTCGGTGCAGGTCGTCGCCACCCACCGCGCCGCCAATCCGACCGGCCGCAGCCTGATCCTGCAGGGCCATATCGACGTGGTCCCGGCCGGGCCGGAGGAGATGTGGACCTACCCGCCCTATAGCGCGACCATCAAGGACGGCTGGATGTACGGCCGCGGCGCGCATGACATGAAGTCCGGCGTCGCCGCCATGGTCTTCGCCATGGATGCGCTGAAGACCGCCGGGCTCGAGCCCGCCGCCGATGTCCATGTCCAGACGGTGACCGAGGAGGAGAGCACCGGCAATGGCGCCCTCTCCACCCTGGTCCGCGGCTACCGCGCCGAGGCGGCGCTGATCCCCGAGCCGACCGGCGGCACCATCACCCGCGCCCATACCGGGACGCTGTGGTTCCGCATCAAGGTGCGCGGCGTGCCGGTGCATGTCGCGGTCGCGCAATCCGGCAGCAATGCCATCATGTCCGCCTATCACCTGATCCAGGCCCTGCAGGCGCATACCGTCAAGCTGAACGAGGCGGCGAAGCACCATGAATGGTACGCCGGGATCGAGTCCCCGCTGAAGTTCAACCCCGGCATCATCCGCGGCGGCGACTGGGCCAGCAGCACCCCGGCCTGGTGCGAGGTGGATTGCCGCATCGGCCTGCTCCCCGGCGCCGATGTCTCGGAGATCCAGCGCGGCGTCGAGCGCTGCGTCGACCAGGCGGCCAAGTCCGACAATTTCCTCGCCAACAACCCGCCCCTGGTCGAATGGCACGGCTTCCTCGCCGATGGCTACGTGCTGGAGCCGGGCACCGAGGCCGAGGCGGTGCTGGCCGCCGCCCATGCCCAGGTCTTCGGGGCGCAGATGCCGGCCCGCATCACCACCGCGGTGAACGACACCCGCTTCTACGGCCTCTATTTCGGCATCCCCGGCCTCTGCTACGGCCCGAAGGGGGAGGGGGCGCATGCCTTCGACGAGCGCACCAGCCTCGAGCACCTGAAGCAGACCACCCTTTCCATCGCCGCCTTCATCGCCGACTGGTGCGGCGCC